>NZ_CP048020.1:662262-993393 GCF_010365865.1 Treponema vincentii | reverse complement strand
GTGCCGTTCACGACAAATAAGCGATAAGCAGTTGCTTTTCGCTTCTTCGTTCTTTCCTTTCTCGATTTCGTCGATAACAAGAAACGGAATAGTGCAATAGTGCATTATCATCTGGTATTCTGTTTTTTTTGCCGCGTAGCTGTTATACGTCGATCGAATTCTCAAGTCTAAGAATTGCCATGTTGTATATTCCGCGTTGTTAAGCACAACCGCCGCGCTTGCAAGGTGGCTTTTGCCCGTGCCGCTATTACCGTACATCAGCACGAATGTATCGCGCGGATTTTTTGGCAAGCTCATAAAGATCGTGAAGATATTTCGCTGCTTTTTCATTTTGCGGCTCATACGTGATAAAACTTTCGTTAAAATATTTGTCGCGGATGCCCATTGCTTTGAGCTCTTTTATTCGCTGCTCTTCAAGTTTTTCTTCTCTCTTTTTTTGTTCTTCACGCTCCTGTATACACACAGGGCATTTAGGCGGCTTGGTCGATCCTTCTAGGTGCATTACCTGCACATTTCCATGCTTTTCACAGTGAAAGGTTTCCTCTCTGCCGCGAAAGTGCGGAATATAGTTTTTTGCTTGCTCTATTTCACATGTGCGCATAATTCCTCCTTGAGCTTAAAACGGCATCTCTTCTTGAGTGCCGGTTACATTGCAATCGAATCGCTTATTCTTTCCTTCCGGTGGGGAGCGGGTGTATTGCTGTTGCATTTGCAAAAATACCTGCGGATATTTTTCTCGCAGCTTTGAACCGGATATGATATTTGGACACCAGAAGTTCCCCGCCGTTTTAGCCCAACGGATTACTTTTTCAATGTCTTCATAGCTGCGTTTATCAATACGGTTGAGTTTTTCGATATCTCTCGCCCATTGCTCGATATGCTTTTGACTGGTAGTGAAGTGAGGATCTACCTGCCGGTGGAGGTCATAGAGTAGGTGCGCTAAACGCTCCGCTTGTTCCGGAATTGTTTGTGTTTTTTTAACAGGCGAAGGCTTTACACCCCCGTCCGGTTCTTCCGGCGGGGATACTATTTCATTACCATCACCATTAACATCAACATCTACATCAACATCAACATCTACATCAACATCTACATCTACATCAAGGTTTGTGGTATTTGACGAGGGTTTATAGTACGTGGTACCATAAACCTCTTTTTTAATTTTTGATACAACTTGTTGTGATACTCCATGTTTTTCAGCGGTTTCTTTTTGCGTCATCCCTGCTTCTAAATCTTCACAGACTGCCTGCTGTATTTCTTGCGGTATTTCAGGCCGTCCGCCTTTTTTCCCGTCTTCGGTGTTTTTTATGCGGCGGGCTTTGGCATTGTCGATAGCTTCTTGTATTGGAAGCCATGCACACGCCTCAAGCCCCGTAAAATGAGGCGTCGTACCATAAAGCCCGTATTCAACAATCGCTTCATAAAACTGATAGCGCAATTCTTTGTCTAATAGTTTTAATTGTTTTGAAAAGGTTTCATAAAAGATAAAACTTTCCGCCATATTGAAGCTCCGTTATTTTGCAATTTTAAAATCATCAAAATCAAAAAGCGTTGGCACTGTCTTTTCAATATCAGCTTCTTTCAAATACGCAACGCCATCATTAAATGAAATCTCGTTTAACTCATGCCCAATACCATAGCGGCCTTTTTTTACGGCAATATACGGCACGGTAAAAAGGCCCGCAAACGGATCGTAGACAACCTCACCTGAATTTGAATATCGCTCAATAAGGCGTTCAACGACATCTGTTTGCAGCGGGCAAATGTGCATATTCAGCGCTTTTCGAGACTGCTCGCTATTGAGCGTATACATACGATTGACATCATCCCATACATACTCACTTGGAGAAGCGTTGCTAATAACAGAAAATGAAGCCGGGAGTTTCCGTGCCTCGTCCAGTTCTTCTGCGAGCCGGACATGTTCGCTGTAGTCATAAATATGTTCTTTTGAATAGCGCCGGTACAATTTTTGCATATCGGATACCGGACATTCTTTTAATTCCTCAAGTGTTACGAGCCTATTACCACTTGATCTCCAATATGCGTGCGCATCAATTTGCCAGCGGCCGCGGCTGTATGCTTCTTTCGTCTTTTGTACCGGCGTATCTGCGTATGCTTTCGTCGTATCGGTTGGGAGCTTTCGGAAAAGCAGAATGTATTCAGGGCATCCTACACCCATTTTTGAACCGTCTTTACATTGCTCACTCCATCCGAGCCGATAGGTTTGATTGTTTTCCCGTACGACATCGGTGGTGATAATAATGCGCCCCATATAGCGAAACCCATGCTTTAAAAAATGGAATACTGTCATGTCGCTAAAAGGATCCACTGTCGGCATTCCGTCTCCGGTCGCATTACCGAACAAGATACGGTCTTTGACATGGATACAGGCAAGTCGCCCGGGTTTTAATACCCGCAAGAGGTGCGGAGTGAGAAAATCCATCTGTTGAAAGAATTTCTCGTTATTTTCGTTGTGTCCGAAATCGTTATATGTCGGGGTA
Source organism: Treponema vincentii (assembly GCF_010365865.1). NCBI lineage: Bacteria > Pseudomonadati > Spirochaetota > Spirochaetia > Treponematales > Treponemataceae > Treponema > Treponema vincentii. Next base: position 990,892 of record NZ_CP048020.1, on the reverse strand, counting down.
TACTCGTAGTGATTGCTAAACGGAATTGAGGTAACAACAAGATCAACCGTGTTATCTGCCATTGTAGGAAGCTCGATACAGTTATCGTTTAACACCGCTTTGAAACATTTCCCTTCAACGACCTTTCTTTCAACACCGATGGTGCGAGCGAGCTTTTCTGCAAGTGTTATTGAAGACAATCCGTATTTACGGACAATCTCTGTCATCTGGAATACAAGATGCTTATGCTGCTCCCATTTCTCCTCTAATGCCTTTAATACCGCTTGTTCACTTTCGGTATAGATAATATGTACTTCAACCGGATGAGACTGTTGAAACCGATAGATGCGGTGTACGGCTTGAATAAAATCATTGAACTTATAATCAATACCGACAAAAATACATTTGTGGCAATGATATTGCATATTGCCGCCTTGCGCCGATATATCAGGCTTAGTTGCAAGATATTGCAATTTGCCACTTTTAAACGCCCTCGTAATTTCGACGTTCTTTTCAAGATCTTGACTGCCATACACAAAACCTGCATCAGGGAAGGCTTTTTGAAGAGCGTGCCTCTCTGCTTCTAAATTATGCCAGAGGATAAAATGATCGTCAGGGGCGGCCTGCACTATCTGAAGTGTTTGCGCTACTCGATCGCTGATACTGTCTCTCTTTTCTTTCGATGCTTCTTTTAAACCGAGCGCGGCATCTCGAAACATTTTTACTTGCCCGTCATCTTCATATCCGGCTGTTGCATCATCAACCGATACCTTATGATAGATAACATTGAGCGCCGGTAAATTATAGCCGCTATCAGAATAGGAAGGATTGACATCAGAAGGCTTTGTAATAAAAAGCGCCCACGTGGAAACCCATATCCAAAATTCTTTTTCTTTATGCGGATAAAGTGTAAGATTGTTAGCTTTCGTGCTATCCCGTTTAAAAAAACGGGTAAGAGCTTGACCGGTATCCATTACGCCTAAAAAGCCCGCGTAATGGATAAGCTCTTTATATTTATTCGGAGAGGGCGTCGCTGTTGCAACAAACTTATAGCGTATATTTTTAAACTTCGGTAAAAACTCTTGATACGTTTTAGAGCCGTAAGAGCGCAAAACAGATGCTTCATCTAAACTGCATGCAGTGAACGATTCAAGATTGATATTCCCGTCCCGCACCCGCTCGTAGTTTGTAATAAGAATTGCTTCACTTGCAACCTCTATATCTTCCTGTGTTTTAATATAGCGTACAGGAAGATTATCAAGCAATGTTTGCGCATCGTGATAAAATTCGTCAACGATATTCAAAGGTGTTACAATCAACGCCTTGCCACCTTCTCTTGCTAAAATCAAGCGGAGTATCTCAAGTTGCATGATTGTTTTTCCAAGCCCAAAACTTGCAAATATTGCACGGCAGCCTCCGGCGATTGCCCACTTTACGGCATCTTTTTGATGAGGCTTTAAAATAGGATGTATGTCATTTTCGGCTACAGAAAAACCGCTTGATGATGCAATTGCGATTTTCTCTTTCAAAAATTCTTCGTATGTCATGCTTCAATATCCTTTTAAGGAAATACCCCCTGCCGATATAAAAGCAGCAGGGAGTAAAGGTGTTAAGCAATCACCGATACTTTGATATGTTCTTTCAAGTATGCGGCAATCCGTAAGCGCGCTTCATTACGCCACACCCCTCCGTCAGCCTCGAATAAGGCAACTTCCGCATTTCCTCTGTCGTCGGTGCGTATACGCAATAAAAACTGTCCCTCCGGCTGTTCGATTTCTCTGAATGTTCGGTATGGAGAAAGTCGAACAATCGGCTTAGTCATACTTGATTCCTTCAATGCACCGCTTATGCCCTTTTTGACCGTTACGTGCTGTGTAATGCCGTCATCGAGAGTATCCGCAGTATTTGCCTGCGTTACTTTTGAAACGATCATTGCCACATATTCAAAATCATCGCCATCTTTCTCCTCAAAAAGGGAATGCAGCTTGATGATAAATTCTTCTTGCGGCATGAAAGTTCCGAACGGAAATGTTTTCATGTTACTATCAAGGCTTGCAGTTAAAAGAGTTTCGCGCTCTCTCTGTTGATCTAAAAGAGTAGAACGCAAAGCGACCAATTGCGGACTGTCGATAACGGCAATGTAGGAATTGATTAAATCAAGTTCATCAATATTCCGTTCGACAAAATCGACAAACCCTGTAAGCGTTGCAACACAAACCGCTTTTGCTTTCGGTTCATACAACACCGGATTCAAATCCCGTGCGCTGTACGTTTTGCCGTCTACTTGTACGATAAAACTATCCTTTACCAAACTTTCAATCTTTTCGATTGCTTCCTTTCCAAAATCCATACGTTTAACCTCCTATTGCGGAAATATTTCCGCTTGTAAAATCTAATGTGTGCTGCTCAGGGTTATCCTCATAAGCCGCAAGAATGCCATCGTCGCTATCAAGATAGAGGGTGCTTTCTGCCGGTTTTATCGGGGCGAGGCGACTTGATACCGAAATGCGGCACTCTGCGTCTCTACGCGTTTTGCCCGGCTTTACCTCAATCTTAATTGTGATACTTCGCGATGTAGTAGGACTGGTGTTTTCATCGTTGATATTTGTAAGCATTTTTTCAAACTCAACATTGAATAAGTCGATTACTGCACCGCTTTTCAGGGTTTGCAATGTAACCTTTTCCATAGATTACTCCTTTCAGCGTCTGTTCCGCTGTGTCATATATGTTTTACAATCGCAAAAAACAGAATTAGATTTTCCCGCTTTCTTCATTACGGACGAAGAATGAAGCATGGCGCATTTCTGCGATTTTATTTTGATAGTGCCGATACACATTCCGCCAGAAGGTGTACATATTTTTATCTTCATGGAAGTAATTCATTTGCCGTATCGCATTATCACGATATGCAATTAAATAAGCCTGTGTCATACATTCCCCCTCGCTATGAATAAAGCGCGTTTGTCATATCGCAGTAGATAATCGCTGCGTCGATTTTTCGATGATAAAAAAGTTCATATTGAACTCTTTTATACAGGTATGCCGTGTAGCTTTTTTTATGTAGAACGTAGGCCGCTTTAAGTATTGTTCGATAATGTAGCTTGAGGCGCTATGCGCTTTCTCGCTCTGCTTCATGCGTGGCATGATTTGCTTGCTTTAAAAGCTGGTCAAACATACTCTGCATGTCGAGCTGCTCCATATCGGCATACTGTCCGGTTGCCGGTTCGCTCACCGCCGGAACGGGGCACCCTCTTACTGTCAATGCTTTACTTTCATTCTCACTCATATATTCCTCCTAAAAAAGCGTTATGTTATTCCAACTCAATATAGGTTATTGTCTATTCTGTCATCTAAAAATCAGTCGGAAAGTGGCTGTCAATTTCCATCCCGCACCGCGGACAATATTTTATATCGTAGTCAAAGCGCAATTCAGAATTAAATACATAGCCACAGCCGTAACATTTGCCAAAGGGGTGTTCATCAGGCCTTTCAACAAAATACGCAAAAGCATACGTCACTTCATCGCCAAAACCTACGCAAAATCGATATTCTTCATCATCAGGGAAAATTTCTCGTAATACTTCGTATGCGTTGTAGCTTACACCAAAATGTTCAACACGTGCTTTTAATAATGCTAGCGTATCGGCACAAATAACTTTACTGCCGACCTTTAATTCATCCGCATTAACCGCGGTGTATACTCTCGATTTGTCAAATTTCATTGTTTTCTCCTTATACTCCAACCCAATACAGGTTATTATCTATCGTTTCATCTTCCGCGATGGGGAGCGAAGTGTTTTTATTTAAAATATTTTCAAGCTGCTTTTTATCGATTTTTAATGCTGTTTGTAGAATGTTTTTATCTATGCCGTTACTACCCGCTTTTTGTAAGAGTGCGCAGAGTTTTTTTATCAGTGTTTTTTCACGCTGTACATCTTTTCTGCTGATGATGTTTTGTTTTTGTATAACGCATTTCTGATTATCATAAAATGAAAAGTGCAGTTGCTTTTTATTCTCTTTTTTCTCTTTACAGATATTCTTATAAAGAAGAAAAAGCCGATACTCTTTTTTGTCAAAAATAAAGAGCTGTTTATTTTCAATCGTGATTTTTGGTATGTTATACTTCCGCGCAAAATACCGCACTTCCGCGGGATTGACATGCGCTTTTTCTGCAACTGCGCTTGCTGTATACACTTTCCCTCCCATAGTGTAAAATAGTCGCTAAGGATACTGCCTGTCGTTTCAAGCGCGAGAAAACGGCAGGCAGTTATTCTTTTTTTCCTTCCTTACCAATTAAAATGGTATATTGTCAAAATTTTCAGGATCGGTAGTAGCAGTCTGTGTATCCTGCGGCACCGCTCCTTGATACGCCGACGGTCTTTGCTGATAACCGTTTTGCGGGGGTGTTTGATTATAGCTTTGATATCCATTAGTCACCGCCGCTCTCTGTCCTTGCGGATGTGGGCGCGACCGTCCTTGTTGAGGGTATGTAGGGTGATTAGGCGTTGTATTTCGTTGCTGCGGATAAGCTCCGTTATTATTGTTTTGCTGCATTTGTTGCGGTACGATTAAAGCTTTTACTTCAAAACCTTTTTGTTCTCCATTCTCATTCGGAGCGCGCTTGTCGATTTTGATAATGCCTCTTTTCCCAATCCATGAGTTATAATTAAAGTCTCCACGCTGGATTGAAAAACAATCAAAAAAGCGAGTTAAGTTTTGATTACGCCGTCTCCATGCGTCTTCGGAACTTACATCATCGACAATGTAGTAATACAGCGTCCCTTGCTCATCAATCGTAAACGAAAGAGCGAGCATCGGATTATTCTTCTTTGATATTTTTTCTTCTACTTTGGTGATGGTGCATTCCCATTCACCTGCTTTGAAATTGTTGTTAAAATAACCCTCATCGACCTGATAATCATTAAACATATTCTTATCCTCCTATTGAAATGTATAGCGCAGCTGTGCATTTTCCATATACGTTTGAAGGGAAACTAACTGATCTGCCGTTCCGATTACTGTAAAAGTAACTTGTAATTTTTCTTCTTTTTCTTGTGGCACCGTTTCTGTCTGTGCCGAATCGGAGAAAGACGGCGAAGGTGGGCACCAAGATCCGTCCGCATGGAGATTTTCTTCACCGCCAGCATCGCTGTCAATTTGTCCTCTTTCAGACAATGCTTGCTCTTTTTGTGCTGCCTGTGCTTTTTCAAGCGCTGCAAGTCGTTCGCGATTTGCTTTGATTTCATCCGCTTTTGCAAGAGCCGCATCGAGGTTCAGTGTTGATAAATAATATTGCTTCGCTTCCGCTTCTCCGATACGGTCAAGAACACTTAAATCGGCTTCAATCTTTTCAATCCGCCCGCGTATCTCGTCTTGAATGTCTTTGAGCTTTGTTGTTTTATTAAGCCACTTCGGATTAAACAGCATGTCAAAATCAACAAGTGAAAAATGAAGCGATTCAAAGTATTCGATAATGATCGCTTTCTTATTATCTTTTTCCTTTTGCTCAACTTCTTTGACAATTACATCAATATTTGCCGAGCATTCTTTGATGAGACTTACCGTTTCTGAAACAGTTGCTTTGAATGTTTCAATCGGCTTCATAAATTCTTTCTCAATGCGGATGCGCTCTGCATTGAGCATTTGTGCCGCGTTGTTTAACTCTGCCTTATCCTTTTTTGCCGCTGCGATGTTTTCGCCGCTATAGCGATCTATCGAATAAAATGCGAGACGCTCTTTAACTCGTTCTAATAGCTGTGCGGCGTTTGTATTCAGTGTGCCGATATTCTGTTCAACAACCGTAAGATTGAGATCAAGCGGCGGCATTTCGACAACTTCTTTTTTGTCTTCCTGTGTGTTCATAAAATCCTCCCGTAATCGGATACCTTGCACATAGGCAATAATGATTTCTTGTAGCTGCTGCATCGATAAAACCGGAATATCGACAACCGAAAAATTACCGGTATTCGGTGTATGCAAGACCTTTAAATACTTCTTTTTGAGAAAGAGATTGTACAGGTTCAGTTGGAGCGCCCAGCTCAATACGTCCGCTTCTTTCTGTGTTTTAATATCAAAAAGCATATCGCTTGCAACAATGTCGGCAGTTCCTGCATAGGTAAAATCATCCACGGTATGATAAAACTTCTGTTCAAATTGGCAGGATGCACGGACGATATTTTGTTCAATCCATTTCGCTTCCATCGACTCAATAACGCCCGTTTCAATTTCTTTATGAATTGCCGTACCGCGCTCCGCTGCCTTCTTTAAAATCTCAGGGGGAATGTGTGATAAATCTTTCCCTGCAATAGTGCAGATAATTTTTGTAACGGATGGAATGATTTCGCCGTTTAGCCGGTATACATGGAAGCGCTCATCGAAAGTAAAAACATCTTTTTTCTTCATTCGCTTACATCTCCTTATACGATTTTGCAAAACTTAAAATAGACGACTGCTGTTTCCTGTTTTGCGGGGGTACTTGCTGTATACCGGTCTGTTGCCGATTGCCTTGGGGGCTCTCTTGCGGCGCTTCATTATGTGAATGCTGTATAAAAACATTCTCCGGCATTCCGTAATATTCACGGATAACCGTATCAACCACTTTTAAATCATTCGGAATAAGCGGCTCTGCGAACATTCCCATCGGCGTTTTGACCGTATCACTACCGTTATTGACCGTTGCAAAACAGAACTGTCGCTGATTGTTTCCGTCTAATAGAACGACTGTTTTTAAAACGATGGTAAAAAGCCCTTCAAGCGTTATTTTCTCATCGAGTAGCTGCCCAATCGTTTTACATTTTTCGTTACCGTCTTTTGTCCGTTCAATATGAAAAAGAAAATAAATAATCTTATCATCAGGGAGTGCTATTGCTGTTTGTGTAAGGTTGAAAAAATTCGCGCCGATGTCGGTAAATTTTTCATATCCCTTTTCTTTTGCGCGGTGCATATACTCAAAAGCCATCAGATATTGCGCATCATCTATAACAACACTTTTTGCCTGTGCTCGTTTAATCATCGCCTGAACTTCTTGATAGTTATCCGTTTTAAAAACCGATAACGTATTACGGAAAGGAAGCGGCTTTTTTGATACGTTGATTACCGATGCTTCTCCTTTTTGAAAATTGCGTAAACTGGTTGATTTACCCGTCCCGCTTTCTCCCATTACTGCTACAATAACTGCCATGTTAATTCCTCCTTAAAGTGCATTATGCTTATAGCTATTATTTTGTTGTTTCCATCTGTTCAATAATTTCAGCAAGCACGGTATCGATTTTTTTTATTGATTGTTCGATTTGCGACTCTTGATTTTTGATATAGGCAAGAGCGATTTCTTGTTTGTTATTCTGAGCATGAACATCATTAAAAACTGTTTTTGTAAACGCATGAGCGCGCCCGAGAAGATATCCGCCGCCAAGACAGACAAAGATGATAAAAAGTATTTCACTGCCGCTCATCCTCTCATCTCCCATCGTCGGCATAAACCGCGATGCTGCTTTTGCCGCTCGGCGTATTCAATCCATTCTTCAACCGTTTTAACCTGCATAGAAAGAACTCTTGCTATCTCTAATTCAAGATTGGTACTAGCAGATTGATATTCCGTTACTATGAGCGCAATATTTCTGCATGTTGAAATGACTTGCATGCGCCGCCTTAGCCGTTGCTCCCAGCTCATGCTTTCATCACAAAAAATGGTCGGAGATACAACTGCATACCCCGCGTCATTGAGCCGCTTACGGGCGGTTTCAAAATTATTTTTGTAATTCGGATTAGCGCTTATTGCGCCGGATAAATACAGTTTCATTGCATCTCCTTTTCCATATTGCAATAATGGCGAAAAACATTCCGCCAAAATATATACAACGGCTTATCATTACGGAAATAAATCATGTTCCGTATTGCATTTTTTCGAGCTTCGGTAAGCTCTTTTTTTGTCATTTCTACATGACGTTTTCCGCACATCTGCCACCCTCCCATATATCAATAAAAATCTTTTTCCGATACACCATAGTAGGCGTATAGATCTAAACTTTCTTTAAATTCTTTTTTTGCTTGTCGATAATATTTACTGCTGTAGATTTCTGTTTTTAAATCGTATGTATGCCATTCGCATTTGTCTAACGCCGCGCGTTCTTCCGCGCTGTATTCTTCTATTTCTTCCGCGCCGATGACTTCCATCGCATCCGGAGCGTATTCTACTTGCACACCGTCATAATCGATAAACCAGTTAAAGCACTGTTTTACTATCCATCCGTTAGAAAGGCTTGTTTCAATCAACCCTACTTCATAGCCGATTTCAAGGCTTTCATTTTGAATAGTAATCATCGATTATTCCTCTACCGGTTCGCTGTAGTACACCATGCAGGAAAATGTTTCTACAATGTCGTGTATTATCGATGATGCGTCATACGCGCTTGTAAGTTGATATTGAATGCTAATGATGTGGAAACCTTTCTCTATTTCTTTTGAAAGAAAATCATTAAGTTTGTTTTCTAAACGCTCTTCATCGTTTGCGCAAAAAATTTTAACCTTTTTAACGTATGTCATAGCGACATCCTCCCATCGTAATTATTGTTTAATCCTCCAAAGAGAAACACGTCTGCCGGAGGTTTTCCGGCGAAACGAACATCATGCGATATTTTTTTCAAAATTTAAAAGCGCAACATGATCGACTGCCAACTGAACACAGTCGGCATCGCACATAAGGCCGCCTACAATTCTTAATGTAATTTCAGAAGTTTGTTCAAATTTAGCCGATAAGCATTCTTTTAAAGATTGAGGAAAAATAACAGCAGTTATGCTAAAATCCTCCGTATGATCACCATGATATGTAAGAGTGAATGTTCCATCGACATAGTTAGAGCCGATACCTTCAATAACAAGACTGTTTAATGCTGTATGTTTATTCATAATGTGCTCCTTCTTCAGTATCTACCGCGTCGATTTTTTTGAAGCGGTAGATTTTATTTGTTTAGCCGCCGGAGTATATCCGGCAGTTAGATTATTGTTATGCGGTAAGCCGTTTAACGCTCTTTGTCTTTTTTGTAGGATTGACGCGCGCCGTGCGTTCTACAAACTCCGCAGGCTTTCCTTCTTTGCCAATTTGTACATAGCCGTAAAAATTCGTGCTGAAATAATCAATCATCGGATTGCTATTATCGTAGTTGTACGAGTTCATAAAATCTTGAACGTCTTGCAAAACTGCGAAAACAACAGGATTTAACCACGTATCGGATTTACAAAAATCTTTTTTGCGATTCGCTGTTTTCAGCCGATAAGCAATCCATTTTTCTTTATTTCCTTCGCTGATCTCGTTAACATTGATATAGCCTTTTGACGGAATATATATTGGTGTCGTATAGAGGTAATCACGTAGCAATGTGCGGTTTGTAAGCTCTACCGGATACTCCATCAAAGCTACGTTGATAGTGTGGAAACGGCAGTTTAAGGTAATCGAAAACCGATATGTAGGATACGCATTTTTAACATATTCACGGATTAACTGCGCAATGTCTTTTATTGAAAGGTTGCAATCATAACGTTCACCCTGCCAGTTGTTCACGGTGTAAAACTGCCGCCGGTAGCTGCCTGCACTTTCTGCTGTTTTAGGTTGCCGTTTGGAATACGTCGGTTCCGCTTTCTCGAATTTTTGCGCTATCGCAAATGCAACTTCAAATTCGGCATTCAGCTGCTGCATTGCCTCTGTGCTGCCGCCTCTATCAGGATGCAGCTTCATCGCCGCTGCTCTGTATGCTGCTTTCACTTCGTCTAATGTCATTTTTTTTGTAAAGTATTTCATGGTTGGTGCTCCTCTATGTTTTAGGTTTGTTATAGCTTTTTATTAGCTATTGATATTATCATAATAGCTGTATAATAGCTTTTTGTCAAGAGTTTTTATGAACTTTTAGCGATTTTTTAGCTTTTTTTTGTTTTTCTAATGACGTTTTTAGCTTCTTATGGTATATTCATAGTATGAGTACCAATATTGCTACATCGTTCAATTTACCTTTAGATTTTAAAGAGTATTTAGACAAAAAGGCTAAAAACTCAAATAAAACGCGGACACAGTATGTCATTGATGCGGTAACCGCTTATGCAAGTGAAGGAAAAACTATCACTCAAGAGCAATCACAACAGATTGAACAGCTACAAGTCTTGACCGCCTCTCTAGCGAAAGAGCTGCAAGAAATCAAAACACTCATTTTTCAAATCCTCAAAAATCAGCACGGTTAATCAAGTTTCTACTATGTTTATAGCTTGCTGCATTTCCGCCGGAGGTTTCCCGGCGGTGTCATCGCTATTTACTTGCCTATGCCTTGCTGCATTGTTATTGTGCGCATCCAATCGGTACAAAAGCTCGCTGCTTGTTTTTGCAGTCGGCTAATCAACTTCGGTTTGCGGTTCTTGAATATCACCAGCTCTATATCTGAACCTAGACCGCTCATTCTTTCATAGATAGGATAGTATTCAACGCCGTATGAATACTCTTTTTTCACAAAAACGATTTCAGGATCGGCCATTAAATCGCCGTTTTGCTCGTAGTAGTGAGCGATTGATATTTGATTTGCTCCAACCTGCTCAACAACAACCGGCATAAAAGAGCCGTTCGTATTATCAATTTTTGCATAGCCGTCTATCATCATCGCTTCTAGCTGCTGAATAACTTTTTTTGCGCTTGCTGAAACTGGCTTAACGAAGGCAAAACCTGCTGCAAGCTGTTCACGCTTTTCATTCTCTTTTTTTGCGTTTTTTTCTTGTTGTCTGGCAATCTTAAGCGCCATTTTCTCTAATGCTGTCATATTCGTTTCTCCTCTGTGATTTGGAAAGTTTAATATTTAAAATGTCTTTTCTAACACTTTGCGCAGTTATTATAGGTCTTTTATAACATTTTGTCAATAGTTTTATGTCTAAAAAAACATAAAAAATATTTTTTTCTACTTGTTTTTATTTTTTTTATGTCTATAATAGCTTGTATGAATATTGACTTTCTTGTTTTTTTTGAAACAGTTAAAGAGTTGGCTAAGAAAAAGAATATGACTATCGAAATGATGATACAATCTATAGAAGGATTATCTTTTAATAGCTTAAATACCTATAATTCTATGCGAAAGGCGCGCAATCTTCCTCGTGCCGATGATGTATTGCGCATTGCTAAATTTTTCGGTGTCTCTGTTGAATATCTCGTTACCGGAGAAGAACCGGATAATCATTCGCGCATAGCGGCTATTCGCGAACAGCTCAAGGCGATAGATAACGAATTACAAAAAATGTAAACAGATATAACGATTACCCACTACCTGCTAAACATTTTCTATACAGGCAATACTCAAGACTAGGATATAATCTTGACTGTTGCCGATATAGATGCAGTCTCAACACCCCTTCCCTGTAGTACCATTCCTTTTGTGCATCCTCGCCGAAACAGAGTGATGCTCGTTTTCGGTACGCTGTAAAAAGATGGGCGGTTTCTAAAACCCTCAACCGCCCTAAGTCGGAACACCTCACAAGCCTATTTTTTCATCGCCGTACACAGCGACTAAGATGCGGTGATTTTTGCTCACCTACTCCGAAGAGTAGGCGGCTTGCGCTCTGCCTTACTCTGAACTTGCATCAAACGCGGAGGCTCAATCCTCTGCAAGGCATAAAAAAAGCGCATAAGGCTATTTCGAGGTTGCCCCATGCGCTTTCCGCCGTAAAACAGCGAAGTAAGCAACCTCGATAACTTACTTCGCCGCCGAATCACCGATCGATTCCGGTAATTCGGATATAGCAAGCAAGCTGCCTACAATCCTGCCGTAACAAGGTCTTGCTGCGCTTGCTCGTTTTTCTTACAATCTTTCTTACAGTCAGAGATTTGCTTTAATGATGAGACGTGTTGATAAGTTGTTAAAGTATGTACTGATAGCTATCTAGCGTATTTTTTGAAATTTTGATACAGAGTTCAAGAATTGACAAGGAAGTCAATTCTTGGACAGTACACGGATATCCGATTTTCACGGGCGCGAGACCACACGCAAGCCAAGAGGACAGTAGCCGTAGACGTAGGGCTGGTAGGGGTGATTAAAGTGCCGAGAGACGCGCGAAATGAAACTCTCGGAACTGCTGCTGGCACACTCGCCGCCTCGACACACATGCCCATCCATACTGAAGGCAGCGCCCGCGTAGTCCGCCGGCAGCGGATCGGGCAATTTATCGTACCTGTCCCAGCACCATTCCTCGACGTTCCCGCTCATGTCGTATAAGCCGTACCCGTTCGGTAATTTCAGTTTTACTTGGTGGGTTTTATGGTTGCTGTTTTTATAGAACCACGCATAGTTTCCAAGCGTATCTTCATCGTTCGTTCCTGCCCATTTAACATTTGCGCCGCCCTTCGCTGCCCATTCCCATTCAGCCTCCGTCGGTAACCGGAATCCTTTCTTATTCATGGCTGTATACAAATGCACCTCTTTTGTTTCACCGGCATCTTCTTTTGTATACACTTTCGTATAGCCTGCATCGCTATAGTACAAACATTCACTCTCTCCTAATCCCGCCTGCTTCGTCAGCTCATTGCAGAACGCTATACACTCATACCAATTCACTCTCTCCACCGGCCGTTTTTCCTGCACTTCACTGCCGTCAGGCGGATTTTCAGCTCCTTTAAACTCGCTCGGATTATTACCCATCACTGCCTGCCACAGCTCCTGCGTTACTTCCGTCTCTCCTATACGATACGCAGTCAGGCTTACCGTGTGAGGTTTGTTAGTAACCCAATACTCATCATGCCCAACGATTCCGTCCGTTACTGCATCAATGCCTTTCATCGTAAAGCTGACACCGTCTACCGTGTAAGTTTTATCAAAAGAAGGAGTGAATGTTACTTTTACCTCTGTAGCTGCACTCACCTTTACCGTTGTGCTGTCGCCGCCTGTTTGCAGTGCATCGGCAGGCGTAACCGTCCATTTGGTTACCTTGTAATCCGCAGCAGGCTCTGCGGTAAAGGTTACCGTTTTGCCGTGTTCGACGGTTATGGGGCTATCCGCCGTTGCCGCTATGCCTTCTGCCTGTGCCGTAAGCGTGCCGTGTTCGCCTTCAACGCCGAAGCTTACTGTGTATTTGCTCATCTTCCACTTTGCCCAAAAGGTTTTATCGCCAGCGCTTCCCTTTGCAATTTGCGTTACAGGAGTACCGCTGCAAGCTGCATTATCATACCAGCCCTTAAAGGTAGCTCCTGTTCTTTCTGCGTCCTTTAGTGTGATTGTTTCCGTTTCTACCGTGTAGTGTGCGGGATTATCGGCATGGTTTTCTCCCCCGTCGAGGTTATAGGTAATGGCATAAGAAATCGCTTCCCACTTTGCCCAAAAGGTTTTATCGCCGACGCTTCCCTTCGCAATTTGCGTTACGGGAGAACCGCTGCAAGCTGCATCATCATACCAGCCCTTAAAGGTATAGTTTGCTTTGCTTGCATTCTTTAAGGTAATCGTTTCCGTTTCTACATTGTAAGAGGCAGGGTTACCGCTGTGGCTTCCCCCGTTAAGGTTATAGGTAATGGCATAAGAAATCGCTTCCCACTTTGCCCAAAAGGTTTTATCGCCGACGCTTCCCTTCGCAATTTGCGTTACGGGAGAACCGCTGCAAGCTGCATTATCATACCAGCCCTTAAAGGTGTAGTTTGCTTTGCTTGTATCCTTTAAGATAATCGTTTCCGTTTCTGCATTGTAAGAGACAGGGTTATCGCTGCCGCTTCCCCCGTTGAGGTTATAGGTGATGGAGTAGTTTTCAAGAAACTTTGCCCAAAACTCTTTATTCCCGGTACTGCCTTTTTCGATGTACGTTACAGGATAACCGTTGCAAGCTGCATTATCATACCAGCCCTTAAAGGTAGCGCCTGTTCGTTCTGCGTCCTTTAGCCATATTTCCCTTTCTACATTGTAAGATACAGGGTTACCGCTATGGCTTCCCCCGTTAAGGTGATAGGTGATGGTATAAGTAACGGCTTTCCACTTTGCATCAAACAATTTATCACCCGTACTACCTTTTTTGATTTGGTTTGAAGGATAGCTTGAAATATGGCCGCTGGGACTGAGATATACCTTATACCAGCCATCAAAGTTATAGCCTGTTCTTTTTGCGGGTTTTAGCGTGATTGTCTCCGTTTCCATCGTGTAGTTTGCAGGGTTGTCGGCATGGTTTGTTCCCCCGTAGAGGTAGTAGCTAATGTTATAAGTAGCGATTTTCCACTTTGCCCACAGCTCTTTATTATCCGTACTACCTTTTTTGATGGACGTTACAGGATAACCGCTGCAAGCTGCATTATCATACCAATCCATAATATACCCTTTTTTTACTGCGGGCTCTAGAGTGATCGTTTCCGTTTCTACAGTGTACGAAGCGGGGTTACCGCTGTCATTCGTTCCGCCGTTAAGGTGGTAAGTGATGGTATAAGTAACTGCTTCCCACTTTGCCCAAAACGTTTTATTACCCGTGCTGCCCTTTCCGATATGCGTTCTAGGATAACCGCTGCAAGCTGCATTATCATACCAGCCTAGAAAATCATACCCTGTTTTTACTGCGGGCTTTAGCGTTATTGTTTCTGTTTCCATGTAGCATGCAGGGTTGTCGGTATCGTTTTCCCCCCCGTTGAGGTGATAGGTGATGGTATGATAAATCGCTTCCCACTTTGCCCAAAACGCTTTATTCCTCGTACTGCCCTTTTCGATTTTCGTTACAGGATAACCGCTGCAAGCTGCATTATCATACCAGCCTAGAAAATCATACCCTATTTTTATTGCGGGCTTTAGAATTATTGTTTCCGTTTCTACAGTGTACGAATCGGGGTTACTGCTGTTATTTGTTCCGCCGTCGAGGTTGTAAGTGATGGTATAAGAACGCGCTTTCCACTTTGGCCAAAACTCTTTATTCCCCGTACTGCCCTTTACGATGTGCGTTACAGGATAACCGCTGCAAGCTGCATTATCATACCATCCTGCAAAATCATACCCTATTTTTATTGCGGGATTGAGCGTTATTGTTGCCGTTTCTACATTGTAAGAGGCGGGGTTACTGTTGTAGCTGTCTCCATCGAGGTGATAGGTGATGGTATAATCGCCCTCCTTTGCCCACTGTGCGGTGTACGTACCGTTCTCGGCAGGGAACTTTTTAGGAAGTTCAGGGTTCCACACGCTAAAGACGTAGCCTTCTTTTATCGGGTTTGCTACTGCCGGTACATCGCTTCCAAAGCGGCCTTTTAGCTTGTTGCCGTCCGTAAGAGATGTAGTTGTACTTCCTCCGTCCAAATTAAGGGTAAGGGTGATAAGGTTTCGGTCATATTTAATCTGTACTACCGTTGAACCGTCGGCAGCTATCGGTTTTTGAATAATGCCCAAAGACCTAAAACCCGTATATGTTTTTGCTTGCGCCTCCGTCATTGCCCCTGTAACGCCTGTTTTGTCTTCGGTATCAACCTTGATGTAGTCATTGCCGGTAACATTTTGCTGCCAGTGCTCTACCTTGTATTGAACGGTTCCGGCAGGTTTAGCCTTAAAGCTCACTCTTACCGTTACGTCAGCCGTTACTTTTACCTTTGCACTACTGTTGCCATCCTCTCCGGTACCGGCTTCAAAGCTGCCGCCTTGAATTGTCCACTTGTCTACAACAAAACCATCATCCGGCGTTGCCGTAAAGAGTAAAACGGTGTCTTTTGCGGCCTTATTTCCTTCAAGAAGGCTTGGGTTTACTAGAGCCTTTCCGTGTTCTCCCGCTTGTACGGTTACGCTAAAGGTTTGGGAAGGTATCTTCTTAAACGTTACTTTTACCGTTATGTCAGCCGTTACCGTGTGAGTAACTTCTGCGGCATTGGGGCTTGCAGGCGTTATCCCCGTCCAGCTTTCTACCATGAAGCCCGCAGCGGGAGCTGCCTTAAAGAGTACGGTTTTCCCCTGCTCGACGGCAGCGCCCGAGCCGATTTCGGTACTGCCGACCATCGCTTTGAGCGTTCCGTTTGCCGGTGTACCTTCTACGCTAAAGGTTACCTTGCGCTTAGCCGTAGGCGACGGGGGCGGACTTGTTTTTTCAAAACTCACCGTCACGCTTACCGCTTTGCTAATTTTAAGAGAATAGGTATTCTCCGTGCCGTTTACGATCTTGCCGTCTACCTTCCATTCCTTTACTTTGAATCCGTCATTAGGTCTTGCCGTAAAGACGACGGTTGCGCCAAGCGGTGCGCTTTCTTTATTTTTCAATTCTTTTTCGCCGATTTTTGCTGTCAATACGCCGTGAGCCGGTTCGCCTTCTACGCCGAAACTTACCGCGTAGCCGGTTTGCCCCTGCGGGCTTACGGCGGTTTTCGGACAGCCTGCCATTGTTAGTGCGCTTATCAACAGTACAAGCACGCCAAGTAGTGAACCGAATCTTCGTTCCATAATACCGCTCCTTTTAAATAATTCGTAATTTGTAATATTTAATTATGAATTAACAACTGGGCACCTCTATTCCGAAGGATGCGAAGCAAATCTAACCGAGTTTTTAGAGGTGGCCAACTCTTTCACAAATCATCCATTGGTCATAAGTTCTACCACTCAAAATCAGCAGGATTGCCGTTTTTCCATATCAGACGATCGGATATCCGTTTATATACATGTATGAGCCCATCTTCAGAATCTTCATCACTATATTGAAACACCCCGACAAATTTAAAATAAAAAGTGTTGCTGTTAGCATCTTTAAAGCGCGGGAATACAAGACGTGGCGGATAATGTTTATTAGGATGTGTATCTATTCGAACAATATACTTACTGGTTTCAGTCAGGGTCTGCCCATCATCCGATAATACATTTGCCCAAGATCCGCCCGGATCACAATGCGGAAACCAAAAATTAATTCCCTTTTCCTTATAAAAGCAGCAGCATGTAATTCTACTATTTGGATAACCGAAAAACTGAGCCCATGTGATTTCAGAATCTGCTCTAATGGCATCCTCCACTGTTAAAACATTGCGGGGTCTTAGCTCATCTGTCCAAAACATATAGATATACCTCCTCCTCTTTCCGGCTGTATGCTAAAAAAGAGTTAAAAAATGTGTTCCACAACCGATACCGGTTGTGCGGTCTATCCCAAGGGTACGTCCGCAAACGATTCCGTTTTTCGGGTACTCCAGAACATCGGTAATGACAGGAAAGCAATGTATAAGAAAAGTAAAAAAGATATGTAAGCCACCGACGGCTAACAAGTAAATAAAGACAACAGTAATACCGGTGTACGGCAGCATACACTGCCAAATATGGCACGAGAGATGTTGCGGTTCTGTGAAGGTACAGGCAGTCCTTACGCCTGAGTTGCTGAGTTGCTGAGTTGCTGAGTTGCTGAGTTGCTGAGTTGCTGAGTTGCTGAGTTGCTGAGTTGCTGAGTTGCTGAGTTGCTGAGTTGCTGAGTTGCTGAGTTGCTGAGTTGCTGAGTTGCTGAGTTGCTGAGTTGCTGAGTGATTGTACCGCCGACTATTTTTATGTCAAGTATCTTTTGAAAATATGCAGTATATCTGCGTTGTCGCTTTACAAAAAACAGTCCTCGACGTACAACAAGTACGCCTGCGGGTGTTTTTTGTACGCTCCTAGCATCTATGCCGCCTATTTTCAAAAGGGTAACATGAAACGGCTGCGCTTTGGAGAGAGAGTTTTTATACTGCGGTAATAGTATGCGTCGGCTCAGCATAACCATAAGTATAGGGGCAAAAAGAGGAAATTGCAAGGGATCGCATTGCCTCACGTTAAATCTAACCGAAAAAGAAGCGGTGCATCACGTAAAAATCTAACCCAAAATAGAAGCCCAAAGGAAGGGCGCAATGGGGTTAGACATGAAAACGAAAAAGAAATTAACCGAAGAGACGGCGAAGCGTTACTGTACGGCAAGCAAAAAGAACAAGACGAAAATAATCGATGAGTTCATCGCAACAACCGGTTACAATCGAAAGTATGCCATTCACGTTCTGAAAAACAGTGCCTACGTAAAAGTCACGCACTTTAACAATGTCGCAAGACAGAGCGTACAGGTCATTACAAAGACAGGTAAAAAGCGGAAGTATGAAAAATACTACGGGCAAGACGTACAACAAGAAGTCATCCGGCTGTGGATTTTTTCGATGTATCTGTGTGCAAAACGTCTTGTGCCGTTCATTCGGGATAATATCGATTACTTTGCTCAAAAGTTCAGCTATGATGAAAAACTGAAAACAAAACTCACCCGCATATCAAGCGCGACAGTCGGCAGGATTCTCAAACCGGAAATTCCAAAACATTCCATCCGCGGTATTTCAACAACACGACCTGCAAAGAATCTTAACAAGCTCATCCCCATCCGTACCTTTTTCGATTGGGATGAACGTAAGTTTTTGAGGTTGACACCGTTGCCAACTGCGGCATAAGTACCCAAGGACAGTATATTTGCACGCTTACCCTTACCGATGTCCATTCAGGCTGGACGGAAAACCGAGCCCTTTTAAACAAAGCTCATCGTTGGGTAAAGAAGCAATAGAAGATGTGAAAGAAAAGCTCCCGTTTCAGATGAAAGGTATTGATAGCGACAACGGAAGTGAGTTCAAAAATACACAGCTGTTGCAATGGTGTAAAAGTAATGAGATTATCTTCACTCGGAGCCGATCGTATAAAAGAATGATAATTGTTTTGTTGAACAGAAAATGATAGTGTCGTAAGGCACATTGTCGGTTACTATCGCTTTGAGGGAGAAGCTGCGCGAGCGGTTATGGCTGACCTTTATCAGCAGTATAATACACTGGTCAATTTCTTTTTTCCTTCGATGAAAATTATTTCAAAAAAACGGATAGACGCAAAGGTCACAAAGAAATATGATACGGCAAAGACTCCGTATTGCAGGCTGATGGAAAGCTCTGATGTAAGCGAGGCGGTAAAAGCTGAGCTGTGCCGCAGGAAGAACAACTTGGATTTACAACAACTGCTTGAAACAACGCAATGCTTGCAGAGTAAACTTATCTCTATGGCTCAGTCTTGGTCATAGATAGCTACGGTTAGATTTTTACATGAGTAACCGCAATCCTTTCGGTTAGATTTTTACGTGAGTAAATACGGGGATCGCATTGCAAATATACGGCACATTTGCTGCATCATGCGATTTTGATGCGAATATGTGCGGATTTTTCCTCGACTTTTTGCATTTTATTACGTATACTTAATAGAGAGGGCTTCTAAAAACGTGATCAACCTTTTTAGAATGACCTGAAAGAAGGAGGCTCAAAAGGCAGCTACTTTTGCGGCGCCTTCACACACCTGATACCGTATAGGAGGTCTCGTATGAACATCAATTTACAGGCGGTAAAATTTACGCTGGACGAAGATCAAAAAACCTTCGTACACAAGAAATTTGAACGGATTAAGTATGCGGAAGATTTAATTGTCGATGTCCTCTGCACGATAAAATTCGACAAAAAATTTACTTACGAATGCACCGTCAATTTTAAGGGCGGAACCGCACACGTTTCCACCGAAGATTATGACTTTAAAGCAGGGGTCAATAAATTGATGGATGTTTTGGATCAAAAAGTACGAAAGGAAAAAGATAAGATACAAGCTAAAAAATAAAATAGATCAAAAAAATCGGTTAATTCGTGTAGAGGGAACCGATTCCTTCAAGGTAAATTTAGTGAAAAGGGACTAAACTCTCTACACGAATAATTCCGGTGCGAACACCGAACTATACTTTAAACTTACCGACTTCTGCAGACAAGTTTTCGATTGCGTCTTTATTCTGCTGCGTAATAGCATTTACCTCCTGTACGGCATTATTTATCTGAACAGCTTCGTGCGCCATTGCGTTCATATTATCGGTGATGATTTTTGTCAGGCCGTCAAGCTTCCGTATCTCGCCGCTAACGTGAGTTCCGTCTTTGAGCATTTGTTCCGATCCGTTTTTGACATCTGATGTTACTGTTTTTATATTTGAGATTGCTCCCAAGATTTCACGATTGCCGTTTTCTTGTTCACCCATTGCTTTCATAAGATTGGTGCTCATTGCTTTTACATGTTCGGAAAGTTCGAAAATACTGGCAAATTTTTCTTCGACGGTTTTTGATGACGTAGATAAACTCGCGATTTCGGAGCCGAGCATTTTCAATGTCATCGTGATAGTTTTGCCTTGTACGGAAGATTCTTCCGCCAACTTCCGTATTTCGTCTGCAACAACTGCGAATCCCTTGCCGGCTTCTCCTGCGTGAGCAGCTTCGATTGCAGCGTTCATTGCAAGGAGATTTGTTTGACTTGCAATATTTTGGATAACATTGCTTGCCTCTATCAATCCGCCTGATTCCTCAGCTATCTTTTTTGTTACGGCATTGGAATTCACTATTGTTGTTTTCCCGTCGGCAGTCGCATCGGCAAGCCGTTTGATTGCCTCATCGGTTTTTTCCAGCGTTTGCGTAATAGAAGCGATATTCGCTGCCATTTCTTCTATCGATGATGAAGACTGAGCGACACTTTCCACTTGTACTTCAATACTCGCATTCAGTTGTTTGATCGTGTTGATTATCTCTTCGACTGCAGCGGATGTTTCCATAACACTTGTAGCCTGTGCGATAGTCTGTTGTTTCACTCCTTCGGCATTGGTATTTATTTGATGAGCCGAATCCGCTGTTCGCGCCGTGTTCACGGAAAGCACTCCGATAGCATCTTTCATTGCTTGGGTATTGTTTTTTACGCCGGCAAGTAAGGCGACTGTGTTTTTATGGAATACGTTCAATCTTGTCCCCAAAAGCCCGAAAATATCACGGCGCCGTAATTCTAAGTGACTCGGAGTAAAATCTCCAACCGCTAACTTATCGGTAAACAACACAATAGTTTCGATCTCGTTATTAATACCTTTGTAAAGCGTATAAGTGACAAAAAGGGCACCCACCAACACCACCAACGATATCGGAATAATTGAATGCGTTATCGTACCGACGATCGTCATACCGTTATAGAGGCTTGCTAAAAACGGAGATACACAGAGAAAAATGATACCCATAAAAAGGAAAAAACCGACAAGCATACCGCGCATTGTATAAGACATAGCAATATGTTCTCTTTCAAGCGGTAAAAATTTTACATATTGTTCAAGCGCCTGAATCCAAATCACATAAAAAAAGAGTGCGATAAAAAACAAGCATCCAGCCGATGCAAAAATTGCTGCAGTAAACTGTGCGGTAGAATTCATACCTACCCATAATAGTGATACAACCGGAGTTACAGTCGATAATACAATCGGAACCACGATACTGAGCTTTGAATATATATTCAGCGCTCTATTCGCCTTATTTACGCCATCTTCTTCCGTTTGCCAGTTAAGAACGATATTCATAGTTTTTTTATAGAGAACAATAGGAAAGACAATTGTAATACAGGCGGTCAACAATGTAGATGGTGCCATAAAAATTTTAAAGAGTGCCTCTTTGGGGACTATCTTTGTATACAATGCATATAAAAAAATAAAAATAAAAACACCGCTGTATATTAAAAGGTTCAGGATAAAAATAGACTTTGGCGGTTTTGAAACTACAGTAGTCATCGGTAACACCTCCCACACTGTACCGCGTTACGGTATAGCCGCCGCCATAATAGAAGTTTTTATTTGTACGGTCAAGAAATTTTCGTAAAAAGAACCATGGTTACTAAACAACACATGCGTATTAGACCGTTTAGGGAAACGATCTCTTTTCTCGCCGGATGCGCATTTCCTACCGAAGGCTCTTTTGTAAGGAAGCGTAAAAATCGTTCCCTTTATCATCCGTAATCAAGAATACCGGCAAATCCTTAACCGAAATCAGCTGTACGGCTTCCATTCCCAAATCGGGATAGTCGAGGACTTTACGCGCGGTAATATGCTTTTCCGCAATCAACGCCGCAGCGCCGCCGATAGTACCGAGATAAAAGGCGCCATATTTTTTACACGCAGTGCGCCACAGTTCAGATCGGTTCCCCTTGGCAATGGTAATCAACGCAGTACCCCTGCTCATCAAATCGTCTGCATAGGGATCCATACGGTTCGCGGTTGTCGACCCGAAGCTGCCGATAACAGCGCCTTTCGGTGTTTCCGCCGGCCCTGCATACAGAATCGGATAGTGCAGCGTGTAATCGGGCAGCGGCTTACCGCTTTCCAGCAATGCCTTCCAGCGGGCATGCGCCGCATCACGCGCAACTAAAATCTCTCCCGGAAAGAGGAACGCCTGTCCTACCGGATAGTCGGAAAGCTTGGCGCGTGCGGCCTCGATGGAGCTGAGGTCAACCTTAACCGGCTCCCCATGATGCGCATCGGCACCGGCTGTATATGCCGTCGCTTTTTCAAAGAACGGCTGAGGATCGGAAACGTTTTTTTGCAAAAAGGCACCTTCGCGGCTGATATAACCGACGAGGTTCCGGTGCGCATTGCACGACACACCTATGGAGGCAAAGCAGCTTGCTCCGTGCCGCGGCAATCGGAACACACGGGCATGCGCCGCAAGATGAGAACCGCCGAACTGAGCGCCCAATCCCGTTTCCGATGCGATCTGTAATACCCGCTCTTCCCAATCCTTACACCGCAGGGGGCGCACTCCGCCGACCGTATCTGTCCAGCGAATAGCGCCGCCGGCTTCGTTTAACGCCTCTACCGCATCCCAATAGCCGGTCGTTGCCAGCTTAAGCGTCTGTAAGTTTTGTTCGGGGCTTAAGCCGCCGATAACAACGGCAATCGTGTACGGGGGACAGGCAGCCGTTCCAAGAGCGGCGATTTTCGTTTGCAAAAAGCGTTCAAAGGATTGCGGGTTTAACAGCGCCTTTGTTGCGCAGGTAAAATCCGTTTTATTGGAGGAACCACCGCCTTTCGCGCAAAACAAGAAACGGTACGAAGGCTCGCCGCTTTCGTTTGTACTGAATACATCGACTTGAGCCGGTAAATTGGTAGCCGAGTTTTTTTCATCAAAAAGCGAAGAAGGAATGTTGATAGAAAACCGCAGATTATTCTCTTTATACGCCTTCCCGACACCGGCAGTAAGCGCTTCCGTATCGGAAGTGAAAGGCATTGTTCGATTCACAGCATTTAAGATCGAATACACAGAGGAATCCTTCCATGCAAAAACTTGTGCAACGCCTGTGTCCTGACAGAGCGGCAGCGTACCTTTCGCCGCAATGACGGCATTTTCCAGCAATTTTACTGCAACGAGCCGGTCATTCTCCGAAGATGCGGGATCACACGCAACATTCAGCAAACTTTCCAAATGCTCTTGAGGAAAAGTAAAGGACAATCGTTTAAACGCTTGCTCTGCAAAGACAGCGAGTACGCTGCCGTTAACCGGTAATTCATTTCCGCACTGCGCCACTGCAAGATCTGAGGCGGGAATAATCTTTTCAAATTCCATACAAAACCTTGTTAATCTTCCTGATTCAAAGAAATCAACGGCACCCGTTCAAGTTCGGCATCTTTACCGTATACTTCCTTGACAGCCCTTGCAGCGGCATCAAAATTATCAGTTCGTTTTACATCGGTTATATCATAAAACGGCTTACTGCACTTGCAGGTAAAATCACCGATATATACGTACTGTACATCGGACGGTACTTCGATTTTTGCCTGTAACGGAAGATTCACAAATATTACTTCTGAACCGGCAAAATGATACCGCAGACTATGAAGATTAATATATCGTTTCCCATAAGCAAAAGGAAGGGTTATCATAGCGAAATCGATATCCCGTGCATCTTCTTCCGGCATTCCCGCCAAAGGTATTCTGACATTAGAAGCACTGATGGCTATTTTATCCGTTGTGCTGTAATAATGACCTATGTCCAGTTTTGAAAAACGCATATGTGAATAGTTTGCAAAAAATTCCACATCAGGCAACGGTTGAATCTTTAAAGAAAATACGATAACGACTTCATTCCTTGTAGGAGCCTTCGGAGTTTTTTTATCGGCGGCAAAGAGTTCTATACCGGTAATAAAAAGGGTAATGGCAATAACAAACGAGATAATAGCGTATTTATTTTTTCTCATTTTGAATCTCCTCTATTCTTTTATCGATCAGTGTTTCCCATTCCGTGTTTTTAAATTGTGCTTTCATCTTACTTAACGTTTTCAGTTCATATTCAGATTGTTCGCTGCGGGGATAAGGAGACAATGTTGCCGAATAGCCTTTAAATGCCGTCCCTTTAACGATAAAATCATAAGCACCTATAAACTGCAAACCCGCTTTTTGCGTAGTAAATGCAATAGCACCTTGTTTTCCTAAACCGGGAGTGTAGTACGTAATGGAGTTTGTAAACCAGTTATCATAGCGAAGCCGCACAAGTTGAAAACTGAGATTCTTTGCAAGAGGGGGAAAGCAAAAAGAACCGCTTCCCATCAATAAAGGCGTTACATAAAGCGCCTCCTGAGAAGAATCCATTTGCACATACATGTGCACACCCTTTACGTTCACGTACCCATAAGCCAGACAGTCTGTTTTCGGATCTCCCAGCGATTCTGCTGTAACCTGTTTACCGTTTACACTCGCTTTACCCTCCTCGGCCGCCATTTTCAGGTTGCTGAATAAGATACACGAAGTAAACGCTGACATTACGCTTAACAAACAGATAAGCACCGCGCCCTTCTTAATGATTTCTGTTTTCATGTTCTGTTATCTCCTTCCAATATAATTAAAATCGTATTGATGCGTTTATACGAACTCCGAGATTTGTCGTTTTCGTTCCCTTTAAATACGTTCGTGCAATAAAATCAGCACCGAAAGATAACGTTGTAAAATTAACCGGTACAAATTCCACTCCGGCACCATAGTGTACAAAAGTATCGACCGGAGGGATAAACAGACCTACTCCGACAAATGCTTGCGGTGCAATGTATAGGACATTATTGATGTTGATCGGTATCTGCCCCTTCAGCTCAGGGCTGAGCCCAAATGCAAAGTTGAAGGAACCTTTTCCCGAGAAACCGAATGAAGACTTATCACCACGAGCATTAGCATCGCGAGGTTTATCGATAATAGCCGATATGCCGACTTCCACATATTTAAAGCTGTAAAAGAAACCGAAAGAAAAAGCAGATTTCCAACCGGTATCTCTATTAAAACCGATATACGATAAAGGTATTCTCATTGTTGTAGGGATTTCTTCGATAAAAATCGAAGATTTTCCTGCAGCTTTCTTATCTTTCTTTGCACTCTTTTTATTTTGGTCTTTCGAAGCCGTGCCGCTTTGAGGAGATTCATTCAGACTGGCACCGTCCATCTGCCATGAATTATAGGATTTTTTCCAAACGGTAAAGAATTTCGACTTCTGAACTTCATCATACAACACAAATTCATAACCGTTGTCCGTCTTTTTCAAGCTGTTGATATCCGTCCCCGTATCGGGTAAATAGGTATTTTCTTCCGGATCAATGGTAGTATAGATATCATAAGCAAGAGCTGTTCTGATTCCGTTTATCGGATTTCCAAAAATCGATGCGGCTAATATTTCATTCCTAAAAAGTTTAGGCGCTTTTCGCAGCGCTTTCATGTATACATCAAGCCCGTTTCGGATTGCATAATCTTCGGAAATATAAATGGCTAATTTCCGGATTCGCTTTACAATCTCTTTATTTTTATCACTCTCTTTATCGATTTTAAAATGTTTACAGCTTTCGGCAAACACATTCAAAGAGGCAGTTAAATTGCGTTCGATTTTTTTATTCCCGGCGAAAGCTCTTTCATCCATAAAGTTAGTTATTGTGGAAGCAGGGATTGCAAAATTAGTTGCCTGTCTGAAAATAGCCTTTGCAGAGTTAATACCGATAATTTCATATCCCGAAGGAGCATTTGCCGCTTTTACAAGAAGAGGACTGCCGGAATTTCCGGAGTCGATAGGGGCAGAATGCTGAATAAAGGTAGATATTTTCGGATCGATATCATCGGGCAGCCGCGCGCGAGCATTTGTCACGGTTCCTTTCCCGAGCTGCCACATCGGTTTTCCCGCCAACCCCGGATAACCGGCAGACCACACATCAATTCCGTCGACGGGAGTTTTTGATGCAAACGTCAAATACGAATCAACTTTACCGCTTGGAACTTCAGCAATGGCAAGATCCAATTCTTCATCAACGGCAATAACTTTACAGTTTTCGATTTTTGTCGTTTCACCGTTAGTGTTTTCAATTTCCAACGTAAGAGATGTCGCATAAGCGGCAACATGGTAGTTAGTCAGCACATAGTCTTTTTTATTTTGACCTTTAATAAAAAAGCCTGACCCGAAAACACCTTCTTTTGCATCTTTAAAAAGATCAGCCAAATCCGAATACCCAGCAGTTTTCAGTTGATCGGACGTATCTTCCATAAAAGCAATGGTTTTTTCGCTGTAGTTCGGTCTTACAATGCAGACGGCATTTCTAATATCTGCAAACGCTACCGTAACACTGAGAGAAAAAAGCAAACAAATAATCTTGTTCTTCATGAGCATCTTCCTTACATAATATGCATAGGGCATCTCTAAAAACTTGGTTTGATTTTAGGATTTCCTATAGTCTATTTTTTATATGGTATAAAGTTTACCATACTTTTGTCAACCTTAAAAATCGATAGATGCGTGAATTTCCGTTCCGCTCCGATCGTAGTCGGCGGACCGTGTCCCGGAAAAAGGAGAAGTGCATCATCATGAATAAACAGCTTTTTTTCCAGCTGTTCCGCAAGCGTTTTTGCCGCAAAACTATGCAGCGTGCTGCCGGTTATCCCCGCGGTAAGACTGTCACCGGTAAAAATACAGTTATCTATCTTAAATAAATAAGAATCGGGCGAATGACCGGGCACCGAAAAACATTCAACGGAAAAACCGGCAATCGGGATCGTGCAATCTCCCCACAACATCTTTCCATGTTTACCGACAAGCGCTTGATCCGCCGCATATACACGCGGATTATAAATTTTTAACAAAGTCGGAAGTCCGTACCCGTAATGGCGGATATGATTATGCGTAATGAATACGCCGACAAGCGTATATCCGTTCTTTTCGATATGGTTGATTACTTCACCGGTTATCTTTCCCGGATCGATAATTAACGCTTCTTTGCTTACCTCATTTCCGACAAGATAACTGTTCACAGAGCCTTGAGGTGAGTAGTGAGGGTATATTTTCATTTTATGAATTCCTCGGTATCAAAATAAGCGACGCGCGTATTGGAAGATTTAAACGACACATCATCATACACATTGTCTGTAAAATGAACTTTCTTTATATTGCAATTTTCAAATGGCGTCTTGTGCAACGAGCAGTGAATAAAACGGGAAGCATACAAGTCCGAATCCTTAAAAGTGCATTCATGCGTCGTAATCCCGGTAAAATTATTGATAAGCAGTTCCGAATCGGTAAAAACGGTATCATCAAAGGACGCCCCTGCAAAGCAGGAAAGCTGAATATCGGCTTTATCAAAGATACAATGTACAAAGCGGGCAAAATCAAAAAACGACAGCCTAACCCGCGTTCCCGTAAAGGAGCAGTCCGTAAAACAGGTATGCGCAAACGAACAGCCGGAAAGCCTTTTTCCGGAAAAATCAATGCCGGTAAGTGTAAGACCGGCAAAATTCATACTGTTAAGATCGGGACTGGCCGCCAACATCGCTGCAAGGTCTTCATAGGATAAGTTTTTAGCCCTGTCAAACATGCTGACAAACTCCTGTTGAAATCGTGTTACTAATTATTATAACGTCTTTATCCTATTTGTCAAAGTTAGAGCACGAAAATTAGCCGGGGAATTGATGCCTAGTGTAAGGGCATCCAATTCTTGTATGTTTCCTTATCTGGAGAAAAATCTTGCATTATCAATAATTTCTGCAATGGAACTTTTATCTTTTTCCGGAATGACTGAAACGGAAAGTCAAAGTACAAGAGCTTTTATAAATGACTGCACTGAAATAACCCTGTCAAATGATATAAAAGGAAAGACAATAGAAATTCGTAAGAAATATAGAACAAAACTCCCTGATGCAATTATTGCAGCTTCTGCTATCGTAAATGGCTCACCCCTTATCACTGCTGATAAAGGTTTTAAGCAAATTGAAGAATTGGATTTACAATTAATTGTACCGATTATGTAACAAAACTAACGAGCAGTTCAAGACAAATAGATTTTTCTTCATCACGAAGGCAAAAATGGCTTGAAATACACCTCTAATCCATTAATTTTTATCTTTCCCTCGACATTCCTCGCCACAGAATGTACGTCCGTCTACATTCTTGGCTGCAAGGGCAAACACGTTAATGCGTGGAACTACCGCCACCCTCGCCCAAAAGTGAACCTCCTTGTTCATTTTTGGGCTGCCAGTTTGCAAGCAAACTGGTTACTGTTTAGAACCAGCGGCATCCGTGCCGCTTCTGCCACGTTGAGGATTAATTTATGTGCAGCACGAAGTAGCTGCACCCTTTCCGTCAGCCTTTTGAAATAGACGGTGTAGATACAAGGCGCGAGCGAAAATTAACCGCAGGCGTATCTTTGATACGTTGAGGATTAATTTTCGCGCAGCAACGCAGTAGATACACCGTATATTTCAAAAGGACTAGACGTGCCAGTCCATATCCCTATCCATCGGATACATCGGACTCGGCAAGTATTTATAATGCAGACGGGAGAACACTTCGTTGGTGCTGCCGTCGGTGAGCACGAGCATCGAGCGTTTTGCAATGGCGCGGATTTCCGGTTCAAGGTAACCAAGCTTGACGACGATGACCTTGCGTTCCGTAGGTTCAACGCCGAGCGCCCGCATCATTTCGGGGTCATAGCAGCCGACATGCTTTGAAGTTACAACGACATCGACGCCGCCGACATCCAAAAGCGCCATATCACTATTCTGTGCCTCTGCCCATGCCTTGCATAGTTTTTTTACCGTCGCTTTTACTTGAATGGGTGAACTCTTTTCTTTATCGAAGGCGGCGCCGAGCGTCCCCTCTACGATATTTCCTTCCTCGACTTTAAAGGCGGCTGCAACTAAGGCGGGGTCGTAAAAAGCCTGATAACACAGCGGCGGGTTTAACGAGGTTAAGAAGGGATCGGCAAGGATTGCCTTTAAGAAGTTGGTTACATCCTGCGAAGAACCGGCGGTCGGATTGTCGCCTGAGTCGGAAAGCACCACCGGATACACACCTGCTTCAACACTGGAGCGTGCATGGACAAGGGCGTCGGCGGGTTCGCGGGTCTCGTTGTAAAAGCAGAATTCTTTTCGGGTATCCCAGAACAACTGAGCAAGCTCCCGTGCCTTTTCGGTTGCAAGCTGCTTATCTCCGTCGGTTACCACCATCGCCGTAACACCGTTGTCGGCAGTATCGGACCACGGAAAGCCGAGCAGGTACGAAGCTGCCATAATGTGCGGCTGTTTCTCGTATTCGCGTAACGTTGCCGTCAACTTTTTCATCGGCTCAACGCTGGTTTCCGATTGTTCACCTGCGATAAGAAACGGAATCTTAACCGCCGACATAACCGGCCTGATGCCTTTTTCCAATGTCTCGATAGTCATACGTGCCGCATGAATGCCGATTTCATATGTGTCCGTATGCGGGGCGCACTTATATCCTACATAGCCGTCTACATAGTCGAGCATTCGCTGCGAAATCGTTGCATGCATATCGAGCGATGACAAAATAGGAATATCGGGGCAGATTTTACGGATATCTTCCAGTAAATCGCCTTCAGCCTCACCGATTTCACGTACCCGCATCGAACCGTGCAGGGAAAGACACAGCGCATCCAACGGCAGCGCATCTTTAATCGCCTGCAAGAATTCCTGTTTTAACGAAAAGGTAGTAGTCTTTATCCCATTCGCCATTCGGAACCGCCCGTGCAATAAGCGTCGGGATAACCTCGTACCCCGCTTCTTTCAGCGTTGCAATCGAACCGAAAACGGAACTTTGCCCCTTTCCCTCTAAAAGATCCTTTCCCCGTAACACCCAAATATCATCGGGTCCGGTGGTAATCGGATTAAAAGTATCGGACTCATGGTGCATTCCGCCCACAAGCACTCGCTTTTTTCTATTCATTTAAAAAAACTCCTTCAATAATAAATAATATGAACACCTTTATTCTTTTAGAGCCCCTTCCCCAAAACCCTTAATCAGCTGCGCGTGGAAGACAATATAGAATACAATCATCGGAAGTACCCCGATAATGAGGGAGGCATACTGTAAACCGTAGTCGATGTTGAGCCGCCCTGCAAATTGGGTAATCGCAACCGGCAAGCTCTTCAACGTCGCCTTCGTTGTAAAGACAAACACGAATAAAAATTCATTCCAGTGCTGTAAGAAAGACAGAATAACCATCGTTGCGATGACGGGAACGGACAGCGGCATAATCATCATCCAAAATATGTAGCGGTACTTTGCGCCGTCTATCTCCGCCGATTCAATGAGCGCATTGGGAATCCCCTTAACATACGAAATCGCAATCATAATGGAGATCGGAAGGTTGAAAGCAACATACGGAATGATAACCCCTAAGCGTGTATTCACCATACCGAGTTTTGCTTCCAGTTGGAACAACGGGATGATAACTGCATGAACGCTGATCATTAAACCAAAGGCAAAAATCGAAGTAAAGACCTTTGACGATTTGAAAGGGAATTTTGTTAAACCGAAAGCAGCAGCCATTGCAAGCAGCATGGTAGAGACGGTCGCCGTAATCGTATAGATAAAGCTGTTTACCAGTGCAATACCTAATCCACCCTTTGCCCACGATTCGGTATAGTTAAAAACGGTCGGAGCTTTCGGCAGCGCCAACGGGTGAATCATAATTTCCGCATTCAGCTTAAAGGACGAATAAAAAAGCCAAATAAGCGGGAACAGCGTAAGTACCGCAAAAGTCAGCATTAAAACGTAGGCGCTCGTTTGCCAACCGTGGGAGGCTTCCTGCAGCATATTTCGTTTCATAGTCATATCAGCCTCCTAATAATCAAAGCGTTTTGTTACGGCTCGGCTTATCATCAGGGCTATAACGGTAAAGATGATAATGATAACAGCCAGCGCACTACCGTATCCGTAATTCTGGAATACAAAGGTCGTATTGTACATATAAACGGCGATAACTTCCGTAAAGTGCGCAGGGGCCTCCGCCGGTCATCGAATAGATGAGGTCAAAACTCTTAAAACTGCCCGAAACTGCCAGAATAGTATTGATAAAGATAACATTTGCCAGCATCGGCGCAATAAGGCGGGCAAAAAATTGTTCCTTCCCGTGCGCCTTCCAGCTGAGCCGCCTCTATAACGCTATACGGTATCCGCTGCAGGTTAGCTAAAAAGATGACCATATAAAGACTGGTATGCTGCCACAACAGTACAAAGAGGATCGGAACAATTGCAAGATATTTATCTTCAAATATCGTCATAATATAGTCGGGATTGCCGGTTAGATCGCGTATAATCGCAGGGACAACTCCCACAGGAGAAAATATCCGGTTCCACAGCTGTGCAACGATAACAGATGAAATAGTTATCGGTAAAAAAATCAATACTTCAAAAAAGTTCGCGTGTTTTACCATTTTTCGGTAGAGCATGTACGCAAGCAGAAGTCCGAGCGGGATCTGTCCTAATACTGAAATCAGTACGATGAGGATATTGTTCCGCAAGCCGATGTAGAACACGGGGTCGGTAAACATTCTGATATAGTTACCAAGCCCGATAAACTCCATCTTTCCATACCCTTTCCACTTTGTCAGACTTAAATAAAAACTGAACAGCACGGGAAAAATAATAATGCCGATGTAAATAATAAAAGCGGGCAAAATAAAAGAAATATAGCTTGTCCGCTTTTGCCGTAAGTAGGTCATATACCGTAAACCGCCTTGCTATTTAATTCATAATTCATAATTGGTAATGAGTAATGGGTAATTACAATCCGTTCTCAATTAGTTAAGCGCTTCTATCTCTGTATGGCTGAGGCCGATCGCTGCGGCGATGTTTTTAATAGATAATGTGTAATTATAGTAACGGGTAATTGGTGGCAATTCTAATTGTACATTAAACATCACCAATTACCCATTATTCCCTGCGTTCTTCAGTGGATTCTAGTTTTATTTTACTTCTTGCGATGGGAATCGTTAGCAGCGACCCATGCTTCGTATTCGTCCGCAAGTTCAGCAGGAGTTTTCTGCCCAATCATAACCGCCTGAATACCGGGGTTGAGTACGCTATTTACACCTTCGCTGTCCATCTTCGCATCGATAACATAACCCATGCTTTGGTTATTAATCAGATCAACATACTGCTTTGTAAGCTGATCAATATCGAATTTTGAAAGGTCGAGCTTATAGGTAGTCATAGTTCCGAACTTTGTCAAAATCTCACAAGCTTCTTTACCGGACATAAAGGAAATGAATTTCCAAGCAGCGTCGGCTTTTGCACCTGTCAACTTTGCATTCATACCGAATGCTTCACCGATCGTCGCAGCACTGGAGCCATGTGTAACTTCCCCTGCAACAGCAGGAAATGCCATCAGCTGATACTGTGCATAGTCTTCGGGTTTTGCAGCTTTTTTTAATGCCGAAATACGCCAGCCTGCATCCAAGAGATACACAGCCTTATCTGCAATAAATTCACCCCAAGAAGCAGTACCCTCCATCTGGTTTACGCCCGGAGGGAACAACTTTGAATCGGTCATCGTTTTAATCACATTGATTGCGTCAACAAACTGCTTGTCAGAGAACTTTGCCGTTCCGACCATCGCTTTATCAAACCACTCGGTACCAGCCATACGGTCGGTCAACATGGACAATAAGAGCGACTGAGCCTGCCACTGTCCCTTGTTTGCGAAAGCGAGCGGGGTTAAACCGGCTGCTCTGATAGCAGGAACTTGATCGATCATTTCTTTGAGTGTTGTTGGAGTAGTCAAGCCAAGTTGTTTTTGTAGTTTTGGATTGACATAAACGACCGTACATACCGCAAGGTTCTGTGAAATAATATAGATCTCTCCATTCGGTCCCTGGGGCACCCAAACAGCAGGATTGTACTGATTTTTCAAATCATCCGTCAGGTAGGGGCGGAGGTCTTTTACCATACCGCGATCAAGCACATAACCTGAACGGGCTCCCGCATACGTAGTAAATACATCGGGAATATCCCCCGAAGCAGCCATGATTTGGAACTTATCATGGAATGCTTCGCCGTTCACATACTCGAACTCAAGCTTGATATTCGGGTATTGCTTTTCAAAAGCTGCTACGGTCTCGGGCTAATACGCCGATTGCGGATTAGCGAGATCCATCTGCATATACACCGATAGGGTTACCGGCGCATCCAAATCGGCGTTATCCTCTTTCGGCTTACAGCCTGTAAGTACAAAAAGTACAGTACACAAGCATAAGAACGATAGCGCAATGTTTTTTTTCATTGATCCTCCTCAGGTAGACGACTGTCAATTCAGATATGAATTTTCAATTGTCAACTTTAAATATAGTAGATTGGAAATAGTATATCATTGATTCGCGCTTTTTACCAGTAAAATTTTTCAAAATATTGGCATGCCTAAAAGCATGGTTAAATTTTTAGGGACGCCCACTTTAATTTTACTATTAGAGTCCCCGTGTTATTCAAGCAATGTATGCTTAAGATATTCAAAACACTCCTGCAAGTCGGTACAACGGAGGATTGCGTAATCGTCAAAATATGTCGGCTGTTCGTTGACAATAGCCACCGTACCGCCCGCTTTCAGGGTCAGCTGCGGCAGCGCTGCGGCAGGATACACGGTGAGACTGCTGCCCAATACCAGCAATAGATCCGCCCTGCCGCATTCTTGTTGAGCCTCCGTTATTGCAGCAAACGGGAGCGCTTCACCGAAAAACGTAATATCAGGCTTTAATGCATGACCGCATTTCGGACAGAGCGGAACCTCTCCCTTGCGAGCAACATCGACGACATCTTCAAAGGTTGTACTATAAGAACAATGCGTACAGCTATGCCGCGAAGGAGAACCGTGCACTTCGATAACGTGCTTGCTTCCGGCTTTTTGGTGCAATAAGTCGATGTTTTGCGTAATGAGTGCCTTTAACATTCCGCGGGCTTCCAAACCTGCAAGTACCTGATGCACAATCGACGGTTCTTTTTCTTGTAACCCGTAGATAAATTCCTTTGCAAGCCGATAGTATACCGACGGCGTTTCCCTAAAGACTTCGATATCGAACATCTTATCGGTTTCAGGCAGCGTATACAGTCCGTCCTTCCCCCTAAAATCCCGAATGCCGGATAAGGTACTGACTCCTGCGCCCGTAAAGGCAACACAGTGCTGCGCCGCTGCTATACGATCCGCTAATTCTCGATATACTTTTTCGTTTTTCATACAAACCTCCCTTTTGTGTAATCGTCACGGAAAACAATCGAAATATCTTAGATTACTTTGCTCTTTTAGCTGCTTCTACGGCGAGGGTATCGCAGAGTTCGTTATAGCGATTTCCTGCATGCCCTTTTACCCACATCCATTCAAGACTGAGCTGAGAGGCAAGTGCATCAAGCTGCTGCCAAAGGTCTTGATTCTTTACCGGCTCTCTGGCAGCTGTTTTCCAGCCGTTCAGCTTCCACTTTTTTATCCACGAAGAGATCCCCTGCTGCACATACTGGGAATCCGTATGCAGGGTTAGCGGACAGTCGGCATAGCACGGCAATATATTTTCTTGATAGGCAGTCAGTGCTTGAATAACGGCGAGTAATTCCATTCTATTGTTCGTAGTCAATTTCTCCCCGCCGGATCCTCGCAGCAATTCCTGCTCTGACTGATCGCCTTGAACGTCTTTGAGAATCATCACAAATGCCCAGCCGCCCGGGCCGGGATTTTGAGAACATGCTCCATCGGTGTACAATTTAATTTTTTTCATAATAATATCTCCGAGTACAGGACAAGCGCATCAGACCGTTTTCTAACTACCCCGCAGAAGAATGGAGACCATCCAACCAGAGTTTCGCCGCTTTGCGTCTCAAATGGTTGTCCGATCTCCATTCTTCTGCGATTTTTATTTATCTGTCTGATGCGCTTGTCCTTCCTTAAAAAAATGTATGAAATTTTTAACAAAATTTCATACAAGAGGAAGGCAACTGCTTGGAATATTTCTAATGCAGTTGCCCTGTCCATATATCCGCGGCTTCGGTGAGAAGCGATTCGGTCATTTCCCAGCTCATGCAGGGGTCGGTAATTGATTTGCCGTACTCGCTCTTTTCAGTGCAATGCTCCGGCGAAACAGCCCCCGCCTGAATAAAGCTTTCGAGCATACAGCCGCGGACTGCTTCAATCTGCGGCGTTTCCAGTCTCAGCCGGAGGCTTCCGAGTAGGATGTCCCGCTGCTTTTCGGGCTGACGTTGTGAATTACCGTGCGAACAGTCAATCAAGATCACCGGCCGTATGCCCTGTTCCGCCAAAAGGCGGCGGCTTTCTTCTATTGAAGCCCTGTCACAGTTTGCTCCGTGTACGCTGCCCCTCAATACGAGGTGCGCGTATTCATTGCCGCTTGTATGCATCACTGCGGGGCTGCCGTTCTGCATAATGCCGAGGAAAGCATGCGGTTCCCGTGCGGAAACGATCGCGTTTATCGCCGTACTGATATCACCATCGGTAGGGTTCTTAAACCCGACCGGCATCGACAGACCCGAAGCGAGTTCTCGATGAATCTGACTTTCGGCGGAGCGCGCACCGATAGATGCCCAGCTGATAAAATCCGAAGTATATTGTGGCACAATAGGGTCGAGCAGCTCCGAAGCAACCGGCAACCCTAGTTCGGTTATAGCGCTCAGTGTTTTACGTGCCGTTTCCAGCCCGCCGGTAATATTAATAACCCCATCAAGCGCAGGTTCCACGATTAAACCGCGCCAGCCCAAACCGGTACGAGGTTTTTCAAAATACACCCGCATGATAATACAAAAGCAATCACGATATTTTGCCCGTAAACGCATTAATCGGCCGGCATAATCCACCGCAGAAACCGGGTCGTGGATAGAACACGGACTGACAATCAGTAAAAACCGATTGTCAGTACCGGACAAAATCGCTTCAACTTCTTTCCTTCCGGTCAACACTGTTTGACACGCTTTTTCCGATACGGGAATTTTTTCAAGCATCTGCTGCGGCGAAATCAACGGGTGTATTCGCTCAATACGCCGATGGTATAACAGCGGGCGGCTATTCATAGTCAAGGCTAGACTTCAGCATCCGTACTGTCCGAAGTCCGCGCAATATCGATCAGCGTAAACAAGAGGATAACAAACAGCGGACCAAGCACAATTCCGTTCAGCTTAAAAAAACGGATACCGCCAAGTATCGAAAAGAAAATCAGCAACGGATGTATCTGAACACGGTTCTGCAAAAACATCGGTCGTAAAAAATTATCGATTGAACTGATAAAAAAACCTGCGACACAGAGGAAGAGAATGCCTTTAAATAAACCTGCCGTTAACAATATTTCTATCCCAAGCGGCGCCCACACCAACGCGCATCCAAAGAAGGGTAAAAATGAGCTGAAAAAAGTTAAAAAGGATAAAAGCAGTGCACCTTCGACCTGAAAAATAGTGTACACAATAAACGCCGCTGCAAATTGACATATTGAAACGAGGAAGTACCCCATAAAAAGATTGGTGATAGTATCTTTTATCTTTGCCGCCAATTTTTGACCTTCCGACACCTGAATCGGAATAGCCGTTACAAACACCGAAGCGAGGTATTGCCCGTCGATAAACAGGAAATAAAGCGCAAAACACATGAACAGGAGTGAAAGCACAAAATTACCGATATTTTTTGCAATACTCGTTGCATAGCGAACAATCGTATCGGCATATTGAATAAAAAAATTCATCAGCTCTCTTTTAAAGTCGAATACCGAAAGATCGATTGTTCCCATCGAAATTTGCATGACCAATTCGTTCAGCGGCGCGTCTTTTTCCATTCTAAATAGCTGAGGATGTGTAACGAAAAAGTTCATCATTTTCTTTACGAACATCTGCCCCTGCCCGATCAGTTTAATAGCAAAAAAGAACAGAACCCCGGCAACCAGTATAATAATACCGACTGAAAATGAGGCGGCGATAATTCTCTGTTGCATTCTAAACCATCGGGACTCAGAATTCAGCTTTTTAAGCAGTTTATGATACAGCGGCCCGAACATAATATAGAGGATAGCCGACCAAAGCAGTACACTCGCGTAGGGTAAAAACACCCGCGCTACCAGCACAACGGTAATCGCCAGAATGATAAAAAAAGAAACGGTTTGAAACTTGAGTGATTTCTGCATGCTTATTTTGTTCCGCCTGCTGAAATTGAAGATTCGATATCTTTAAAATACCGGACGGTTCCAACGCGGAGTTCATCGGTGGCCGGTTCGTCGCATACGATAATTGCGTGCGGATGCAACTGGAGCGCAGAAATTGTCCAGATATGATTGACGCTTCCCTCTACCGCATGCCGTACTGCCCGCGCTTTGTTATAACCGGTTGCAAGGATCATCACTTCCTCGGCATCGGTAATGGTGCCGATTCCAACGGTAAGCGCCGTCTTGGGAACCGCCGCCGTATCGCCGTTAAAAAAGCGGGCATTCATCGCAATGGTGTCCTGCGTTAGTGTTTTTTGACGTGTGCGGGATGAAAGGGAAGAACCCGGTTCATTAAAAGCGATATGCCCGTCTGCTCCGACTCCGCCCAGAAATAAATGAATTTTTCCGTATTGAGCAATCGCCGCTTCGTATTTTTTGCATTCAGTCTCAGTATCTTTCGCCATACCGTCTAAAATGTGGATGTCCGCGGAAGAAATATCGATATGCTTAAAAAAGTTTTCATACATAAAGTAGTGATAACTTTGCGGATGATCGGGAGATAAGCCGACATATTCATCCATATTAAAGGTAACGACGTGTTTAAACGAAATCTTTCCTTCTCGATGCCGTTTAATCAATTCTTTGTAGACACCGAGCGGTGTAGACCCCGTCGGCAGACCGAGAACGAACGGCTTTGACGCTGCCGGAGCAAAGTCCATAATCTTTTTGCAAATATAATCCGCCGCCCATACGGAACAAGCCTCATAATCTGACTTTATAATTAATCGCATAGCTTCCCCTATTCTTAAAACAAATTTTTTTTCAAATTTCCTTTTATGACGGTTGCAAGCACATTGAACTGCTTATCGAATACGATCAGATCGCCTTCATATCCCGGCATAATGGAACCTCGTTTGGAATACCGCATAATTTCCGCCGGATTTGCAGAACCGAAACGAACGGCTGTTTCTACCGGAAAGCCGAAGGATACAAGGTTCTTAACCCCGCGAATCATCGAAAGGCTTGAACCGGCAATAACGCCATCAGCCTTACGATGGAAACAACCGCCTTGGAGCACAACTTCTTCTCCATTTGCGATCAGCATACCTTCGCGCTGTTCCGTCGGTTTGAGGCTATCGGTTATTAAGACAATCTTATCGATCGGTTTATCCCGTGCCAATAAGCGGATAAGGTCGGGATGAACATGGATACCGTCCGCAATAATTTCGCAGGACATTTCCGGATGGATTAATATCGCACCGACGGCGCCCGGGTTGCGATGGTGCATCTGGCTCATCGCATTAAAAAGATGCGTAGAATGTAAAATTCCCGCTTGCATTCCCTCAAGCATATTCTCGTAAAGCGCATTGGTATGCCCCGCTTGCAGCACAATATTTTTTTTGATGCAATAGAGCGCCAGCTCACGCATATTTTTAAGCTCCGGAGCTACAGTCATATTGACAATATTCCCGTTCGACGCAGCCCAAAGCTTATCCATCAAATCCAGATTAACAGGACTGATTGCAGAAGGACTTAACGCTCCGGGTTTTTCCGGCGAAATAAACGGACCTTCAAGGTGCAACCCCATGATGGTCGCACCTTCTTCATGTCCCATTGCATCGACAACGGCGCGGATACATTCAGTCATATTTTCCGGTTCGGTCGGATACAGTGTAGGATTAAAAGCCGTTACGCCATATTCAGCAAGAGCCTTCGACATACCAAGTATGGAATCGGGAGAGCAGTCTTCCGTCCCGAATCCTGCAAATCCGTGAATGTGGGTATCAATCAACCCCGGAGCGATATACGCTTTACCGACATCGACAATACGTACTTCCGGAGAAAAGCGTTTATTTAAAAAGCGGCGCTCACTAAAGACATCTTCAATCTTGCCATCTTTAACATAGACGCAGCCGTTTTCCATTAAGGAATAACCGGTCACTACCGTTGCGTTATGAAAACAAAGTGCATTCTCCATGATTCTCTCCGTAATTCGGTCGATTCTATCAAAAAAACGTTAAAAAGCCTAGAGCTCATAAGGCAGCTGCATCAGGTTTCTGACAACTTCTGTACTGACCGCATTAGACATTTTTCTAAAAAATGTGTTTTTGGATAACACTTTATTACAAAGTGTGTTATAATAGTATGATATGGATTTAAGAGGTAAAAGGTTTAAGCCCGATTTGCACTTTAAAAGGCAAAACATGACTATCGGGGCACGAAACCGGGTAATAAAAAATATCTATTATCTTATGAAAACGCACCGGTCCTTTTTGATTCTCGGTCACGAAAACCCTGATGAAGATTGTTATGCTTCGACGGTAGCGGGCGCACTATTGTTGCGCAAATTTAATAAACATGTCAGCATTTTTTTAGAATCCGTACCGTCTGAAAACCTTAAATTCCTCACTTCCATCTGCAAATATAACAAGATCAATATATATTACGGAACAATGCCGCCGATCCGTTCCGTCGAAGTTCTCTGTATTTTTGATACGCCAAAGCCCGATATGGTAGCAGCAAACGGCTGTATCTATGATTTTCTGAATACCCCGTCTATTCCAAAAATTGAAATAGATCATCACTTTGATTCCGATGCTGCATATTCCGGAGATCCCGCCTATTCTTTAGTCCTCCATGCTTCCAGTACCTGCGAAATTTTATGCAGAATATGTTATAAATTGGCCAATCATCCCGAACTACGGCAACGCTACAGCATTGAAGAACTCTATTCGAGAAATTTGGTACTGACGCTGCTGACCGGTATGCTCGGCGATGCAAAAATGGGAAATTATATTTCTAATCCGCATGATAAAGAAGTTTTTGACTATTTTTCCAAGCATTTAAATTTGATGTTGCGGATAAGTACCCATTCGGAGGGACGTACAAAAAAAATCGAGTCGATGGAACGGCTGCTGGATGTGATGAAAACAACCGATGCTGAGACTGAGAAAATCTATCATGCCATTATCGACCGCGCCAGTTATACCGGATGCATCGGGAAGGTCATTTTATCGGAAGATGAGTCGAATGCTTTCCTGAAAAGTATCGAATATACGCAGTTTACCGGTATGATTAAGGAGGCAACCAATGCCATCGCAGAGAAAGTCGAAGGCATAGGAATTTCCGCTTACTACGATTCTCCCGGCAAATCCAATAAAATACAATGCCGTATTAGGGCGAGCGAAGCGATGCGAGGCATCGATTTACACCCGATTCTGAGTTATTTTAAAATTACTGATGGAGGCGGACACCCCGGCGCGATTGCCTTCCGGCTGCCCCGAGAATCCGGTAAGTTGCTCCACTCATTACTCGCAGATATAGAATCATTTATTAAGCAAAACCTATTGATATGAAGCAAAATTTTCAATTATTGATGGAACAAACCATCGCGGATATTGGCGATTCCTTTACTGCCGAAGCTCCGCCGCGTCTTATGCTCCATTCATGCTGCGCCCCATGCAGTTCTTCGGTAATAAAGCGGCTGGCAGGGCATTTTAAGCTAACTGTCTTCTATTATAACCCTAACATTGATACCCAACTTGAATACCGTACACGGGCGGACGAACAAATCCGTTTAATCGAACAGTATAATGCATCAAAAGAATTCCCGTACCGAATCGATTACGCGATACAGGACTATAGCCATGAACAATTCCTTGAAATAGCAGAGGGCTATACAGATTGCCCTGAAGGCGGAGAGCGATGCTTTCGTTGCTATCGACTCCGGCTAGCAGCAACGGTACGCGAGGCAGCGGCTCAAGGCTTCGATTTTTTCTGTACGACACTTTCGCTCAGTCCGCTTAAAAGTGCCGCAAAAATCAACGAAATCGGCATGGAACTCGCCACTGATAAGTGCCGATGGCTGCCGAGCGACTTTAAGAAAAAAGACGGATATCTGGAGTCTATTAGGCTTAGTAAGGAATTGGGGTTGTACCGACAAGACTACTGCGGCTGCGAATTTTCCCGCACCTTTGAAAATAGCGACACCGTCTACGGCGTTGCTGCACAAAAATAAATGCTCGACGTATCAGAACCGCCACGGATGGCGGTGGTTCCACGCAGAAGCGAGTTCGCTTGC
Source organism: Treponema vincentii (assembly GCF_010365865.1). NCBI lineage: Bacteria > Pseudomonadati > Spirochaetota > Spirochaetia > Treponematales > Treponemataceae > Treponema > Treponema vincentii. The sequence continues at coordinate 949,598 of NZ_CP048020.1, read as the reverse complement.
GAACTCGTAGCCCAAAAATTGACAAGGAGGTCAATTTTTGGGCGAGGATGGCGGTGGTTCCACGCAGAAGCGAGTTCGCTTGCGAACTCGTAGCCCAAGAATGTACAAGGAGGTTCATTCTTGAGCGAGGACGGCGGTGGTTCAACTGCCTGAATCTTGGGCGAGTGCTTCCCACTGTTCTGTAAGTTCAGCGGAGGTTGCTTGTAAAGCATGAATCTGCTGCAGAATGCTGCGAGCTTTTTCACCGTCAGTATATACTTCGGGGTTTGCGAGCTGTGCTTCCAGTTCTCTTATTTTGTTTTCGGTTTCGGCAAGTTGTGCAAAAATACGTTCTTCCTCTTTTTCGCGCTTTCGCTTTTCCGCCCGCAGCCTTTTTTGTTCTTCATAAGAAAGAGCTCCGCCGCCGGTGCCGCCTAACGGCATCCCCGCTTGTGAACCGGAAGGTATCCCTGATGCATTCCCTGAGAAAGCACTGCTTGTTTTCCCGCCGCCCGAAGAATCCGCTGCTTTCCTGCTTAGGCTGCCGACGACGGAGCTGCCGGTACCTTGGTTTCTATTAGCCTGTACATATCCTGCCGTTTGTCCCGACTTTTCGGCTGGACTGTCGGCTGCTTCGGCGGCAATCCGGTATAGGTAATAGTCGTAGGTGCCCGGGAAGTTTCTGATACGGGTACCGGTGCCGGGCGTTGCCGAAGCTGTCAGTTCAAGGATGCGGGTTGCAAGTCCTTGGATAAAGAACTTATCGTGCGAAACAAAGATAACCGTCCCTTCAAACCGCTGCAGTGCATCAAGTAGCACATCTTTTGAATGAAGGTCAAGGTGATTGGTCGGCTCGTCTAAGATAAGGAGGTTGAGCGGCTTCAATAACAGCCGGAGCAGCGCCAGCCTGCTTTTTTCCCCGCCGGACAGCACGGAAAGCTGTTTATGGATGTCGTCACCACGGAATAAAAAGGCTGCGAGCATATCGTAGAGTTTCGGAATAAGATGGGTCGGCGCTTCCCGCTCCATCAGCTGCATGATAGTTTCGCTGCCGGTAATCCGCTCGGCCTCATCCTGCGAAAAATAACCGGTGATAATGCCCGCCCCGTACTTTACGGAGCCGGTATACTCGGAATCTTCACCCGCCAGTATCCGCAAAAAAGTGGTTTTACCGGCGCCGTTCCGTCCCGCCAATGCCAGCCGTTCCTGCTTGGTAACGGTGAGTTCCGCGTCTTTCAGCACGAGCCGCTCCCCATACGCCTTAGTAATTCCTTCGGCTTGCAGTGCAATATTTCCCGAATGAGGGGCGGGTGGAAAGCTGAAATGAATTTTCTTTAAGTGTTCGGGCAATTCGATACGCTCAAGTTTTTCGAGCCGCTTTACCCGATCCTGCACCGCTGCGGCTTTTGTCGCCTTGTAGCGGAACTTCCTGATAAAGTCTTCTGTTTTTGCAATTTCCAGCTGCTGCTGTGTGTATGCTTTTATCAAAGAGGCAAGCTCTACCTCCCGCGTCTTTTCGTAGTTGGTATAGGTTCCTGCATAGCGCTTAAGCGTTCCATTGAATAATTCATATGTTTCGTTAACCGTTGCGTCCAAAAACGAGCGGTCGTGACTGACCAGCAAAAAACCGCCGGTAAACTTTTTCAGCCAGAGTTCAAGCCAGCTGCGCGCTTCGATATCGAGGTAGTTGGTCGGCTCATCCAAAATGATGATGTCAGCCCCGCTCAAAAGAATCTTTGCAAGTGCAATGCGCATCTGCCATCCGCCCGAAAACTCATCGGTCAGGCGGGTAAAATCTTCCGACGTAAAACCAAGCCCGCGCAGCGTTTCATCCGCAAGCCGCTGCCTAAAATACCAGCCCGATTGCTCAAGCTCGGTTTGCAGGGCGTGATAATCGTGCGCAAGTCGCTCCGCCTTTGCCGCATCGGCCTCTTCGCTCATAAGCTTGCCAACGGCCTCGAGCTGTTCTACCAGCTGCGCTCCGCGGGAAAAGGCGGTATCGGCTTCTTCTGCCAGCGTTTTACCCCTGTGTATAATGCCGGACTGCGGCAGGTAGGCAACACGGGTGTTCTTTTCCATCGAAATGGAACCGGAATCGGCCTGCATTACCCCTGCGATAATCTTCATCAAGGTGGATTTACCGCTGCCATTGGCTCCGGTAAGCGCCGCCTTTGTTCCCTGTGTCAGTACCAGCGTAATATTCTGCAGAATATCGCGATCACCGAACGCAAGGGAGATATTTGAAAGCTGGACAAACGGCATTAGTCTTCCGTTCCTTCCGTCCCGAAAAAGAGGATAACGGGATTGAGGTTACGCACGGCAGCAACACCGTCGGTAATATTTTCAGGCTGTACGTATTCAAGTTTAACACCCTGCTTAGATACCGTGTAAAAGAAGTCAATCCAATCCGCACTGCCGTCGAATTTGAATGACAGAATCCCCATATATTCGGTCTTGAGTTTAGCACTGATGAAATAGCGGATTGCGACGGAACCGGAATCCCCTGCCCCCTTAGGAATAATCGTCGGGGATAACACTTGATATCCGCTCCAGCGGAATCGCTCTCCGCCTAAAAATTGCAATACGCCGTAATTCACAGAATTGAATACGGGACTGGTTGTAACGAGCGTCTGCAACGCAACATTCCGTCGCTCCACCTCCGCTTGGACAAGTTCCCGAGGATCTTCCTTCAACGTAATAAAATACAGTATCTGTACCCGCCCCTTACCATCAGTATAATTGACGGCAATCGTATCCGAGTCTCTGATTTGCAACAGGAGCGGGGAACCTTCAAACTGATAGGCACCCATCCGGTTTTTTATGATACCGGTATAAGAGAAAGCAAGTTGCTCATCTTTCAGCATAATACGTGCGATGCCGGTTCCTTCACCGGGAAAAAAGCCGAAGTTCTCCGTCATCCGCTCGGGATCAATTTGTTTTTTTCGAATCATATCGCGGTAATATTCGGGATACCACCGGCTTTTTAAGATGCTTGTAAGAATTTCATCCGCTGCAGTTTCCGTGGTCTGCCGTGCGACAGAAGGTTCTCCTTCATCATACGTAAAAAGATTATAGGAAAAACACCAACCGCGAGTGCCATCGTTGGTCATCACATAGAGCCAATCACCTTCCAAAGGCTTATCCCGTGCAACGACCGGAGTGCCTTCTCCTTTCCAAAGAACCTTTACAATCTGACTTTCACGCAAACGATATACCTGCTTGCCCGTATTATCGGGAGTAGATCGAAGCGGCAAGCCATCCAATTTCACCGCGGCATACACAGAGCGATACTCGGAAGTCTTTTTGATATATGCTTCCGCTTCGCGTTTTGAAGAACAAAAAGTGAGCTGCCAGAGCGGAATCTCTATCTTTTGATTATTCAGCTCAGCAATATACACCTTCGAGATATTTGAACGGACGAGGATCGGCACTACATCCGATGCCGTTAGATTATATTCGGGGATAGACCAGTTGACGACACCGTAACCGATTTTTTTTGAACAGCCGGTTATCGTAAAAATAACGAAACAAGAGAGCGCTAAAATGAATACGGCAGACGCAGTATTGTAAAAATGATGTAATTTTTTCATATATATTTCCACATTATCCTGAATGAAAAGATTATACTTTAAAGACCGCATCCGCGCAAGGATATTGCCGCAGAGTAAACGTATCAAAAATATCTTAAGCGGTTATTTTTCTTCTGTACGAAATTTTGAATAAAATTTCGTACATTTTTTTTGGCAGATGAGATGGGTAAACGCATCAGGCAGAGTAGATAAAAAGCGCAGAATAATTGGGACTGTGAGACCATTTGAACCGCGAAGAGGTTCAACTCTGGTTGAACAGACCCAATTATTCTGCGGGGCTATTAAAAAAATAGCCTGATGTGTTTGCCCTACCCCTTAAAGAGTCATTGACAAGGTGATTATTGTAGTCATAATGGATGAGTATGAAAAAATTCCTTTTTATTGCAGCGTTTGTAAGTTGTATGCTATCTGCGTGCAAAAATGCCGAGGATTCGATTGCCGTTATTTGGACTAACCGTACTGAATTCATCTCTTATTGTGAGGCTTTTAACAACGCCCAAAGCCGTTACAAAATAACCGTCAGTTATAAAGAAACTCCTTCTGATGCTTTAATGGCAGCATCAGAACAGCCTGATATCGTTATTGGGCTATGGCTAAGAGGCGACGAAACACGGGCAAAATTCACTAAATTGGGAGGGCTGCTTTCTAAAAAGAAAATCGATCCGGATATTTTTTATCCGTTATTATTTGAATTGGGAAATATTGATGGGTCACAGTACCTCCTACCGGTCAGCTTTAATTTACCGACTATTATCTTTTCCGCATCGCAAAAAAATTTAGTAAAAACAAATTTTACACTTTCCCTTGAGGAGATGAGGGAACTTGCTGCAGCGTATAACACAAAAAACGGATCGGAATATACTAAAATGGGGTTTTCTCCTCGCTGGGATACAGATTTTCTCTATGTTACCGCACAAGGCCTTGATGTATCTTTTGAAGAAACAAAAAACCTCTTTTCGTGGAACGATAAAATGCTGCAGGAATTGATTACATACACGCGCCGGTGGTCGGAAGAGGTCAATACAAACGCTGCAGCTGAAGATGAATTCAAATTTAAATATCTCTACGATCCGCCATATACATTGATTACAAATGAACGATGCCTATTTTGGTACCTACCGAGCGATAAACTGTTGGCATTAAATAACGAAAGATTAAAATCGCTTGATTATCGGTGGATGAGTTACAACGGCAAAACACCGGTACAGGACGAAATTATATATGCAGGAATTTGTAAGAAGGCAAAAAATGCAGCAGCGGCACGGGCTTTTCTGCTTTGGTTCTTCAATGAAGAAAGTCAAAAAGATATGCTCGCCCGATCTCAAACCGATAATATGATCGCTCCTTCTTTCGGATTAGCTGGGGGATTTTCTGCTGTAAAGAACGTAACCGAAAATATTTTCCCTGTCTATTATCCCCTTTTGCTCAAGCATTCGCCGCAAACCGATGATTTTTCTGCGCCACATATCTTACCCCATAACTGGCTGCTACTTAAAAAGGAAATAATCTTTCCATACTTACGGGATCAAACACGAATGTTTTCCGGCAGTGAAAAACCGCTGTCACTCAACAGACGGATATCTGATTGGTATAAAAAACCCCGCTAATATTTATCGAAACCTTTTAATAGTGTAGACCGATTCCAATAAATATTTCGCTAATTGATTCCCCATCACGGTTTGCTCGACCGCTTAAACCGGAAAGATTTTTCAGTTCCGTTAAATCAAAACCGACGCTTGCCCTGACGTAAATACTCCGCATTTTTTCAGGATAGACGATCACTTCAAGCCCCCCCGCATACCATCCGTCCGCCGGATGATAGTATCGTCCCGTACGCTTATCGTGCACTAACGCAATATCCAAGAAAGGGACAAGCTGAATATCGCAATTAAAAAACCGCGTCCATGCAACGCCGGTAATAGTTTGGAAATTCAGTGAAGCAATCCGAATAGGGATATCAAGATTAAAGGTAAAAGCAGTATCCGTATCGATTCGTTTATTCAAAATGCCACGAAGCGTAGAACCTGCCTCCGTACTTGTACTTCCGAATAAATGATAAAAAAACTGCGCCCGACCATATATACCAACCCTGTTTATAAATGGGTAATATCCGGCTAAAGAGGCGGAAAAGCTGATACTCATCTTCCGTTTGTCGTAAAATTGATAGGCATACGTATTACCGAGTGAAAATGAAAGACCTTTCCTAAAATTTAACTCCCAATTCACCTTTGAAAGAGAAAGAGTATGCCCCCCAATTAAACGTCCATGTTCGCAGACTGTCTGCCTGTATACCGTCAAATGCCCAATTCCCTGCAAGGCTCATAGATGGGGTCCATACGAGCGAACCGAATCCTTTCACTTCAGTAATCATAACAGGTGCGCGTACAAATGCTGTCGTTTTAAAGTAATATCGGTCATAAGGATATAAATAGCCTAACCCACCCGGTCGCTTTTGTTCCGTATGTTCTACACCAGGGATCTTCAATGAGCTCGTAATGGACATCTGACTTGATGTACGATCGTTAATTGCCAATTCAGGTAAAAGGCCGAATGTAAGGGACAACCGCTTATTAAATTTGACCGATGCCGTCAATCCGGTACCGATATTTATTTTAGGAACTTCTTTGTATGCGTAAACAATCTGGAAGCTGTTATCCCATAACAGATTAAATGCACCCGCTTTAAACGGTAATGCAAAGTTGATTGAAGATGAAAAAATCTGCTGGTTTGTTTCGGTTGAACGGTATACTACATCAGCTCTTAAGGGTTGCAATGTCCCTATAAAATTAAAATCCTGCATTTTCAGCTTCAACTGGAAACCGCTATTCGAGTCAAAAGAAGGGTACGGAACCACGATGAAATTCCATGTATCGGTGATTGCGATAGTAAGCGTAACGGGTATTACTGCTTCGTTATCAGGCGTGCCATATTCCGTATCTATTTGAACTGAGTGAATAACCCGAATATTTTTAAATCGTTGTTTAAGGTTATCGAGATAGCGCAACATCGCTTCTTCCGAATCAAAAATACGGCTGGTGTCGATCGGAACCGCCTGTGAAAGCGGATATTTTTGTGTCAGTCCCTTGATGTTATAGTTGACAACCGTTATTCGATAGCTTTGAACAAGAGGTGCTTCGGTAGTCGTATCAGCTAAAGGTGCCTCTACCGGCACATCAATAAGAGCGGATTGCGCATTCTCAACTTCTTGGGCATAAACAGCTACCGTAAGGCAAATGTATACACTGGTAATAGCAGACCGTATCAAACGTATATGTTTTTTTGATATTTTATAACTAAGCATACAGGGATACTATTTAACATATAAAAACCTTTTTATGCAAGAGATATTTTTTTGTCGTATGGCGCAGTAGATGCGCTGTATATTTTCAAAAGACTTCGTAGGGGATAACCTCTTTAATCTCCAAATAAACAGTCAATTCAGCGGTAAATTTTCCACCTGACACATACAACCGCGGGTTATCCTTAATCAGCATTTTTCCGTTAACAGCCTTAGGTTTATTTTTAATGTTTTTCCGTAAATATCCTCGAACAGCGGCGAGCGCCGCGTACCGATAAGCCTGCCGCACCCCGTCTATCTCTAACTTGCGTTCTGCGCTGCCGGAACCTTTGGCGGTAATATAATTGATACGTATCCATTCCGTTCTATGCAAGGCTATCGCATCGGTAACACGGTATTCCGCCCAGCAATACAGGTATGGATACTGCGGACGAAGCTCCGTAACGGATAAACGACTGTCACCCGAAGGAATAGATCGAAGCGATTCCAGTTCAAACTCTTCCGCAACCGCCCTCCGCTTATCAAAGGGAGTATAAGAAAACTTCCAGCCGTAGACCATTCCTTCCATTACCGTTGTCGACAATGCGATGAGCGCTTGCCGGGGGGGCAACTGCATCCCTTGGGTGTCGTTATCCATCACCCCCGGCTGAGATTCAAGAAAAACCCACACCGGTGCACGGATAATAAGAGCATCGTTTGTTCCTGAACCAGAATAACTGTCAGCATATAAGAAAGGAATACTACAGAGCAAAAATAAAAAGGAGTATATCTTACGGAATATCATGGTTTTGAATATCATAATTTTACTTAATAATTTTTCGGTACTAAATGTTTAAACATTATTTCTGCATCGGTTTTACCGCAGCCCCTGCATTCGGTGCGGCAGTAGGAATAGGCGCTCCCGGTTTCCCTTTTTCTATAGAACCGAATACCGCATAGTTTTTCATTATTTCAAGGAACATAGCAAAGATGTGCCGATCCTGTTCCAAACGAATAAAGGATTCCTTATTTTTAGAACTGACGACAAGAGCTTTTATGTTTGTAATCAATTCGGAGGTAGGCGCTTTTATATCCTCCAGCAAGTGTTCGGTAAAAATATACAGATCGGCATAGGATTTACTTCCGTTTTGTACGATAGTCTTTGCCTGCATATTTGCAATATCAACGATTTTCTGCAACTGTTTTTTCATATCTTTACCTTTCTCAATCTCTGCAATATAACCTTGAATTTCAAGGAGATTACATTGCCCCTTCGGCTTAAAAAGCTGTTCAAAATTAGCTATTTTACTCGATAGCATTTCGCAGGAACGATAGATTGCCGCATATTGCCCTTCGACCTGTTTGTTCACAAAAAAGCCTTCAATCAACAGAGATTTTAAAAAAGTTTTGTAGTGCGCTTCAAAATACATTTCGGTAAACGCTTTTAATAATTGTATCGGTTTAACCCAATCAAAGGAAATCGGTGAAAGATTTTGAATAGCGTCATTAACTGTATCATTATATCCTTCCAACGGTTTCAACTGACCACTACCGAAGCATTTTTCTATTAAGCCTGTTATATTATTTTCTTTGGTGATTTTTAATAGGCGTTTTGAATCTGCTTGGAAAATCTCACTACTTCGATCAATATACTCCTGCAGAGGTTTTGATTCGGAAACGGTTACCTTTTCTTTAAAATTGGGATCTTCTTTAATCAATTTCAACATTATCGGTATCGTTGTCCGCTTCAGCTGATTTGCGAGAAGATTTTCGACCATATTCAGCGTTTTTTCCAGTTTTACTCCTGTCTCGTCGGTAAAATTCCCTAAACTCCGCGCCAGAAAAATGACATCGTTGATTGTCGTCTGTGTAATAGAAACATGCCGTACGATAAATTGGAAGTCCAACAAATTCTTTATCACATCGCCGGCAAATACTTCTTCAAAATTATCCTGAGAAATCGATGCCGGTCCAGCCGTATTGAGCTGCAAGTTATTGTTAAATTGATTGAGAAAAGACGCATAGTCAAAATCGCACAAATCGGAAAGATAAAAGAGTTTGATCAACTCCTGTTCACGGGTCTTAAATGCGGGTGTATGAAACAAGCGGATAAAATTTTTAAAACTATGTATTTGCTCTTGCAGTGTATGTTCCGTTTCTTGATAGTTTTTACACTTTGATAAGAGCTGGCTCCGGGCTTGAAAGGTAAAACTCCGATGTTGTTTTACCTGCTCTTCCGACAAGATCGCCTCAAAAAAAAGGTCTTGATATTTTTCGGACGCGCGTATATCAGGGGAATTAACCGTCTTGTCCAGAATCGCTTTCACCGGTTGTAAAAAATGATACAGCTGATACAACAGCGAACCGAACGCCGGGAGTAGTATTTTTCCGGTATGGTATAACGGCGGATTCAGCTTTTTGAGTTCTGCAGCATACCCTTTAAGCTGCCGCTTCTTTTGATACTCCGGTGATGAGGAAAAAAAGAGACCTTCAAAAAAATCCTTTATTAACGTAATAAGAGTATTGATAAAATCAAACATAATAATCCTCACCTATTGTTATCGGTATGCGGATACACCGCCTGCAATGAGAAGTTCTTTAAAATCCTTTCATAGTCCTGTATGGAACTTGCCTGCACCAGCTGTTCGCGGAGCTTTGCTCCGCCTACAATTCCCTTAGTATAAGCGGCAAATCGCTTGCGCATTTCGCGGCAGGCAGTCTGCTCTCCGGCTTTTTCACACAGCATCATGAGTTCTTTTTTTGCCGTCTCAATTTTATCCGCAGGCGTTATTTCGGAATAAGCACCGGTTTGCAATAGCTCCCGTGTTTGCCGGAAGATAAAGGGATTGCCCATAGCTCCGCGTGCAAACATAACACCTATGCATCCGGTCGACACAAGCATATCGTACGCGGCCTGAGGGCTGAATAAATCGCCGGATCCGAATACGGGAACACGCCCCCGCATTATCTGCACAAGCTGCGCCAAAATATCCCAATCTGCCGTTCCGCTGTAGCACTGCGCACAGGTACGGGGATGAATGGTTAGAGCTGCAGCACCTGCTTCAACTGCGGCTATTGCGGCCTCCTTCCAAGTAAGCTCGGTTTGCGACCAGCCGGAACGTATCTTTACCGTTACCGGAACGGCAACTCCGGTTTGCTCTACTGCGTCCTTAACAGCCTTAACCACCGCGTAGAGCTTTTCCGGATTCCGCATCAGTGCGGAACCCGCCCCTGTTTTAGTGATCTTCGGCATAGGGCATCCGGCATTAATGTCGATACATTCGGGGTGGTAGCGTTCGATGATCCGCACTGCCGTCCCTGCCATAAAATCGGGATTTGCCCCGAATATCTGTACCGCATACCGCCGCTCGTTATGCGCACGAGTAATAAGCTTTTCCGTTTTCGCCGAGTTGCGGATGTACGCTTCCGATGAAACCATCTCAGTATAGGTAAAATCCGCACCCCAATCAACACAAATAGAACGGAAACTCCTGTCGGAATAACCCGCAACCGGCGCCAAAAAAATATTTCCGGGAAGCGTTAAATTCCCTATCGTTACCGGCCGGTAAAGTTGGCTATCAGTCTCCATTGTATTTAATTCTCGCACATCCAATTCACTCATTCCGGCAAATTAAATGCTTTACAACTATTCTTCCACAACTGAGCCGCCAATGTTCCTATATCCATTTTTAACAGTTTGGCCATAAATTCAACCGTAGCAACAGTGTTCGCCGGCATATTGCGTTCTTTCCGATACGGTGCAGGCGGTATAAACGGGCTTTCGGACTCAACCAATATACGGTCAAGCGGCAGCGTTTGTACCGTTTCGTGCAGATTACGAGCATTCCGGTATGTAAGATTACCCGCAAACGAGAAATAGAGCGGCAGCTTTAGTGCTAGCCGCGCAAACTCGGCGTCTTCGGAATAGCAATGCAGGATACCGCCTGCTTCGGGCATCCGCTCGGAAAGGATATTCAACACATCCTTACCTGCATTCCGATTATGGATAACAACCGGTTTTTTTGCCTTTGAAGCAATCTCCAGCTGCGTAATAAACAGCTCAATCTGAGAACGCTGATCCCCGTACTTTTTGTAGTAATCAAGTCCTGTTTCTCCGACGGCAATAACGCCGGGCAATTGAAGACCTTTTTCAACTTGAATAGCCCAGTCTCTCCCCGGTGCCACCACTTCTGACGGAGACACGCCGATAGCATAATACACCGACTGTTCGGTTTTGAGCGTTTCATATACCGAATAAAAGTCATGCAGGCTGTTACAAATACTGAGTATCCTGGTCACGGATGCACGTTTGGCTTCTTGGATAGCGCGCAGCTGCGCAAGAGGATCGTTGTATAGCAATCCGATGTGGGCATGGGTATCAAAAATTTGCATTGCGGTTCCTCCTTTAAGCGGCAGTTTCACAAAATAAATACAGGGCGTTAAAAAACTCGATTAAATTCACGTGGCAGCTTTCGAAATAGAAACGCTCGACAATATTCCGGTATAATTAGCCGAGCCGTTTTTCCAGCGTATTTAAGGCCTCGGTAAGTTCTTTGGGCAGCCTATTGCCGAATTTCGGATAGTGATTCTCTCGAATATCCGCAATTTCCTTCTTCCAACCTTCGGCGTCCACCGAAAGGATTTCTTTCATTTGTTCCTTCGACACATTGAGACCTCCGGTATTGATTGCTCCCTCTTTGGGCATCCAGCCGATAGCGGTCTCTACGGCATTATCTTTACCGTCGCAGCGGTCGAATATCCACGCGAGTACGCGGCTGTTTTCCCCATAGCCGAGCCAAATAAAGTTACCGTTTAAGTCCTTGCGGAACCAGTTGACGTAGAAAATCTTGGGTAATTTGTCCGCCGTCGATTTTTTACCGATGTTGATCCAATGTTGAAAGTAGTCGCCCATGTTGTACCCGCAGAACGGGAGCATGGCGAACGGGTCTCGGCGGATGCTGCCGACTTTTAAGTCAAGCGCGGCGGCGGTAATCTCCGAACCGACAATCGAACCGAGGAATACGCCGTGGTTCCAATTGCGGGATTGGTGTACCAGCGGGATAGTGCTCGGACGGCGGCCGCCGAACAAGAACGCGGAAATCGGTACGCCTTTGGGATCTTCCCATTCGTTTGCAATCGCCGGACACTGCTTAGCAGGTGCGGTAAAGCGAGCATTCGGGTGCGCAAATTCTTCGCCTTTCGGGCTTTTATCCGTCGGCAGCGCATCGCGGGTATTACCTTTCCAGTCCACCAGTTTTCCCTTTGCAGGATGTCCGATCTGTTCCCACCATATATCTCCGTCTTCCGTCAATGCGCAGTTGGTAAAGATGGTGTTTTCTTTTATTGATTCCATTGCGTTCTTGTTGGATTGGTCGGAAGTTCCCGGCGCTACGCCGAAGAAGCCCGCTTCGGGGTTAATGGCATACAGGCGGCCGTCCTCACCGAACTTCATCCACGCGATATCGTCCCCAACGGTTTCAACCTTCCATCCGGGAATGGTAGGAATAAGCATCGCGAGGTTCGTTTTACCACAGGCAGAGGGGAAAGCACCGGTAATATATTTTGATTTTCCTTCAGGATTGGTAATCTTTAAGATGAGCATGTGCTCGGCAAGCCAACCTTCGTCCCGCGCAAGCACGGAAGCAATACGAAGTGCAAAGCATTTTTTCCCCAACAAGGCGTTTCCGCCGTAACCGGAGCCGTACGACCAGACCAACCGTTCTTCCGGAAAGTGGGAGATATATTTATGTTCCAGCGGAGCACACGGCCATACGCCGTCATCGGTTTTACCCGCTTCAAGCGGCTTCCCTACCGAATGCAGACAGGGAACAAATTCGCCGTCAGAGCCGAGCGCCTCGAGCACTTTTGTGCCTACCCGTGTCATAATGTGCATATTGCAGACAACGTACTCGGAGTCGGTAATTTCGATACCGATTTTTTGCAATGTCGGAACCTACGGGACCCATCGAAAAGGGGATAACATACAGAGTACGTCCCTTCATGCAACCATTGTACAGCGCGCTCATCGTTTTTTTGAGCTCAACAGGGTCAGTCCAGTGGTTTGTAGGGCCGGCATCTTCTTCTTTTTTTGAAGCAATAAACGTTCGGCTTTCCACACGAGCAACATCGGAAGGATCCGAGCGAAATAAAAAGCTGTTTTTTCGTTTCTTTAAAGGAGTTGCCAACTTTACATCGACCAATTTTTTTCATCAGTCGATCATATTCTGCTGCTGAACCGTCACACACATATACGCTATCCGGTGTACACAGCGCGGTTACCTCATCAACCCATTTACGAGCCTCTGTATGTTTAAGCGTATCTATCGTCATTATTTTTCCTCCAAAGTTAACAGGTATCTGTATCAATTATATTATAGATAATAATCGAAATATCGGGTTTCTGCAAGATTTTTCTCTCTTTGTGCATTCCTTTTTAACAACGGCGGCTTTTACCGCTTAACCTAAAGGCACCCTACTAAAATTTTTCGGAGTTCCCTAATATATTCCCTTTTGGACAGCCCTAGACAGAGCTTAAAGATATATAGTAATCTACCGTTCATTCCAATGGAAAGGAGACTAGTTTATGAAAAAACTACTCACATTTCTGCTTAGTGCAATTCTTTGCGCAAGCTTATCGGTTTCCTGCGTGAAAAAAGAAGACAGTCAAAATGTTTTAACTGTCGCTGCAAGTCCGGAACCCCATAAAGCACTCTTGGAGCTTGTAACGGATGACCTTGCAAAAGAAAATATTACGCTCAAGGTTACCGAGTTTACCGACTATGTAACCCCCAACGATGCGGTCGAAACGGGCGAACAATTCGCAAACTTCTTCCAACACGTTCCCTATATGGATACTTTTAATAAGGAGCATGGGTACCACCTAGTCAGTGTAGGAACCGTTCATATTGAACCGCTTGCGCTGTATTCAAAAAAATACGGGAACCTCTCCGAATTTAAAAGCGGCGATACCATTGCCATTCCAAATGACCCGACAAACGAAGCGCGTGCATTGTTATTGCTTGAGTCCGCACATATTATCACTTTGCGCGAGGGCGCAGGCTTAGCAGCTACCCCGCAAGACATTACTGAAAACCCCTACAACTTACAGTTTAAGGAAATTGAAGCAGCCACACTCCCGCGCGTGCTTGCAGATGTTGAAGGAGCCATTATCAACGGAAACTATGCTATTCCGGCAGGTCTTTCCGCAGCAAAAGATGGTCTGCTTGTTGAAGGAAAAGACTCCCCCTATGCCAACGTTATTTCGGTTAAACAGGGAAATGAGAACGATCCGCGCATCAAAGCATTGATAAAAGCGCTGCAAAGCGATAAAGTACGTAAGTATATTACGGAAAAATATCCTAACGGAGAAGTCGTCGCGGCATTCTAGGAATGTAATTACAAGCCTCTGAAAGGACTACTTTTTAGAGGCTTTCTATTATATTATTTAACTGCGGTTCAACGATGCATGGCATGGAAATTTCTAAAACTTGCCTGAGATGTTAGGCATCCCCTACGAAAGAGAGGTTGATAAAATGAGCGCACAACAGAAAATGTATAATTTTATAAAACGCACGATGGTGATCTTTGCGATATTAATATGCGTATCGGGAGCGACCTATGCACAAGAAAAGGCAGACGCACTGAAATTATACCGTACTGGCCGCAGCTTGGATAGTGCGGGAAGAACAGAGGAAGCAAAAACGTCATATATGGCGGCAGTCGATGTATGCCTTGCCGAACTCCGCCAAAACCCGCGCAATATGGAGTCCTACACCGTCTATACATGGTCACTATTCCGCCTTCATAGATACCGTGAGACGGTAACCGTTTGCAACGAGGCACTTAAAATCGCATCGGATGTGCGCATTATCGAAACATTAGGCGAGGCCTACTTTTATCTAAACGATTATAAAGAATCTCTCCGCCAAATGGAACGGTATATCGATATGGCTCCGACAGGAGAGCGCGCAAGCGTTGCCTACTTTTATGTCGGCGACATTTACCGCTTGACAAAACGTTATCAAAAAGCTGACATTGCCTACTCTGCAGCAGTGCATTTGGAACCGTCCAATTCGCTGTGGTGGTATCGGCTCGGTCTCGCCCGCGAACAGACAGGCTATAAACAAAGCGCGCGGGACGCATTCCAACGGGCACTTAATATACGGAAAGACTATAAAGAGGCGGCGGAAGGTCTCGCCCGTGTACAGCTTTAAAAAATATACATCTACGGATAAATATACTCTCGCTGCGGCTGATTTACCTTTTTTATTGTTTCTACAATAATAAGCGGATCAAAACTATTCTTATATGGCTTTTTCGACAGCGTACCGGAAACTTCAATCCATTCGCCGTCGATAAGTGTCTGAACATCGCTCCATTGTGCAAGGATACCAACCGGCTGCATATCGGCAGCGCAGCATATCATCATCATACGGGCTAAGGCGAACTCATTCTTTTCAAACAATTCTCCATCCTTCCACACTGAACCTGTCGCTGTTATTTTCTTCCCAACCCATGCATCAGGCTTTGTATACAACTCTGTGAGCCATTGCGTAAAAGTATCGCTATCCATGACGATGCCACTGTCCGCAGTCTTCATATTCGGTTCCGCCCCGGCCGTAGTCGACGTACCGGAAACCCCAACAGTCGATGCAGGATCAGATACAGCATCGCTCGGTGGAGCGGCGGAATATTCTCCGGCAGCAAATGCATCGGCTGCAAAAGGCGGATCGGAAACAGGCGAAGGCTGCCCGCCCAGCGAATTACTATATGCAAATTGAGAAAAGCGTACCGCTATTCCCGAAGAGGCCGACATGCCGACCAAAGCAACTGCAAAAACGACAATACTGAAAACACCTGCACGCGCGCTTCGAGCATCCTTTCCGGAATAACCCAAAACACCGGTATATACATTATTAAACAATGAAGTACGCCAATGCGATTCCTGCATCACTTTCTTAAGCTTGAGCATACCGATAAGAAAAAATACCACTGCTGAAAACAACAGCATGGGTATATGCCGTTCGTGCACATAGCGGTATGCCGCCCCGGAAATAACTGCACCGGTAAAATACAAAGCGAAACCGAAAAGAGTTGTCGCCTGTAGAATAGCTTGCAAGCGGGTATTTTGTCTTATAGTTTTCATAGTGACTCCGTATCTGTAAACTGGAATGCAGAATTTAAAATCATGATATTTTTTTTAAGATTCCCTGTCGTACGGACGCTGTTATCGTCAAAGATAAAAAGCGCCTCCGTATTGGGGAGTTCGTCAAGCAGTTTGACAGCTTTCTTATACCCCAGTACAAAGCATGCCGTCGACAAAGCATCCGCATCGGTTGCAGAATCGGCAAAAACGGATACTGCTATCATATTACTCTGCACCGGATACCCCGTTGCGGGATCGATAATATGATGATAACGGATGCCGCCCTGCTCAAAATATCGCTCATAGCTACCGGAGGTGGAAATACTGCGGTTTTCAATCGGGGCGGAGATAATCGGCTGTCCCTGCCGGATACGCGGATCGCGGATACCGATATTCCAGCGCTTTCCATCCGGTCGAACACCCACAGCAGAAATCGTACCACCGATATCGATCACAGCGTGCATAATCCCAGCCTGCTTTACAATACGGGTAAGCTCGTCGGCAGCGAATCCTTTTGCAATCGCCCCTAAGTCAAGCTTCATTCCTTCTTTCTTAAGAAAGACCGCCGTACCGGCCAGCTGTACATCCTTGTAATCGGTGCGGGAAAGCGCCACCTGAATATCCCGATCTTCCGGCTTCCGTGCATTTTCAAAACCGATATTCCAGAGCTTGACCACGCCGCCGATAGCGGGATTAAATGCGCCGTCCGTCTTTTCGGCAAAAAATACGGCGCGCGCAAACAACGGGTATATATCCGCCGGTACATTAACCGCAGACACGCCAGACGCCTTATTGATATCGATAAGCGTGGAGGATTCGGCATTTGCACTTAAATGTCGCTCCAATTCTTCAAGCCGACGAATGCATGTCTGCAGTACCAATTCAACTTCCGTCTGAGGCTTTTCGGTAAACAGTTGGATACTGCATACGGTTCCGAGCGCAAACACAGTACGGCCTTCCTTTCTGATGTCAGGCCTACAAGAGACAAGCAGCAGCGCCAACAAGAAAAAAAAACTATGCTTTTTCATTTTGATTTCACATGGGAACCTCTAAAAACTGCAAACCTACCGGCTTGTTCTGTAAAGAAATTCATTAAGTTGTCCGCTCTGCGGACTGCGAATCAGTTTTTAGAGGCTTTTCTAATCATTCTCAAGCTTGTTTACAGCGCAGCTTTATAAATTGCAAGGACATCGGCTGCCGTTAAGGTTTGGAAGCCGCGGATTTTTCCGCTGCGGCTCCGGTGCATCACAGCCGCTTCCGCCATCTCCTTAAGATGCTCTTCGCCGATACCGACTTCACGCAGCGTCATCGGGATACCGAGCGATGCAAAAAATTCCGATGTCTTATCAATAGCGGCGTTTGCCGTTTTATAGACATCCGCGTCTGCGGGCAAGCCCCACACATTGACGCCGTACTCGGCAAGCTTATGCACGGTATTGTCGTTCAGTACATGCCGCATCCAATGAGGGGTTAGGATTGCAAGCCCTACCCCGTGCGTAATGTCGTAAAAAGCGCTCAGCTCATGCTCCATCGGGTGAGCCGACCACATCGTCATCTTTCCGCACCCCAACAAACCGTTTATCGCCCATGTTCCCGCCCACATCAAATTGGCGCGAGCGTCATAATTATCGGGTTCCTTCAACGCAATGGGGCCGTAGTGGATACAGGTTTTCAGTACCGCTTCGGCGAACCGGTCTTGCAAGTAAGCCCCGTCGTCCAACGAAAAATAACTTTCAAACGTATGGCTCATAATATCCGCAGTGCCGGCGGCCGTATGCTTTTTTGGGTACCGAGAACGTGTAGCATGGATCCATCACGGAAAATTTCGGCATCAAAAAGCGGAATTTCAAAGCCGAGCTTTTCCTTCGTTTTAAAGTTGGTAATAACGGCGCCACAGTTCATTTCGGACCCCGTCGCTGCAAGAGTCAAAACCGTACCGAGCGGGATCGCTTCCGTAACAGAGACCTTCCGCGTAATAATGTCCCATGGGTCACCGTTATAGTGCGCACCGGCAGCGATCGCTTTAGCACAATCGATAGAGCTTCCGCCACCGATCGGAAGGATAAAATTAAGCTTGTGTTCTCGTACCAGCGCGATGCCTTTTTCAACCTCTTCTATCCGCGGGTTGGGAGAAATACCTGACAGTTCCGCATAAAAGATGCCCTTTGATTTTAATTGCTCCGTTATCGTATCGTAAAGCCCAATTTTCTTGATGCTCCCGCCTCCGTAGCAGAGCAGTACTCTATTACCGTATTTTAATATCTCATCGGCAAGTCCTTCAGCACTGCCTTTTCCGAACAGTATCTTTACCGGTACATCAAAAACAAAATTAAACATCTCATCCTCCTGAGTAATTGCGCAATGTAATAATAGAAAGAAACAGCTTTTACAAGTTCACATAATTGAGTTTAACACAGCATGAAAGATTGCGTCCCACCCTTTGTTCTGCACATGTTCCATCAAAATATGTTTTAACACAACCGATGCATGATCGCATCCGAAACCGACCTTCATATATGCTCCTTTTGTATAGAAAAGATTTTTGCTTCTTTTCTAAAAAACAAGTTCTTAGAGATGCCTATGAATTAGTTGTGGGGCAGGTCGACTATGTAATCGAAGCGTCGTAAATGCTCTTAATTGCAGCGGCAAGGGTTTTGTCGAATTCTTCTTGCGACTGCTGTGCACGTAAATCTTCTGCGAGGGCACGGGAGAAGCTGGCGATCATACCGTGGTTTTTTGCCAGCAACGCATTGGCTTCCTCTCTACTGTACCCGCCCGAAAGTGCGACAACGCGTACAACTTGCGGATTGTCGATAAATTCTTTGTACAGGTCTGCCTGTGTCGGGATGCTCAGCTTGAGCATAATCAACACATCCTTCGGCAATTTTGCAATGTGTTCGCGAATTTCTTTTTTTAGGATATCTTCACACTTTGATTTATCGGGGCTGTGAATATCTACTTCCGGTTCGATAATCGGTACTAATCCGTGCTTTGCAATTTGCAGACCGATTTCAAACTGCTGATCGATAACTTTTTTGATACCGGCAGGATTTGCTTCCTTTATAACCGAGCGCATCTTTGTCCCGAAGATATGCTTCTGTACGGCACGTTGCAGCAATGCTTCCAAATCGGGCATCGGCTTCATCAGCTGAACACCTTCGGCTAAGTCTGCAAGTCCTTTATCAACCTTTAGAAACGGTAAAACGCCGCGCTTATCCCACAGATAGTCTGCCGTAGGAATACCCTCTATATCACGATCCATTGTTTGCTCAAAAAGGATAGCACCGAGTATATGCTTTTTGTCGAATTCTTTACTGGTGATAATCCGCGTGCGCATGGCATGCACCATATCAAACATCTCTTTTTCATTTGAATAGGCGTCTTTTCCGATACCGTATCCGGCCAGAGCCTTAGGCGTACTGCCACCACTCTGATCCAAAGCCGCGATGAATCCCTTTCCGGTGTGCATCCGTTCTATTTTTTGCTTGTCCATAGTAAAACCTCCTGCAAGATAATGCGATGTCAGTATATCCTATGATAGCGAAAAACGCTAGCCTAGCTTCACAATATCGGATTTTCGGCATATAATTAGCACATACGAGGATATTTTATGCAAAAAGTGTATGCCGATAGCTTTCTCCAAACTATGGAATTCCATATCCATCGCGATGTACGTACAAAATGCCATTTTTCAAAAACACTCTTTTCATCGACCGGAAACGTCATAATACGAAATATTAATGATATTTATGTGTTTACTTTCCAGTATAACGAGGTCGTGGAATCAGGTGCATTCGGGATGCCGGTACGTGCCGAGCAGTATTTAAAAGCAGGTCAGCTGAATGCGATGGGGTTGATTGATGAAATATTCCATTATATGTGTCGACTGTACCGGCGGGATGTACGCGCTGATTTTTTTAGCAGTGGGTATGACTTTGTGCAAGCGGAGCTTGCAAAGGAACACTTGCCCGACCTCGATGATTTATTACTCGAATTTTGTGCCGAATTTCCTCCTGCGGAAGTTTACGGCGGGGCAATGACTGTCGAAGATTGGTTCCGCAATATCGATCCGGTATCGGGCATTGAAAATAAATACCGTGCGTTTGAAGAATTGATTCTTTGTAAGCTTGCAAATGAAAATCCTGCATTCCAACCTTTTTATCCTCTTTTTACCGATGAACAGCTGTCGGCACACCCTTCATACAACTGTTTCTGGGACAGCATTCGCGACTGGTCGTTCCGGAACGAGGTATTCGGTCCTGAAAAAGTTGATCTGATTTCGCTGCTTAAAGCTCCCGTTTCTTATGCGCCGTTCAGTTTGAAAGGACAGCTTGAATATATCAAAAAGCATTGGCTTGATTTGCTTGGCGAATTTATCGGCAGACTCTTAACAAGTCAGGATATCCTTTCAGAAGAGGAGAAATCTGCATGGCAGGGCGGCGGTGGAGGCGGCACGCATGATGCCTATCATTTTGAAGAACTGACACAGGAATATGAACGGTTCACTGCCGACCGTGACTGGATGCCGAATGTCGTAATGATTGCAAAAAGCACGCTGGTGTGGCTGGACCAACTTAGTAAAAAGTATCAGCGGGCTATCACTCGCCTTGATCAAATTCCCGATGAGGAGCTTAATTTTCTTGCAGAAGCGGGCTTTAATGCGTTGTGGCTTATCGGAGTATGGGAACGTTCCCCTGCAAGTGCGCGGATTAAGCAGATATGCGGGAACCAAGAGGCGGCAGCGAGCGCCTACAGTTTGACGGATTATGAGATAGCCGGAGATATCGGCGGATGGGAAGCGCTCGAAAATCTGCGTAGTCGCACCGGCGCGCTGGGCATTCGGCTTGCTGCCGATATGGTGCCGAATCATACCGGCATAGATTCAAAGTGGGTGATGGAGCGGCCGGATCTTTTTATGCAAACTCGCGAAAGTCCGTTTCCGAGCTATAATTTTGACGGGGAAAACCTTTCCCGTGATTCCCGTATCGGGATTTACCTGGAAAATCATTACTATTCCAAAACGGATTGCGCAGTGGTGTTTAAACGGGTTGATCACCATACCGGCGATACCCGATACATTTATCACGGGAATGATGGTACGGGGCTGCCGTGGAACGACACCGCTCAAATTGACTTTCTCAATCCTGAAGCCCGCGAGGAGGTTATTCGGAAAATTTTGCACGTTGCTCGGAATTTCCCGATTATTCGATTTGATGCGGCGATGGTGCTGGCAAAGAAGCACATCCGACGGCTGTGGTATCCCGAGCCGGGAAGAGGAGGAGATATTGCGAGCCGTTCCCGCTTTGCGCTTTCTACGGAGGAGTTTCAAAAGCGGCTCCCCGAAGAATTTTGGCGCGAGGTAGTAGACCGCTGTGCGGTTGAAGCTCCCGATACCCTTTTATTAGCCGAAGCCTTTTGGATGATGGAAGGGTATTTTGTCCGCACACTCGGAATGCACCGCGTCTATAATTCCGCATTTATGAATATGCTCAAGCGGGAGGATAACGCCCAGTATCGGCTGACTATCAAGAATACCCTCGAGTTTGACCCGCAAATATTAAAGCGCTATGTCAATTTTATGAACAATCCTGATGAGGAAACCGCCGTTGCACAGTTCGGTCGAGATGATAAGTACTTCGGCGTCTGTACCATGTTGGTTGCAATGCCGGGACTGCCGATGTTCGGACACGGGCAAATTGAAGGCTTTGAAGAAAAATACGGTATGGAATACCGTCGTGCGTATTATAATGAGCAGGTGAACACCGGCCTCGTAGAGCGGCACCAACGGGAAATTTTCCCACTGATGAGGCAGCGTCGTTTGTTCTCCGGCGTAGAAAATTTCCTACTCTATGATTTCCGGACAGATGGGCAGGTGAACGAGAATGTCTTTGCGTGGTCTAATGTGTACGGCGATTCCCGCTCCCTCATCCTCTACAACAACAAATATGAACAGACTGCAGGCTGGATTAATATGTCCGTCGCTTATGCCGTTAAAGGTTCCGGTGATGAAAAACAGTTGGTACAGCGGACGCTTGCACAAGGGTTACTGCTGACAATTACCTCGAGCCGGTTTGTCATTTTTCAGGAGCAACATTCAAAATTATGGTTTATCAGAAAAAACAGCGAGATTGCGGAGCGCGGTTTGTTCGCCGTTCTAAATGGTTTTGAAACGCAAGTATTTTTGAACATCTATGAGGTAACCGACACTCAAGATGAGCAATATCGGCAACTGTACGAAAAGCTTAACGGCAACGGTATTGCCGATGTTGGGATGGGAATCAATGAGATCAAGTTTAAGAAGCTCTATGATGCACTCGCTGCGTGTATATCAAAAGAGATGTTGCAAGACTGTATTCAACTGGTAAAGGATTGTAAGCATACTGAAAGTCCGCATGAAACAGAGTCAAAAATACATTCGTTTATCAACAAGCTTGAACCGTTAGCCGTCACTTTTTTGACTGCTTTAGAAGAAACGTATCGCAGCGAGCAAACTGCACAATTCCTCGAAGAGAAAGTGCCGACAGTTAAAACATCCATAAAGCAGTTGTCAACTCTGTTCAAGGCACGTATGTACCGCCTCCTCCTATCGGCTTCCGGTTTGCTGATACGAGAAATGCCGTTGACTGCGATGACCCCTGCCGTAACCGTATTTATTCACAAAATGTGTGGAACGGCTTCGCAGCTTTTTGTATCGTTCGGTTCGGTGTTCCTTATGTCGGTTGAAGATATTGCCATTTATTACAAGATGGAAGAAAATATCGGAAGGCTCTACGCCTTTCTACACCTCGAAGAAAAACTTACAGCATTGGTTCGTTCAAGAGGATTTGATATCGATCCTATTGAAAATAAAGCTGATACGGTGAAGTACCTCTATTATGTGCACAATGCCCGTGGAAAGAAACCTATCCGCAGAACCGGTATTGTCAGCCGGATGGTGCAGGATCCCAATGTTATTATTCGCCTCGGTATTCACGAATGGGACGGAATTAAGTGGTTTAATCGTGAAGCAGCTGAATTGCTTGCCGATGATATGGCAGCGATGCTCTTTCTTTCTGCGGCACGGCCGGTTAAACAAGTTGAATGTATGAAGAAAACTGTTGATTCGGTAGAAAAGTATTGCCGGTTTGATGCGGAATTTTCTGCGGCAATTCATAGATCGGGATATCAGGTGGATCGGTACCTCAAACTTTTTGCCGGTACGTTAAAATAGTACGACTTATTCATGCATGGAAGGATAAACGCTCAATTTTCTGCCGCCTTTACTTTTTCCACTGATAATAGTATAATAGCCCGATTTTCATAAAGAACAGGAGCTTCCGTTATTATCACCATTATAGCTCCCCATAATTCACAGGATACCGCTAAAAAATCACCCTTTTATCGGTCCCCTTCATTTTATTCTCTAAGGATAGTGCATGACAACGCCTTCATATTCAGCGGAAAATATTACGGTTTTAAAGGGGCTGGACGCCGTCCGCAAACGCCCCCGGAATGTATATCGGCTCTACCGGTCCTGACGGGCTGCATCATCTGGTATACGAAGTTGTCGACAACTGTATCGACGAAGCGATGGCGGGCTATTGCGATACCATTTTGGTCGTATTGGAAAAAAACGATACCGTCAGGGTAGAAGATAACGGGCGCGGTATACCCGTCGATATTCACCCTGAAGAGGGCGTGAGCGCGCTGGAGTTGGTTTTGACGCGGCTCCATGCAGGCGGTAAATTCGACAAGGGTTCGTATAAAGTTTCCGGCGGTTTGCACGGTGTCGGTGTTTCTGTTGTAAACGCGCTTTCCACCAATATGGAAGCGATTGTTTGCAGGGATGGCTTTGAATATGTGCAAAAATTTGCACTCGGCGAACCGCTCGGCCCGGTTACCAAACGGGGAGAAACGCAAAAGCGCGGCACTACTATCCGTTGGACTGCCGACCCGACTATTTTTACCGAAACGACCACCTATAACTTTGATGTACTGGCAGTCCGGTTGCGCGAACTCGCCTTTTTGAATAACACCATCAGCATCACACTACGCGACGAGCGGCTTTCCACACCGAAAGAAGTAACCTTTGCCTTTGACGGCGGTATTTCTCACTTTGTGCGCTACCTGAACGAAAGTAAACAGGTGCTACCCAAAGAACCGATTTATTTCGACGGTGAAAAAAGCGATGTCGTTGTCGAGCTGGCAATGCAGTACAACGACGGCTATAAAGAAAATGTTCTTTCGTTTGTCAACGATATTAACACGCGCGAGGGCGGTACCCACCTCGAAGGTTTTAAAACGGCGCTCACCCGCGTGATGAACGAATTCTTGAAGAAAAATGCCAAGCTTTCTAAAAAGATGGAAAAAGAAGAAAAGTTGATGGGCGAAGACGTACGTGCCGGTTTAACGGCGGTACTATCGGTCAAAGTTCCCGAGCCTCAGTTTGAAGGACAAACGAAGACCAAGCTTGGCAACAGCGATGTGCGGAGTATCGTTGACACCTTCATTAACGAAAAACTCACCCTCTTTTTTGAACAAAATCCGACCGAAATCGATAAAATCCTCGAAAAAGCAGTCGGTGAAGCAACCGCCCGTATCGCAGCGCGCAAGGCAAAAGAAGCAACTCGCCGGAAAAGCGGCCTTGACAGCTTCGGGCTGCCGGGGAAACTTGCCGACTGTTCTTCCAAAGACCCTGAAAAATGCGAGGTCTACATTGTGGAAGGTGATTCTGCAGGCGGTTCTGCAAAGAAGGGGCGCGACAGCAAGACGCAGGCGATTTTGCCGCTGTGGGGAAAAATGCTGAACGTCGAAAAAACTCGGCTCGACAAGGTACTCAATAACGAGAAACTCCAGCCGATTATTGCAACGCTCGGTACCGGCATCGGTGAAGACTTTAATCTTGATAAAATCCGCTATCATAAGATTATCATTATGGCGGATGCCGACGTGGACGGTTCCCATATCCGCACGCTTTTACTCACCTTCTTTTTCCGCTATATGCCGGAACTGATTGAGCACGGCTATGTGTATCTCGCGATGCCGCCGCTCTATAAAATTTCCTACAATAAAAAGGAATGGTACGTGTATGACGACAGTGAGCGGGACAGCATTTTGAATGAAATTGGGCGGAATGTGAACCCCGCGGTGCAGCGATACAAGGGTTTGGGTGAAATGGATGGCACGCAGCTCTGGGAGACAACGATGGATCCCGCCCGCCGCAAGATGATGCGGGTAACCCTGCCCGATGCGGTAGAAGCTGACCGGATTTTCAGCACACTGATGGGCGAAGAAGTAGAGCCGCGCCGCAAATTTATCGAAGAAAATGCGGTGTACGCGAATCTCGATGTGTAATGGAGCATAAAACGTGGAAGAGATAAAAACGCCGGAAGGCGGGGTGTTAATCCCCATTCCGATTGAAACTGAAGTAAAACGTGCATATATAGACTATTCAATGTCGGTTATTGTGAGCCGTGCGCTGCCTGATGTGCGAGATGGCTTGAAGCCGGTACACCGCAGAATCCTCTATTCAATGGAGGAGAAGAACTTGCGCTATTCAGGGCCGACGCGCAAATGCGCTAAGATTGTCGGTGATGTGCTGGGAAGTTACCATCCGCACGGCGATGCCTCCGTCTATGATGCACTTGTCCGTTTGGGGCAGGATTTTTCCCTCCGGTATCCGGTAATCCATCCGCAAGGAAACTTCGGTACCATCGGCGGCGACCCGCCTGCAGCCTACCGTTATACGGAAGCAAAGATGGCGCGGCTTGCAGAGTCGATGGTAGAGGATATCAAAAAAGATACCGTTGATTTTATCCCGAACTTTGACGATTCTACGCAGGAGCCGACCGTTCTGCCGGGCAAATTTCCGTTCCTATTGGCGAATGGTTCAAGCGGTATTGCCGTCGGTATGGCAACCAATATGCCGCCGCACAACCTACGCGAAATTGCTCAAGCGGTGTCCGCTTATATCGACAATCCCGACATTACCATCGATGAGCTTGCCAAGTACATCAAAGGGCCGGACTTTCCGACCGGCGGCATTATCTTTGGTAAAAAGGGCATCCGGCAGGCGTTTAAAACCGGACGCGGGAAGATTTTAGTCCGCGGCAGGTTCAATATCGAAGTTGATAAAAAAGGCAAGGAAACGATTATCTTTACCGAAGTGCCTTATCAGGTAAACACCACGGCGCTTGTTGCGAAGATCGGTGAACTTGCCCGTGAAAAAGTGATAGAAGGGATTGCGGCAGTCAATGACGAAACCTCAGACCGCGCCGGTTTACGACTGGTTATCGAGTTGAAGCGGGGAGCAATCGCAAAGGTGGTGCTGAATCAGCTCTTTTCCAAGACAGCCCTGCAGTCCTCCTTCGGCGTTATTAACCTTGCGTTGGTGGATGGGCGGCCGCAAACGCTGACGCTCAAACAGCTGGTCGGCTACTTTGTTGCGCACCGGCAGGAGGTTGTTACCCGCCGCGTCCGCTTCGACCTGAAAAAAGCTGAAGAGCGCGCCCATATTTTACGCGCTCTTATCGTCGCCATCGACAACATCGATGAGGTGATTAAGATTATCCGCGGCTCCCGCGATACGGCAAGCGCCAAGAACGCGCTGATGGAGCGGTTTTCGTTTGACGACATACAGGCGCAGGCCATCGTTGATATGCAGCTCAAACGCCTCACCAGCCTCGAAATTGAAGACCTCCGCAAGGAATTACAGGAGCTTGAACTGCTGATTGAACATTTGAAAGACCTCTTGGCGCATCCTGAAAAGATTCTTGCGCTCATTAAGCAGGAAACCGATGAGCTTGCAGAAAAATTCGGCGACGACCGCCGTACCGATATTGTCAGCGACGAGGTAGAAGAGATTAACATCGAAGACCTCATCAAAAAAGAACAGATGGTAGTGCTGGTTTCCAATCTCGGCTACATCAAGCGGGTACCGGTTACCGCCTACAAGCGGCAGAACCGCGGCGGCAAGGGCTCCAATTCGGCAGCTTTGGTTGAAGATGACTTTATCGACCAGATTTTCACTGCTTCGACGCATGACTACATTATGTTTATCACCAATGAGGGGAAGGCATACTGGGTTAAGGTACACGAAATCCCCGAAGCAAGCCGTACAAGCCGCGGTTCTCATATCAAGTCGCTGCTCGCCGTATCTTCCGACGAGGAAATTACCACGATTGTGTCCTTAAAAGAGTTTAGTAGCGACACATACCTGCTGATGGCGACGGCGGGCGGCATCGTGAAGAAGGTACAGACCGACAGCTTCCAGAATGCCAAAACGCGCGGCATTATCGCCATTAAGCTGGACGAAGGGGACAAGCTGGTAAGCGCAATCCTTACCACCGGTAAAGATGAGCTAATGCTGGTAACCCGGCACGGACAGGCGCTCCGCGTTTCCGAAACCGAAATACGGGATCAAGGACGCGCTTCGCATGGGGTAATCGGTATTCGGCTGTCCGGCGGGGATGAGCTGACCGGCGCGCTTCGGATTAACGGCGGCAAGCTCCTCGTGATGAGCGAGAACGGCTACGGCAAGCGGGTAGACTTTTCAGAGTTTTCTCCGCATGGGCGCGGTACCGGCGGGCAAAAGGTGTACACCATTACCGAAAAGACCGGCGAGGTGGTCGGGCTGCTTGCCGTCGCTGACGATGACGAAATTGTCTGCATCACCGGACAGGGAAAAACCATCCGCGTGCAGGTTTCTTCTATTAACGTGATGGGACGCGCCGCACAGGGTGTTAAAATCCTCGATATCGAAAGCCCCGACCAGCTCATCGGTTTGGATGTGGTTGCACGCGAGGATGAAGAAGACATCGCGCCGCCCGCTTCGGAAACAACCTTCAACGGAGAACTCGACCTCGACGGCGGGGATGCCTAGCATAAAAAAAGGCGTATCGGCTTCTTTTTAAGGAACCGATACGCCTTGTAGATTAAACCCTTTTATCTAACCGTATAGGAACCTCTAAAAATGGAAGTTTTTAGAGGTTCTCATATATTTTCAGGCAGATATGAAGTTCGGGATTAATACCAGCCTCTTACCTTCATTGCTTCATCAATTCTCTTGATAGATTTCATGTAAGTTGCTTGGCGGAACGAAACGTTCT
This sequence comes from Treponema vincentii, assembly GCF_010365865.1. NCBI lineage: Bacteria > Pseudomonadati > Spirochaetota > Spirochaetia > Treponematales > Treponemataceae > Treponema > Treponema vincentii. The sequence continues at coordinate 921,521 of NZ_CP048020.1, read as the reverse complement.
TTTCCTTCTTTAATGCCCAAATCGGGTTGAATGCGTCGATCATTGCGCGCTCTTCTTTCTCTTCAACTTCTTTTTCCGTCCAATAGTAGCCGTAGAGGTTCTGTACCCATTCAAAGTAAGAAACGGTAACACCGCCGGCATTGGTCAGAATATCAGGAGTAACAAGGATTCCCTTCTTGTACAGGATCTCATCAGCTTCCAACGTAATGGGACCGTTTGCGCCTTCGCAGATCAGCTTTGCCTTGATCAGATTGGCTTCGTGCTCTTTGATTGCATTTTCCATTGCGCAGGGACTGATAACATCGACATTCAATGCCCAGAAGTCATCGAGGGAAATTTTCTTTGCACCGGGAACATGGAGTAAACTGCCGTCTTTTGTCTTTGCCTCATTCAATTCTTCAAAAGTAAAGCCGCTTTCTTTGTAGGTTGCGTAGGTACCTTCTTTCTTGTCGAATTCCGCAACTGCAACAACTTTTCCGCCCAACTTGATGATGTTCTTAACGGTGAACTTTCCGACGTTTCCGAAACCCTGAACGGCAACGGTTGCTTTCTTTAAATCCATACCGATTGCTTTGCAGGCTTCACGCATAATAACGGCAACACCGAAGCCGGTCGCCTCGTTTCTTCCCTTGGAACCACCGTAGGTAAGCGGCTTACCGGTAAATACACCGATGGTCTGCTCGCCGGTCAGCTTATTGTATTCATCCTGCATCCACGCCATGATCTGGCCGTTGGTATTGACGTCCGGAGCAGGCACATCTACTTTTTCACCGAGGTACTTATACAAACCGCGTACCCAGCCGCGTGACAACTGCTCCAACTCACGCTGAGATAATTCGGAAGGATCAACAGTGATACCGCCTTTTCCGCCACCGTAGGGTATACCGGTTACTTGACATTTAATACTCATCCAAATAGAAAGAGCTTTTACTTCATCGGCATTGACATTTTGATGGAAGCGAATACCACCCTTGTAGGGGCCGACCGCATCGTTATGCGCAGCTCTATATCCCTTAAATACTTTGATAGAACCGTTATCCATCTTTACCGGAATGGAAATTTCGATTATCCGCTGCGGTTCCTTCAATAATTCATATACCGCGGGATCTGCTCCCAAAGCATCGCACGCTTTTTTTACTTGTGCCTGTGCATTCGCCAACGGGTTTAAGGTTTCTTTGCTCATAAAACTCCTCCTCAATAAGTTTCAACAAACAATCATATTATGGTAAAAATGGAACTAAAAACTTTAGCTATACGCATTTTACCTCACTTATATTATCTATAAGTATAGAACCGAAATTGCTAACAGTCAAGCAAAAGTTTCACATCTTCCAGGGTAACCGCATCAGGCCGTTTTTTCATATCCGCCACGGACGGCGGTGATACTAATCAGCAGCAAGTTTTTCGCTAGAAAAACTTGACACGAATATTGTACAAGGAAGTACAATGTTCGTGTTTCCCGCAGAATCATTGAAACTATTCAACTAGAGTTGAACCACTCGCAGTTCAAATGGTTTCACAGCCTCAATGATTCTGCGCTTTTTATCTACTCTGCCTGATGCGTTTGCCAGCCTGTTTGAAGAAATGTGCAAAATTTTAGATAAAATTTCGTTAAAGGAGAAAGAAAATTATAGCGAGAGCGGCACACAGTAAAAAGGACTACCCCGTATACCCATAAAGGTAAGGGGTCGGTGTCAGTGCGGGCATCGGCTTCATGTCCGACGTATTGCACAATACGGAATTTCTTTTTTTTTAGTTTTTTTGTATTATTCTTTTTGTTCTCTTGCTCATCAGGAGTGAACGCATAGCCGCATGAGGGGCATCCGTCTTTAAACTCTTTATGTGTTCCGGTAAATCCGCAACTGGGACACCGCACGGAGGCAAAAAAAAACGGCCACAGTGAGGACAGATCACTGCATCACGACGAACTTCTGCATTACAATTTTCACAAAAAAACTTAGGTTGTTTATTCATATACTTAGCTTGAACACGAACAGCCGCCTGAGCATCCGCAGCCTCTACTGCACGAATGAGCCGTTTTGTCTTTCCCTTGCGAAGAGGAACCCTGCACATCAGCCTTCTTCACATCTGTAGATGCTACTGTTTTTTGCGTATCGGTTTGATAAAAACCTTTACCGGTAAAATTTAATCCAAAACCAGCCGAGAATACTTGATGAGAAGATGCTCCGCATTGCGGACAAACTATAGCAGGCGTATCGGTCATTTTATGCTGTACCTCGAAAGAAGCTCCGCAAGAATCGCACATATAGTCATACGTAGGCATAAGCCCTCCACAGATCAATCAAGTAATTAAAACGCTCTATTAGCAGCCGAAGTTATACCTTCCATAAAATGCAACAGTTGAACAAAGTTTCAACTTTGGAAACTGTTGCATTGGTACGCGATAGCGTACCAATGCAATAAGTAAGTTTTCGGTAGAAAACTTGACGGTTAACGAGGCGGCGCAATGTTAGCAGCCGAAGTTATACCTTCTTCAAAACGCAACAGTTGAGAGAATATCAATTCTCGAGAACCGATGCATTATGCCATTTCAAAATGAAATGAGAAATGGCGTACAATAAGTAAGTTTTCGGTAGAAAACTTGACGGTTAACGAGGCTGCGCAATGTTAGCAGCCAAAGTTATACCTCGTAGCATTGTAATGAGCTCTGTTTCTGTAATATCGGCATTTTCTACAAAAATAGAAGAGTCTTGAACGGAAAAATCTCCATTCAGACCATGACTCAGAAGCAGCCGGACAACAAGAGCTGCGCGAGCGTCTGTTGCCTCAAATACCGCAGAACACCGATACATTGAGTTGATATCCTTTTTCAGATAAAGCTCTATCGACCGTATCGGCAGTTCAATATCCTCTAAGCCTAACAAAGCGGATACTACGGAGCCTCCCGAACGGGCATATAAGCCGATTTCCCCTACCCCACCGGATTCACTCAGGGCTTGAAATCGGGGCGGAAATATCAGGGACTGAGGCTCGGCTATCCGCTGCAAAAACGCTGTCGAATCCCGTTGATTGTCGCCTAAGCACATAAAGGCTATTTTTTCTTGAACCACTATATCCACAGTTGCAGAAGAATAATAGGTGCGATTGTTCAGTGCTGCCGCGCGGCGTTTTTCCCAACCGTCTTTTTTAGAAAACAGCAAATCTCCCAAACTGACAGGATAAGAACCGCTCGAAACAACGGTTACCGATGGCGGCATCCTGTAGTTTGCACCGATATACAGTACCGATGTCCGGTTCAAATACTGCAAAGCGGTTCTCTCCGGCACAAAAGCGGTAAACAGAGTTTTTAAAAGTGACTCATTCCCGATAACCGGAGCAACTATATACACATCGGCGTCCGATCCAACAGCACCGAATGCTCGTATATCATATTCAACAGGACGTGATACGCAGCTGCTCGCCAGTATAATTGCCGCAATAATACAGCCGACTCCGAATATTTTAGAAAAGTAAAGCTTTTGCACGTAATTCCCCTTATCTTGAATGCTTCAACCTTGAAGAAGACGCAAAAGTTAGTTGTTTTTTCGCCATCCCAGCCCACTATAATACGTACGAGGACATACTGTCAATTTGAAATCATCAGAATATTATTAATTTTCTAATATTGGCGAAGATTCAAAATATACTGAACTACTCCTGTTGAAACATATCTGTTATGAGTTTTGTTTTATGTCTTTCGCAGCAGCAGCTACTATCAATAAATATTTTAGACACAGCATAATTCTTCCCTTGTCCATTTCTCATCGCTTGACACTGCATTTACTAAGTGCACACATTAAAAGATCAAGATGAAAAGAGAATTTTGAAATTATAGGCTACCGGTTATCCATTTATTTTCTAAAAAAAATATATGATTTTTTACTCTTTATAACGAGGTGTCAAAGTTTTTATCAGCTTTGAAAACGGTGTTATGATTTTCTATATGATACTATAGTTTTTATTTTACCATTGTCATAGAATTCATATTCATAATAAGTATCAAAAAGACCGTCTTTTTCAGAGATTTTGTTGCCCATAGTGTCATATTCATAAATTGTCGTATGGGTCTTTCCATCTTCATAGATTGTTTTCTTCGAAATTAAATTACCGTTATCATCATATGCATAAAAATTTTCACCTAAATAACTTTTTTCATAAATTTTATTTCCATGGGAATCATATTCATAATATGTAATTCCATCTTTTAGAGAATTTTTATAAGTACATTTTCTAAAGTCATCTGTATATGTCCACCATTCATGATGTTCACCAAGTACTGCCTGACTATATCTATGAACTAATTTATGATTTTCATATTCTGCATGGTAATTTAAATATGGTTCACCACCAATCGTGCTATGAAAATATGTCATATCGCCATTTGAGTCATATTCGTAAAAGTATTCATGTCCGTCTCCACCATTATCTTTTGAATATACGACTTGGTTATTCCGGTTATACTCATATTCAATAAAATATCCATCTGTTTTGCAGTAGTTTTTCAAAAGATTATGATTATCATCATAGGTTTTTATATAAATTGTTTTCTTATTATTAATTCCACTGATGATTTCAATTATTTCCGAATTTTCTTCATAAGTGTAGTTTTCAATTTTTAACACTTTTTTTGTTTCTGCTAACCTTGTATCTGTTGCTTTTGTGTTTTCAAGTTTATTGCTTTCGCAAGCACAAAATGCGATACATAGTCCCCAAAAAATAATTTTTAAGTTTTTCAACTTCATATTTCTTTTCCTATAAATTTCCACTCCAGCGGCGTGTCCTGCTAACACCCTTTCGACTATTCCTTATAATATCATAAAACCACTAATTTGCAATCTAAACTGAGATTCTAACTGCCACATCTTTCTACTCTAAGTATCTACCGAAAAAATAAACAGCAAGTAAATTAGGTCATCTTCACCAAATTGAGATAAAAATCACATCCTGTCATAGGGCTTGGAACAGCAAGACCGCCACGGTTGAGAACGAGGGTGTAAACCATAGTGGTTGAGACATCGCTGTGGTCGAGAAGCTTTTGGACGATACAAATATCGTAACCGGCTTCCTGGAGCAAGGCTTATTCATAATGAGTTCACATTCTTAGAATACGAACTATATGTTCTTTTTCCAAAACTTCATATATCAAACGATGCTGTATATTAATTCTTCTTGAGTATTTTCCCGTTAAATCTCCAACTAACTTTTCGTAAGGCGAAGGATTTTCAAAAGAATTATTCTTTATAACTTCAATTAAATGCTTTACTGTTGGTTTTAGATTTGACAGTCCAATTTTTTTACTATCTTTTGCCGCCTGTTTTAAATAAACTACTGTCCACATCACCAGTCAAGTTCTTTAATGCTCTCTTCCAATGGCTCTTTACTTGCTTCAATAATAGATTCTCTCATTCCTGGGATAGAACACAAATACAAGGTTTCTTGAATAGCATTTCAGTCATCTTCTGAAATTAAAACCGCATTATTTCTTTTGCCGGAAATGATAATCGGTTCATGGCAATCTCTTGTTTGGTCAATGAGATTATAAAGATTAGTCCTCGCTGCCGTAGCGGTCATTGCTGTCATTTACGTACCTCCATCGGAATACATAGCGTACGAATAATCGTACGCTATGTCATGAGGAAAATTACTTTTTTGCGTCTTGCTCATAGTGACTAAAAGCTTCTTCAAAAATGCTCATTGTACTGTCACATGCCCCCATACTTTCAAGGTAATCTCTTAAGTATTTACGGGAATCGGAATGACGAGGAAACTCTTTATCAAACCTTACATCTCGTGCAAGATCTCCTACAGAAGTACTGTCGTTTTTAAACTGCGACAACCACGAATAAAATGATTTTGACATTTCTTTACCTCCGTTATTTCAAAAAAATATGAATTGAGTGATAGTTTCGGATATTCCATCGTCTGTTAAACCTGCATTACACAGAAATGTCAAGTTAAAGCGGATGCTAGTTTACTGATTTTCTATAATCTTTACGGATAAACGGTTCTTGTTTCTCTTCCGATAATAAAATCGTATATTTTGTCGGCTGCCGGTATGCGTTACCATGAACTTCTCTACTTCTATACTTTCTTAATTCCTCTATATCAAAAGTTGCGATATATATTCCTTCTTCTTCCCCGGCTTCTATTATTAATGTATCTCGCGAATATGGTTCATCAATGTTATAGGCAATGCCGTCAAATGCTGTAGAATGACCATTACAATCAGGTTTTCCTTTTGGATAATTAACAGTTGCAATGCCAACCATATTTTCAAATGCTCTTGCTCTTAATTGTGAAATTCTATTAATTTCCATTGGACATGCATTCGGTACAAGTATTATTTCTGCACCTTTAAGCATGAGTATTCGTGCGCTCTCAGGAAATTCTCTATCATAACAAATCATTGAACCTATTTTCACACAACCATGCTCTGTATCTAATACAGATACATAAAAATCATTACCGGGCATTAAAGCTTTTTCATTTCCAAAAGAACATGTATGTACTTTTGCATAGGTATATAGTTCTTTACCAAATCTATCAAACAGACATATACTGTTTCTTGGTAGTGGCTCATATTTTTCAAGAAATGTTATACCGATAGCCATTTGTAATTCTTTCGCTAAATCCGAGAATGAACGTATAAACGTATCATTTTTACTAATTGCTTTACTCTTTAATTCATTGACAGATTTAGGTATTTCGTAACCAATACTCCACATTTCAGGAAACAATGCTATATCCGCCCCAATGTTTTTTGCCTTGCGACAAGCTGATATACCGGTATGCATATTTTCAACAAGAGACTTCCCTGGCATTAATTGTAGTAAAGCTATTTTAATTTTAGACATTTATTTTTCCTTATTGTATTAAATCTTGTCAAACCAATAAGGTTATAAACCGAAACGCAAGCAAAGACTTGCCTTGTCGACTACGAACGCTTATTATGGCAAAGATATTTTTCTTTAAAATTGCCATATTTTATAATTCGATATGACTTTAATCCTTCATAAGGCGGTAAACTTATAAACAAATTTTCATCCATAAAACAAAACGCCTGCGACATTATTTATCAACGTAAAATTAAGCAGGCCAGTGACCTGCCACCATAACTAACCACCGCTTTACCGGCAACCTTGCCTATCCTCGTTGTCAGCGTTGCAGCGGGTGTTAGAAAGACTCTTCCTTAAATGGATTGATTACCATTACTCCACGATATGTCTGCCCCGGGTTTAAATCTTCAGAAATAATGCATTCACATTTTGCTTTCTCAGCAGCAGCTACTATCAATGAATCCCAAAATGATAATTGTAAAATTACACTAATATCTATTGCTTGTTCTATCAACTCTAAGTCATTTTGAACAATTTCCATATTGCAAAAATTGTGTATAATATTTTTAACAATTATTCGATCTGCCTTTAATTTTGTTGTTGCAACTACATAGAATTCTTTAAGTACTTGTGTTGATATTACCGGTTGATGTAAATTCACAACTTTCTCTATTATTTTTCGAGCTTTTGCTTGCTTATATAAATCTTTTGAGTCAAGGGTATAAACAAGTATGTTTGTATCAATAAATATTTTAGACACGATATAATTCTTCCCTTGTCCATTTCTCATCGCTTGACACCGCATTTAATGTATCCATAAGTGAAAAAGTCTCATGAAGCCAGTAATCTTTATTGGTAACAACCGTTTGCTCAATAAGTTTCCTTACAAGAAAATTAAAGGAGATATTATGTCTCTTTGCATATTCTCGCCCTGCCTGTAAAACAGTTTCATCAATTGATAGCGTTATATTTTTCATAAATGCTCCTTATCAACACAGTATAAGTGCACACATTAATAAAGTCAAGATGAAAAGAGATTCTGTAAATTATAGATTAATGCTTATTCATTTATCTTCTAAAAAACTATATATTTTTTTAGTCTTTCTAACATTGTTTTAACCTGCAAACAGGCATAGCCACATTTGTCGGCTTTGAAAACCGTGTTGGGTTCTGTTTTTATTGTAGTTGTAATACTAATTTTTTCCCCAGAACATTCGCAGCTTTTGTAAGCGTTGCAAGTGTCACGGAATCATTGTATGGATTTAGAAGCCTATCCAATGCAGCGCGAGACGTAGACATTTTCTTAGCCATTTCAGTTTTATTGATATTTTGTTTCTGCATTTCTTCTAGTAAATTATATGAAATCAACCGCTTAATTGCCTCGTTCTGTATATCTGTGGCAAGACCCTCTTCTTCGAGAAAATCATTAAAGGAACTTCCTACATAAGCGTTATTCATTTTTGACCTCCTAAAACCAAGTTTCTTCTTTTCTTTCCCAACTCCATATCTTCTTTTGGAGTTTTCTGTGTCTTTTTTACAAATGCATAGAGTAAACCTGTTCGGAAACTTCCGTTTCTGAACAGGTCACCTTAAAATGCGATGTTCTAAATCGTAGGTTTATTTTCAGCCGCTGAAATAGCGCGGCTGAAAAACACGTCGAGTTTGCTTCGCAAACATCGCGTATTAACGTATGCGCGTTCCGCACATCAATGCAGCAGTTTCCAAAGTTCACACTTTGTTCAACTGTTGCATTTTAGGGTGCTATTTGTGCGATTTAGAACTCGGCGACCTATTCGACAACGCAGTTATCGAATAGGTCTAGTAATATCATTGTATTTCCGCTTACAGTGAACATGATTCTGCCAATCCTTTTGTCGGAAATACCAGTTCTTACTTCCCATAAATCAGTGTCGAGTTTTCTAACCATTGGATAACCGATTGGCCACGACATTTCTACTGCCATAATATCCGCACCGACAGATTTTTTATCTTCTGGAGATAAAGCCTTCAGGAAATCTCGTACAGGTTCATTATTTTGCTCTGTTTTGAAAAAATCTGCGTGTATTTTCTTTTCGACTTCCATATCTAAAATGCACCATAATTGATACATTCTGTCAAATAAAAAACACATCTTTCTACTTTAACATTCGCCGGAATAAAGCAGCAAAAGACTGATTAGACATATCTTCACTAAACAGGCTAAAGGGATAAACCCCATCCTGTCTATAGGGCTTTGAACGCCTAGATCGCCGCGGTTTAAGACGTGAGGATAGACCAGAGCGATTGAAACATCGCTGTGACCGAGAAGCTCTTGGATGGTGCGAATATCGTAACCGGATTCCGGTAGATACGTTGCAAATGAGTGGTGGAAAGTGTGGCAGCCGATTGATTTCTGAATACCTGACTTTAAAACGGATTCATGGAGGATGTGTTGAATAATCGAAGGATCAATGCGGTATCGTCCCTGTTCGCCTATTTTTTGATTCTGCCAGTGGGTTTGCTTGAAGAAATCCTTAAGACCGTATCCGAGATCGTCAGTTTCTTCATATCGAGTTTACTTCAAAAGATAACCCAAAAATTAAGCATATAAACAGCATTATAAACGACCTCACAAGCAACATTCGGGACAAAACAAATGTCTGATTTGAAGCGGGTGCTAGACGAGTTTACTTTCCCATATCTTCAGCATAAGTTTTTGCATTGTTAACAAAAGTTTTTAAATCCATTTTGTCAAAATGCTCGCTTTGCCATTTTGTATAATCGAATCGTTCCCTTCGTACAGCAGCAATAAAGTATTCAGCCTCAACAACTCCCATAGCTTCTACAAGACATTCCATACCGCGAGAAAGAAGCTCTATCGTCGACGGCGGTGCAATCATTTCAGTCATCATTTTCATTACCTCTGTTTAATAAATCTATAAATCCTATCGGATTAAGTAATTTCACAGCATTGCTTTTGTATTTCAACATGCCTTTATCTGTAGTCAAAAGGTAGTCGCATTTCATCATTTCGGCGCAAACTATATGGCAAGAATCCTTCATCTTTACCCCTGTTGTCATCACTTTTTTTGCTTTTGTAATAACTTCTTTTGATTTGTCACTACCTACATAATCAGAAACATGTTCGTCTAGGAAGTTCTTTATAGCAATTTTTCTATCCATATACGGATTACAAGAATTTTCATAATCTAAAATGAACGAAGAAGCAAGTTCTAAGCGCTTCTCTGTTATAAACAATTGGATAAGCAACTTTGCCTGCGTTTCAAGTGAAATCGGTAGATAATTTTGGTCGTCATACGGTCGATTGTAACAGCAGTTATCAAGATAAACTTTCATAAGGATAATTATATCATATTTTAAAGACTTTTGCAGTATAGCAGATAGCTCATTCTGACCTCGACCATCGCGGTTTAGGACGTGGGCGTACCCCATAGTGGTTTTAATATCGCTGTGACCGAGAAGCTCTTGGATGGTGCGGATATCGTAAGCGATTCCTGTAGATACGTTGCAAATAAATAGTGGAAACTATGAAAACCAATTGGTACGGAAGGCCTGACTTTAAAACAGCTTTGTGCAGAAGGCGCTGAATATATACGAATGGACATAAGAAGCGACACGGATGTCAGTGGTTCCAATATGCTAAATATAAGCATATCCATTTGCATACTTTTTTAATAGGCTCGATGCCATAGATACCTCGACGCTCTACATCGGGGTGATTCATCATATAAAATAATATACTGACTTTCTGCTTCCAGTAATACCTACACAATAGGTGCTGTTTTAACTTTTTCAAGTGTGTTGGGGTCTGTCACTCGTAGAAATTCTCTATTATTTATTTTTAGAATATTTCCTGATACGCTAAATGATATTACTGTGCCGTCATATGATGTATAGCTAGTACCTGAATAAGTACCGGTAAAAGACTTTTCCCATTTAATGGAATCTACGGCATAAACTTTTCCATCAAGAAAATAATAACCGATATGATATCCACTTTCAAACCATGCAGTACCATTAAGGTTGTTGCTATTACCATTATCACTGGAATTGATCTTATTACTATTCGGTTGCGAACAACTAGTAATTAACACTACTGCACTAACCATTACAGCCAGTACACCAATCATTGAAATTATCTTTCTTTGTTTTATTTTAACCTTTCTTTTGTAATGCTTTTTTCAGTGTAATTATTTTTTCGGTCGAAATAAATTCTATAGGTCGGTTCCGCACCCGTCTGTTTTTAGGCAGGGTAACCTAACATGACTTAAAACTGCAACGTGGCTTGTCCGTATTGTCGGATTTGAAAACAGTGTTAGGTGATTCATTCAATTTTGCATGAAAAAAAATGATAGTCATTCAACAATTTTTTCGTAGCTTTTTTTATATAATTAATACGCTTAGATAAATCCTTAAACGGGTAATTTAACCAAATGTCTTCATATTTTCTTCTTGGTATTGTATATAATGACAAATAAACCTCTTTTTTAATTGGAATATGATGTTTTATATTTTTCTCATAAATATAAGAGCCTTCAAAAGTGTTAAAAATAACAAAATCTAATTTTGATTTTTTCGTTAGCTTTCCATCATATTCCATTTTGTATGGTTTTTCATAACTAGGACAATACAACCCAATATTAAAAGGTATATTCTCATTCTTTTTCGAGTACATTGCAAACCAAATATTACCTGTATATATATCGGAATGAAACATTTGAAAAGGTTTTCCATGATTATCTAATAAATTCAAATCAGAAAATAATGGATTAACAAAATCGACAAACAAAATATTTACTGCATCATCTTCAAACTGATCTTCATCCTCTTTTATTGAATTTAATTTACTTAAAACTTCTGAACCTATAGAATCTACATCTTGTCTTTGTGGCAATCCAAAAGGAGCTATTTCTTTTTCAGTAATCGAAATACTTTTACTTCTAGTAGTACCATGGTCGATAGTCGTTCGTTTAGGGTCATCTCTTCCCAAAGGTGTATTTACTTCAATACAAACTTTTATTTCTCTTTTATTCATTATTATACGACTTTTAAAATCACAGCCTTTTGTGTTCTGATTCATACATTGAAGATTTTTTCCAAATTCCGAATATTTCAGAACAGAATAGGCTCTTAACTCACCTAAATTTGACGAAATCTGTTTTTTTTCTGTAGATTTTTTTATTTCATTTAATTTACTATTGAACCAGGGCTTATTTACTTCATCATGTTCATTTATCGTAAATGCTTCTTCTATTTGCCATAGAAAACGATAAGTCATTTCATTTTTTTCAATAGTTTGTTTTTCAAAAGATTTTAATATGTGATTTCCAGATAGAGAACTTAAAAAAGTCCTAAAGTTCTTAAAGTTTTCCCATGAAATATCATTTAATTCCTTTAAATATTGGTTTATATATTCTTCTTTTTCTTCTATTTTTTTCATACGTTTTTACCTCTCGTGGACTAGCAGTATATTCGCCTAACACCTTTTCGGTCTTCCCTCATAATATCATAAAAAGCCCTCATTTACAATCTAAACTATACAGAACAAAATCACATCCTGTCTATGGGGCTTTGAACTCCTCGACAACCACGGTTTAGGACGTGAGTGTAAACTATATCGTTTTAACATCGTTGTGTGAAAAAAGCCCTTGGGTGATACGAATATCGTAACCGACTTTCAATAGATAAGTTGCAAATGAGTGACGGAAAGTGTGCAACTGATTGCCTTCGGAATACCCGAGCGTAAAACAGCTTTGCGGAGAGGGCGCTGAATAATTGAGGACTTGATGTGGTGCAACCCCTATTCGCCTGTGTCTTTATTCCGCCATCGGTGCACTTGAAGAAAGCCTCCCTCTATATCTATGCATACTTCGATATTATTATCGCATTATTTTTAAATATAACCAAATAGTAAAAGGAAAAAAGTTGCCACTGGGCAATCTTCCTAACACTCGCTTAACCTGCATTGCCGCAAAGGCAATGCCAAGTTAAGCGAGTGTTAGATTCATTATTAACCAATAAATAAATAGTATATGTAATAATCCCGGAACTGATTACTACATATACTAAAATTACTTCCCTTTTTTATTTGGGTTAAGCTGTTCGCCACGATTACCTTGATTTTGGTCATACTGACGATTTGTACCGGCTGTACCCTTATTCGGATTTTGCATATTTGACGCATTATCCGAAGGTCTTATAGATTTATTTTCCGTACTCATAAACAGTAACATCTCTAATTGTATAAATCAATTTTAAAATAGTCTTCACCATAATACGTATCTTTCTCTACTTTTATATGAAATGTTCCTGTCGTATATTCTGCTTTTCTTACCTCGGGCTTGCTGAATAAACCTGATTTTACAGAACTGCTCTCGTTTCCACTGACAAATATAGTTTCACCTATATTCGAATCAAAAGACAGAAAAAATTCTCCTACCACTCCGTTCCTGTTACATGATGTTACTACATCTTTTATGACTATCTGTTTTTCTTCACCAGCCTTTAGTTCAGTTTTCGGACTAGCAGGCAAAGGAAACTCACTTGTAAAACTTCCATCTAAAGATCCTGCAGATATGCCTGTTTTCTCAACATCCCATTTTGTTTTTCCTTTTATTGTTACATAACAGGTTTCTGTAGAATCATTTTTGAATTTTAATGCAATGTCTCCTCTTATATATTCCAGCCCCTTGCTGTTTGCATTGGATTTTCCACTATTCGCCTGTTGGCAACCAGTAATTAATACTACTGCACTAATTATTACAACTAATGCTCCAATCATTGAAACTACTTTTCTCTGTTTCATTTCGACCTTCCTTTCGCAATGCTTTTTCCATTGCAAGTTTATTTTTCGATCGAAATAAATGTTTTCGATTGGTTCCGTACCTGCCTGCCTTTAGGCAGGTCAACCTAACACCCTTTCGACCTATTTTATAAACTATAGCATATATTTCTATTTATAAGCAATAGCTTGTAATGTTTTTGCTTATAAAAACTTATACTGATTATGTGAATAAAGAAGTAGGAGATACCATACGAGAACTGCGGAAAGAAAAGCATTTATCTCAAGAAAAATTAGCAGATGCTATTGATTCGCATCAAGTATATATTTCTGAAATTGAAAAAGGCATTAAGCTGCCCTCTCTCACCATTATTAACAATATTGCAAAAGCATTTGATGTGTCGCTAACTCATTTTATGAGCCGTGTTGAAAAAAAATTAGAAAAGAGTGATACACAAGAACCGCCTAAAAATGTATAACACCAAAAAAAGAGACCGCGGATATTATTTCAGCAGTCTCTTTTTTTGTTTTTTATGCTTGTATATCAATTTTAGTTGTTTGATAATCTATTTCTATTCCAACACGATTATTTAATGTTTTTAAATTTTCAGTTATTCTATCATTAGCAAAACCTAGTTGTTGCTTTAAATAAGGAATCGTTATTCGAGAGATATGTGCATAATTTGGATTCTGCTCAAAATGCGCAATTTGTTCCATGAGTTCAATTTGTGCTGTTAGTAACTTAATGTGTGAAATTTCTGCATCTGTTTTTACTTTTTTTATTTCTGCTTTTTTTAATTCCAATTCAATAGCATGCAATTCTTTTTTCCGTTCCTCATCCTTAATAGCAGTAAGTATAGATATACCACTTTGAACTAACATTTGTATGGGAGAATTTTGTATAACTGAACGTAATGTAAATGTAGTCCTATCTTTTGCTTTTTTGTTTAACTGAGCACGACATAAAACACGAGCTTTACTTGACTGCTGATCAATTACTAGTACTACTGGTCGTTGAAGTTTATTGATTGTCGAAAAGAAAATAGAATAATTTTTAGGAGCACCTTTCTTTTCTCTTAAATTTTTGATATCTATTACAAGATCTCTTTCTAGTTGAGTGAATTCTTTTTTATACTGTTTTTGGAAATTTTTAGTGAGTTTTGTAAATAAATTTAATAGTTCAACATGTTTTTTAGTATTTATAATCTTTTTTTCACTTAGCTGAGTAATATTTTGTATTGCTTTGTCTAATCCGCTTAACAATGATTCAATATAAAATGAACAGATCCATTTTGTTTCATTCCTTTGGAGTTTATTTTGAAACAAAAATTCGTTGATTATCCTATAATATTTGAATATAATTCTCATATTAAATATAGAAAGGGAGGGAAACATTGAATAGGGTAAACCTAAAAAATACAATAAATTGAGTTCCGGTCTTGCTAAATCAATAACATCTAACTTTGCATATTGATGATTTAACATAAATGATTCGTTAATTACAATGATATCTTCCGGCTTAACTCCAGTGGATAATGCTAACGCGATAGAATTAACAACCTCATATTTATAATAGTAAGTATTTAAATCAAAAATATACCTGGATATTTCCCATGTACTAAGTTCTTGATTTTTACTACTTTTCAATCCCAGAAAAACCGTAGTTTTTATATCTTTCAATTGAGCATCATCAAATAGATTCATATTATTCCTCAATACTTAAGCCAACAGGCGCACCCTCCTTACTATACCGGATGCGCCCATTTCTCAAAACTTAAAACTTATCCCCCTACACCTCCACCTTCTCCAGCACGATGTGCCAGCAAAGCCCGTCGCCCATATCCAAGTCGGCGGGCAGGTTGTTGCAACCGGCTCTTTTTCCGTCGTCTTATTCAGGTGCAGGAAAGGACAAGCCCTTTCCCGCACCACGCGATGTTCATTCTTTAAGCGCCATGATGAGGATACCGATCGTATAAATATGTATGCACACCATGATTGCTCGGAAAATAAGCGATAAAAGCTCGCCTTGCCCAATATAAATAGAAGTCGGTCCGTCAGCACCGCCTATTATTGTAATTGCACACGCTCGATAAAATGAGGTAAAGACTGTCGTCGCTTGCGCTTGCAGCGGAATGAGACCTATGTTTAATATCAGCGCTATTATCAATAGCGTTTTTCGTACCCTTCTTTTCATACTCTGCAATTTCAGGGGCTCTACCGCCCCCTACACCACCGCCTTCTCCAGCGCAATGTGCCGGCATAGTCAATCGCCCATGTCAAGCTCGGCGGGCAGGTTGTTACAACCGGCTTTTTTCCGCCGTCGTATTCAGGTGGGGGAAAAGGACAAGCCCTTTCCCGTGCCACGTGATGTTCATTCTTTAAGAGCCATGATGAGGATACTGATCGTATAAATATGTATGCACACCGCAAGCGTTCGGAAAATCAACAGGAAAAACGCGTCTAGCCCAACATATATAGAAGTCGGTCCGTCCGCACCGCCTACTATTGAAATTGCGGGGGTACTATCAAACAAGTTAAAGACCGTCGTCGCTTGCAGCGGAATGAGACCTATGTTTAATATCAGCGCTATTATCAATAGCGTTTTTCGTACCCTTCTTTTCATACTCTGCAATCTTAGAAGCTCTACCAGCCCTACGCTCCAGCCGCCTTCTCCAGCGCGATGTGCCAGCATAGCCCCTCGCCCATGTCAAGCTCGGTAGCAGCCTTTCCCGCAGGCAGCTGCGCACCAAAAACCGCCTCAACAGCCAAGGTCTCGTTCATCAGGTAGTCCTTGTTTGCCTCGAACGCTTTTTGCAAGAGGTGCTTCCCGTCCGTATCAGTGCCGGAAACGGAAAGCGTAATCCGGTCGGTTACTTCAAGCCCGGACTCCTTCCGCAAGTTCTGCACCGCGCGGACAAGGTCACGGATATAGCCTTCCAGCAGCAGCTCCTCGGTTACCTGCGTGTTA
This sequence comes from Treponema vincentii, assembly GCF_010365865.1. Lineage (NCBI taxonomy): Bacteria > Pseudomonadati > Spirochaetota > Spirochaetia > Treponematales > Treponemataceae > Treponema > Treponema vincentii. The sequence continues at coordinate 904,936 of NZ_CP048020.1, read as the reverse complement.
AGCGCAACCGTCAGCGTCCCTTCGTTCAGCACCTTGAGGTTCGCCTTTTCAATGCGGTTCAGGATCACCTTGTCGGAAGTAAGCTCAACGGCTTGCCCCTCAACATCAATGCTCAAGGTTGCGCCGTCAAAGAGACTTTCAATCTCCGCAGAAGAGAGTTTCTCAATTTGAGCCGCTGCGGTTTTCATCTTTGCGCCGAGCTCTTTTCCCAGCACCTTAAAATTCGCCTTGGCGGAATACTCAACCAGCTCATCCTCTTTGTCGTGGAAAATTACCTCTTTCACGTTCAGCTCTTCCATAATGCTGCTTTCCATTTCGCGTAAGACCGACTTCTCCTGCTGGTTCTTCGTAACAATTTCCACCGCTTTGAGCGGCTGGCGGATTTTCAAATTGAACTGATACCGGAGCGCCCGTCCCATCGACACGGCTTTTTGTACCGTCTCCATCTTAAACTCAAGCTCGGTATCCCGCGCCGCTTCCGCATAAACGGGGTAATCCGCCAAGTGCACGGAAAGGGGATCATCAGCTGTTCTCAAGTTTTGCCAAATCGATTCGGTGATAAACGGTACGACCGGAGCCGCGACCAGTGCAAACTTCTTGAGCGCGCGGTACAAAGTCTCGTAGGCTTGCGCCTTATCGCCGTCGTTTTCGCTCTTCCAGAAGCGGCGGCGGGAGCGGCGGATATACCAGTTGTTCAGCTGATCGATATACGCAACAATCGGGTCAATTGCCTTCGTAAGGTCGTAATCGTCCAACGCCGCCGTTACATCAAACACAAGCTTTTCAGTTACGGAGAGAATCCAGCGGTCAAGCGGATTGTTCAGCTCTTTCACAAAGGCAGCAATGTGCGCATCCGTGCCGTCGAGTTTCGCATGGGCAGGCGGCGTAACACCGTCGATGTTCGCATACGTCACGTAGAAGCTGTAGCTGTTCCACAGCGGAATCAAAATACCTTTCAGAATATCGCGCACACCGTCATCGGAGTATTTCAAATCCTCCGCCTTAACCACGTTTGAGTGCATCAGGAACAAGCGCAATGCATCCGCCCCGAACTGCCGGACAACCTCATTGGGATCGGTATAGTTCCGCAGGGACTTAGACATCTTTTTCCCGTCGGTTGCCAGCACCAGCCCATTGACAATACAGTTTTCAAAGGCAGGGCGGTCGAACAGCGCAGCCGCTAAGACAGTCAGCGTATAGAACCACCCGCGGGTTTGATCCAGCCCTTCGGAAATAAAATGAGCGGGGAAGTGCTCTTCAAAGTATTTTTTATTTTCAAAGGGATAGTGCACTTGCGCATACGGCATCGAACCGGACTCAAACCAGCAGTCCAGCACTTCCGGAACGCGGTACATCGTTCCTCCGCACTGCTTACACGGTATGGTAATCTTGTCAACAAAGTGCTTGTGCAAATCTTCGGGATAAACACCGCTCAATTCTTTCAGCTCATCGCGGCTTCCCACACAGAGGGAGTGTCCGCAGTCGGGATTGGAACACTTCCAAATCGGCAGCGGGTTTCCCCAGTACCGGTTCCGACTGATTGCCCAGTCGCGGGCGCCTTCAAGCCACTTTCCAAAGCGTCCTTCTTTGATATGAGCAGGCTGCCAATTGATCTTGCTGTTTGCCCGCAGCATCGCATCCTTTACCTTTTCCACCGAAACAAACCAGCTGCTCACTGCGCGGTAAATGAGCGGACTGGAACAGCGCCAGCAGTGCGGATAGGCGTGCAGGATTTGATCCCGTTTCACCAGTTTCCGCTCAGCCTTCAGCCGATCCATAATATCTTTATCAGTATCTTTTACAAAGCGTCCCTGATAATCCGGAACCTCTGCCGTAAACTTACATTCAGCGTCGACCGGGCAGATCATCGGTATTCCGCTGCCCTTAAACAGCGTACTATCCTCTTCACCAAAGCCCGGCGCCGTATGAACAATACCCGTACCGTCTTCCGTCGAAACAAAGTCGCCGATTAAGGTTTGGAACGCACCCCGTCCTGCATCATCGGAACTGCCGTCCTCTTTTACGGTCAAATTCGCAAAATACGGGAAAAGCGGCTCATAGCAGATACCTTGCAGCTCTGCGCCCTTTTTCTTCCATACAATGGTGCATTTTTCCGGTTCGCGGTAGTACGCAGCTAAGCGGGATTCGGCAAGAATATAGTGCTCACCCTCATCGGCAACCAGCACATAGTCTATATCCGCGCCGAGCGCAAGCCCCAAGTTACTCGGCAGCGTCCACGGGGTAGTTGTCCACGCCAAAAGATAGGTATTCGGCGGCAACGGCTCCGCAGCAAAGGTTTTCGCCGCAGGAGTTCCGGCAACGGTATACCGCGCCTTAAAGCGGATGGTAATCGCAGGATCGTGTACATCCTTATAACCGCCGAGGTTCAGCTCATGATTGGAAAGTACCGTGGAACAGCGCGGGCAATACGGCAAAATATAATGCCCCTCATACAACAGCCCCTTCTCCCACAGCTGCTTCATCACCCACCAAATCGACTCCATATACGCCGGTTCCATCGTCTTATAGTCGTTATCAAAATCAACCCAGCGCCCCAGCCGATTAATCGTATGCCGCCACTCCTTCACATAGCGCAGCACACTCGCCCGGCACGCCTCATTAAACTTGGCAATACCGTACTTTTCAATGTCGGTCTTCGAGTTCAGCCCCAGCTCTTTTTCGATCAAGTTTTCTACCGGCAGCCCATGACAGTCCCATCCAAACCGCCGCTCAACCTTCTTCCCCTTCATCGTCTGATAACGCGGAATAATATCTTTAATCGTGCTCGGCACAAAATGCCCAAAATGCGGCAGCCCCGTTGCAAAGGGCGGGCCGTCAAAAAACACGTACTCATCAGCCCCCTCACGCTGCGCAACAGACTTCTTAAAAACGTCGTGGTCTTCCCAAAAGCGCAAAACCGCTTCTTCCTGTTTCGGAAAATCCACCTTAGGATCAACCGGTGTATACATACCTCATACTCCTTGTCTATAAAAGGCGTTATCTGGAACCCCTTAAAACTTTAATCTTTAGAAATGCCCCTCTTTCACTAAAACGCAAATATGAGAACCTCTAAAAACTATACCTGAGTGTTTAGAGATACCCATCTATTTATCTGTGTAGTTTCAATTTTTTATGTCATTATGTCAATATTTGGGCGGCTTTTTGCACTGTTTTAACCATTGTAGCTGCCGAAGTTAAAACAGTGCAAAAACCGGTCTCCGGCTCCAATCTTTTTCCCGTTCCTGCATCATCGGAGGCAGGTTTTTCCGCTCCTGCTCCAAAACTGCCGCATACCGGAAAACAAACGGAAAAAAGGATATCCGCCTCTGCCCTTCCGCTATGTCCAAGCATTGCCATCCTTGTCAATGCTTGGACGTGAGTTTGCGTGCCGCAAACTCACTGCTCTGACAGGATGTCAGTGGTTCACAGAAGAATCGAGTTTGCAGTGCAAACTCGAAGTTCAAGAATGTACAGGACGTACATTCTTGAACGATGACATCCGTGGCGGTTCTGAATGCGTACCTCCGTGTACACGGCTCAACTTCGAGTTTGCCTCGCAAATTCGAAGTTAAAGAATATACAGGACGTACATTCTTTAACGATGACATCCATAGCGGTAGAAAAATGGTGGGTATTCCCCCCTCGCACGAATAAAAGAAGAAAATTCGCTCTGTAGGTTACGTTTATTTGTGATCTTTATAACTTGCAACACTGGGTTTCCAAACAGGTCTAACAAATAAGCAAATTTTATTTTGTACGATTTGATATTTTTTATTGCAATAAAAATAATCGATGTTATACTATAAATAGTTCTATGCTATAGCTGGATATTTATTTGTATAGGAACTATAGCATAGAACCGTTTACCAGAAGGAGATGGTAAGATGTACGAATATGAATATATTAAATTACCATTGCGAAAAAAATGGGGCTTTAAAAAAGAAAACCGTACTTTATGGGATGAGTGTGAAGCCGTTATTGCTGAACAGTCTTGCAAAGGGTGGCGTTTTGTTCAATGTATAGTAGAACCATATAATAATGCAGGGATGTTTATACCTGTTCGCTATATACTGGTTTTTGGAAAACTCGTTCAATCATAATACTAAAAAGTTATTGAGAATTTATTCATTAAAAATATTACCGTGAACCCTTTCTAAAAACAATTAAAGGGACGCTCTCAAAGGATTTAGTGATCTGCGATGAAGACGTACAGATTCTGCATGGTTTTGACAGCGTAGAACATGCGCGAGAGTATCTTTCAAGTGATATGTTCAAAAACGATGTATTTGTAGGGCTAAAGCCGCTTTGGTCGGCTGAACCGGAAGTACGTATTTTCTCTGTGGCGTAAGCAAGGCTTTTACGCATATAGAATTTAATACCCCGGCGCTTTGAGGCTACACTCTGCGTCGGGATTATTGATTTATCATATCCGCTAAAGCGGATTGCGAATTAGACTTTTTAGAGGTTTACCGTAATTTTGCTTGCGCAAAAACCGGTTTCCGGCTCCAATCTTTTTCCCGTTCCTGCATCATCGGAGGCAGGTTTTTCCGCTTCCGCTCCAAAACTGCCGCATACCTGAAAACAAACGGAAAAAAGGATATCCGCCTCCGCCCGTGCCGCTCGTCAAAAATGTACATCCATGTACATTTTTGACTGCGAGTTTTTTGTGGAACAAAAAATAGCGCTGTACTGACAGGATGTCAGTGGTTCCATGCAGTATCGAGTTACGTCAATTTACAACATCCATGTTGTAAATTAACGTGCGAGTTTTGCAAAAGCAAAACATCGTTTCTGCCTAATACGCCCGCCATCCTTGGCGCTTCTGAATTGGCATTCTTATCAATCAAGACAGATAACAAATGCTCAGAACCGTATGATGATTTTTCACTAATTCATCTGGAGAATCCCATACGCCAAAATCTTTCGTAATACCGTCACTGTGTATGCTATTTTCATGTCCGCCGGATTGACAAGAAGCCAAATACTCGGTTAAAATACGTCCGAATACTCGGTTCTATATAAGCCAAACACTCGGTTCTATATAAGCCAAACACTCGGCTGAATATAGGCTGGGCGGAGGTTTTACAATGAAAGAATACTATCAAAGAGTTTCGGATAAAGTTTTACTGGAACATTTAGAATCTAAAGGAGCTGTGCTTATAGAGGGTGCTAAATGGTGTGGAAAGACAACCTCTGCAAAGCATATAGCCAAAAGTGTTATAGAGATGGATCGTCCTGATATGACGGAGCAGTATCAGCAAATGGCAAGGATAAACCCCTCGAATCTTCTTGAAGGTGAGGTTCCTCATTTGATTGATGAATGGCAGATAGCAACGAATATCTGGAATGCCGTACGGTATGAAGTTGACCGGAGAGGAGAATTTGGACAGTTCATTCTTACAGGTTCTTCGGTTCCTGCTGCGTTAGATGAGAGCATGCATACAGGAACAGGCCGGATCGTGCGTATGCAAATGCGTCCGATGTCTCTGTTTGAATCCAAAGATTCCACCGGCCAAGTGTCATTAATGGATTTGTTTAATAAGAAAGACATATCCGCTGTGGACAATCATAGTATTGATGAAATTGCTTTTTTGATTTGCCGGGGAGGATGGCCGGCAGCTCTGAATCACAGTAAGAAAGTCGCATTAAAACAAGCATTTGATTATTATGATGCCGTTGTAAATGATGATATATCCAGAGTCGATAGAGTAAAAAGAGATTCTGAAAGAACAAAACGTATACTAAAATCCTATGCTAGAAATGTTGCAACACAAGCTTCTCTGGAAACAATCAGATCAGATGTAATCAGTAATGATGTAGAAACCTTTGATAAGGAAGCTCTTTATGGGTACCTGAATGCTTTGAAAAGAATATTTGTCATTGAAGATTCTCCTGCATGGAATCCGAATTTGCGATCAAAAACGGCTATTCGAACTTCTGATACTAGGTATTTTGTGGATCCGTCTATAGCTGTGGCAGCACTTGGACTTGGTCCAACGGATCTGGTCAATAATCTGGAGCTTATGGGTTTGATATTTGAAAACTTGTGTGTCAGAGATTTAAGAATATATGCCGATGCATTGGATGGCAGTGTATATCATTATAGAGATAAGACAGGTCTTGAATGTGATGCTGTCATTCATTTAAGAAACGGCAGCTATGGTTTGGTTGAGGTAAAACTTGGAGGGGATCAGTCGATCAATGAAGGTGCAGAAAGTCTGTTGAAATTAACGTCCAAAATTGATACGGGAAAAATGAAGAAACCTGCCTTTTTGATGGTTTTATGCGGAGTTGCTCCATTTGCCTATAAACGAGAGGACGGAGTGTTTGTTGTTCCGATTACATGCCTAAAAGATTAAACAGGTTAGATCATTGCTTTTTAGCTTTTTCATACTCTCCTTGACAAATAATGAATTTAAATTTATTAACAACTGGGTGAGGCATGCAATGCCGCAGGTAAACCAGCATACCCCGATGCAGAGCGCCGGAGGGGCATCTGCGTTTGATATTTTCATCTTATATCTTCAGATGTACATGAATGTATATTCTTAATGACATCAGCCCTTCCGCTTATCTCAACATTCTTCCTTCGATAGCGTATTAAATAACAGCCCTGTCACTCCGCACACAATCAATACAACAATAGCGGCAATCATTTTTTCAAAACCTGTTGATTGAGCGGCACCGGATAGATAAAACATTGCATTAACACAATAAAGATATGGAAGCGGTGCTTGAGATATAAAAACTCCGACAAAAGAGGCAATAAAACTTACCGCTACAGCTGCCTGTGCACTCTGCCTAAAATGCAGCATAATGCCGATTATCATCATCGCTATGACAGTACACACGATGCCGTGAATGACATAAACAGCCAAATGAGTCAATACAAAATCGATTCGGATATTATGCAGGTTAAATTCTGTTTCCAACAGACATATCGAAAGAAACGTCAGCACGGTATATAACAGAGCAATGATACAAAGCACAACGGTTTTGATCGTAATAAGAACGTTTTTCGTTATCGGTACCGTTAATATATTGATAAGCGTATTATTTTGTCTTTCCAATAAAAATAATTCCATCCCTATCAACGAAAAAATCGGTATGAACAAATAATAACTGTTTACGATAAGACCGTTATGCAAGAAAAATCCTAACGTTTTGCCATACGCAACATTATTATATACTCTTTTTCCCATAAGCGCCTGTATAACGGCAGACATAATAATTACAAGCAGTAGTATCCAAAAAAACTTTTTCCGTTTCAGCTTTTTAAATTCAACACACAGCATTCCTATCATTCTCATAAGCCTATACTTCCTGTTTTTCAAGAATGATCAGCGATGCAATCAGGTAGAGTATAAATACGGTAATCACATTGATCAGCAATAAACCGATATGGGGATTATTTTGTACACCCTCAAAATTCTTATACCAGATAATATGCGGCACACTTGCCAATGGGCTGATCCCTTGTAAATATCTCATCGATAAAAAAGATGCAATTACATATATACTTCCCGCTAAATTCGTGATAACGGTATTCCCCTTTGTAAAAACGGTGATAAGCGAAACAGGCAGCATAGCCAGCGTTACAAAGACTGAACTTAAAACACACAGCAAAAAGAACCGTAAAACGAGTGCCGCCGTCATACCGGATCGAAACCGGCTGCAGTATCCCGCAACGCAGGTGATGACAAACACCGCTGTCATAAACATACATGCCAACAATAACACATATACGGCTTTCGCAAAGAAAAACCGTTTTTTTGATACCGGAATTGTCCATAAGTATTTTATCGTATCGCTTTTATAGTCAGTAGAAAAAATTGCCGTTATAAACGACAGCAATATCATCGGTAGAATAAGAAAGTCCATATAGCTCAACGCAAATTTATACAAGTACATAAAATCGTCAAATAAGCCTACCGCACGTACCGTATAAAAAACGGTAATCGCTTCATAGGCGACAATTAATAGTGCGGAAATAGCGAGCGCTTTTGATCTTTTATTTTTCCGTATTTCGGATACCAGCACATTAACCAATTCCTTGACCTCCCGTAACCTTTTTAAAATAGTCTTCAAGCGTCATCCGTTCTTTCATAATACCGGACACCTCTATGCCATTACCGACAAAAATTGTATTAAGCTGTGCAACACTGATATCGCTTTTTACCGTAATACCGTCCGCTAAACAGATGATATCCGATTCCTTTACCCCTTCTTTAAGAAGAACTTTTTTTACCTGCTCCGTATCCTGTATAAAAATTTTTATGCCTTCGGTTTTATTTTGCCATTCGGCTATATGTATCTCGTCAATCAATTTTCCGTCATTGATAATTCCAATGCGGTCTGCCAAACTTTCAATTTCGGATAATATATGACTGGATATTAAAATGCTCACCCCGGATTGTTTTAAATCGATAAGCAGTTTTCTTACCTCTGCAATACCGATAGGATCAAGTCCGTTAATAGGTTCATCCAGTATCAACACTTCAGGATCATGCATAACGGCATTGGCAATCGCCAATCGCTGCTTCATTCCCAGTGAATATTTTGAAAAGAGTTTTTTGTCGTTATACGGTAAATTGACCAACGCCAGCGCTTTTTGTACGGCCTCATCGTCAAGCGCTTTTAACCGTGCAAAAATGTGCAAATTTTCAGTTCCCGTTAAATTGGCGTAAAACCCCGGATTTTCTATGATGCAGCCGACTTTCCGTAATATGGCTTTTCCCTCGCCGGTATTGGTATCATTGCCTAAGATATGGACTTGCCCCTCCGTCGGTTTTACAAGCCCTAACAGCATCTTCATTATCGTCGTTTTACCGGCACCGTTTCTTCCCAACAGTCCGTATATCTCTCCCTTTTTTACGGAAAAAGAAACCGAATGCACAACGGTTGCTTCGCTATACTTTTTTGTTACATTGCTTATTTCTATTACATTCATCAGATAAACCTCCATCACGTAAACCTCTCACTCCAATATCAAGAAACCGCTCATAGCTCATCTATTCCAATATAATTACCTATATGAGTAGTATACCGTTTTCTCACTACTTATGTCAGAGCTTGAAGAGATACGGGGTATTTTTTGCCGGAAAACAAATTGAGCGTTGTCTTTCTCTCTTTTATAAGTGGGCGGCTTTTTGCACTGTTTTAACTATTGTAGCAGCCGAAGTTATACCTTATTAACGGCTGAAAGATTGGAAGAAATTAAAAATCACCCTATATCGTATGATGAGGATAGCCCCAAACTGACAAAGGCACAAATAGCCAGACTCAGACCGGCGCATGAAGCATATTGGAATGTAACGCCCGTTAAACAATTTCTATAAAGATTGATGCGGATATTCTTGCAGCACTTCAATCCGGCGGTAAAGGCTATCAAACAAAAATAAATAGTATTTTAAGGAAAGCTATTACTACAGGTGATTATTAATCGATTCTGTAAAAAGATTTGTGTAAATGGCATCCGCTGAACGTGAGTTTGCGTACCGCAAGCTCGAAGTTAAAGAATGTACGTCCTGTACATTCTTTAACGATGGCATCCATGGCAGCAAAATAACAGTCGCTTGACGGCATTTCCCCCATTAGTATATAGTACAAGTAAGGAAAGTAAGGAGATGTTTTATGGAACTGGCAAAAGTAACATCGAAAGGGCAGATCACTATTCCGCTTGTAATACGAGATATGCTTGGTTTAAAAAGCGGTGATAAAGTTTTTTTTGAAGAAAGCAAAGGAAAAGTGTATATTGCAAATGCTTCTCAAATAACTTTGTCAAATATTCAAACTCAAATGCGAGGAGAGGCAGAAAAAGAAGGCTTTCAAACGGAAGACGATGTTGTTGCATACATCAAAGAATTAAGGAAAACACGTTGAGAGTTTTCGTAGATACCAATATCATTATTTCTGCGATACTTTTTCCCAATGCTAAAGTTGCTAAAGTTTTTTCTCATTTAATTGAAAAGCACACGGTAATAATTGCTTCATACATAAAGGACGAATGTAAAGAAGTTTTTGAAAAGAAATTTCCCTTAAAAAAAGAACAGTTGAATATTTTTTTTAATGGAATCAGGTTTGAAGAATTTAAGACGCCCGAAAAAATTGATGAAAAGGAATATCCGGAAATTCGAGATATAAAAGATTTACCGGTTCTTGTATCTGCAATTTTATCCGATTCGGATATTTTAATCACAGGTGATAAGGATTTTGAAGATATAAAAATTGATAAGCCACTCATCTTTACACCGGCAGCGTATTTTGAATTGATTTAAGTTTGGATTTTCCCTTATGGACTTGATGATTTCACCAAGAGGAAAAATTGATATGAAATGCCCTATTTGCAAGTTCTGAAAAATGCAAGAAGGTTTTACGCAAGTTGTACTTACCAGCGGCAATACAGCAGTTATTTTCCGTAATGTTCCTGCACAAATTTGTGACGATTGCGGAGAATATTACCTTGATGAACAGATAGCGCAAGCTATTTATAATCGTGCAGATAATTGTTTTACATCGATATAATAAACTTAATACCATCACAGATGGCGGTGCATGCAATATGTGAGCACTGTCATGCAGACGCTCTGTTGATCATTTCAGGTTTCCTTTACAGCGCTTGCTCATATTTCTAAAGAGTACCGTACCGATAATCATAACGGTAATGCCACCGAAGGTGATACCCCAAATTGAACCGCCTACCCAAGCATAACGGAACATTGCAGCATATCCATCAGGAACTCCTATGAATGTTTGTTTATAAAATTCCGGACTTAAAGCGGATAGCGCTATGGCAATAATCCCCCCGATAACCCACAATCCGATAGAAGCGAGCCCCATACATACAATCCACTTTAATACCGCCGATATATTCAGCTCCGCATTATTGGAGATAATATACACACATGAAAATACTAATGCAAAAAACAGCCCCTGTCCAAGCCCTTGATATAGTCCTTGCGCACCCGCAGACCTGATGAGATTTTCGACCTCTTCCCAATGCATTATGTTAATAAAATACTCAGGACTTATAACTGCATTAATCAGATTCGTACACAATCCAATCAAGCCGGACAGCATTATACAGCTCATACATACGATACAAATTCTCAACGGTTTATTCACTTATTGCCTTCTTTCATTTTTTACAGCTGAGAGCTTACTTGCTAAAAATTATCGGCTAGTGTTTACTTAGCCAATCCTTCCACTGTTTTTCGCCGAGGTCTAGAGTAGTTATACTATCGATATAGATGTCTTCCAGTTTGCTTAAATAATAATTGTACATATATGTTCTGTTCTCATCCGGTTCATCATAGATGTTGCCGCGATAGTGAACGCCGTATGGATAAAGAGCGGCTTCTGTTAAATTTGATTCTGCAATATAGAGGCAAATAATGTTATCCTCTCCGTCATAAGCCGCACCCCAGCATGTTACGGCATGTTGGTATAGTCTGCCTTTAGAGCCTTTCCAAAATAAACCTATCGCTCGGCCATTATCAAACGCTTCATTCATAATCCGTTCAAATTCTTCTTTTGTTTCACATCGCTCAGTATTAATAGGTCTCGTATCAAATGTGAAAACATCATTGAATAATCCGGGATAGATTGAACCTAAAGTTTTTTGACCATCTCTTTTATATAGGTACCATGTCAGTCCGTCTTCAATGTAACCGCCATAAGACTTGTTATGGGTATATGCTCTAAAGATATTGGCTATATCGCTTTTTTTGCCTTCCTTATCGTCCGTTAAACCTCTGATATAACCATGCTTATATAAAGGCCGTTTCCACTCTTCAATGGCGGCTTTTTGCGTATAATCATCAATATATCCTTTATTTTGTTCAAACCACCAATGCAGCATATTGGAAGCAGTTTTGGCCCAGCATTGGCTAAGATCTTTTCCTTGTATTTGTTTATTGTTTATACCTTTTATTAAAAAATAATCGCCAGGAAATACACCTTGTACATACAACTTGTCTAATTTCCGTGCATTGTAAAAGTTTGTACCGGTAGTTTCATTCCATTTGAACACATACGGCTGCTCGTAATAATTGCCTGTAGGATTACTATCCTGGATTATCGGCATCGTTTCTTTTTGATCGGCAGTAGGCGCATTAATACCTTTAACCCACTTATAGTGAATAAGTGCAGGATCATCATTTCTTTTTTGTATGATATTTACGGTTAAATCCTTACCGTCTGCATTTTTAACATAGGAGTTTGCCGTTTTATCCCAAAATCGTACATAAGCACGTCTGTCCCACACACTTTTATTTTCCAGACAGGTAAACGAAATAGTATCCTGATCGGAATCGGTTCGAGAACTGATTGTCGGAGAGCCCGTAATCCACGGAATATTATTCGACGTAAAGCGTGGTTCATAATCCAATTTACCGTTCAATGTCTTTATGGTAAATGTGCATATGCCGCCGGCGCTTCCAAGCTGAATCGCTTGGACAGCTTCATATCTAATTTCCGGCTTTTTTTTAATTTCAAGTGTAATCGTTTTTGAAACGATAGGTCGGCTTTTAGATGTTACGGTTATAGTTACGGAACCATCTTTGAGCGCTCTTACCGTATCGCGTTCAGAAAAATATACATTATCGTTGTCCGCAGTATAGATAAGCTCTTTCTCCGTTGCATTATCAGGCTTTGCTGTTGCCTTAATTACCAGCGTATCTCCGATAACCATCTCGACCGGGTTTGCAGACTGCTCCTCGAATTCAATCGACGCAACGGGTACCGGAGCTGCCGTAACGATTAATTTTACCGTTTTTGAAACACTGTCCGATGCTGTTATGGTAATGTTTGCACTTCCTACGCTATGTGTGCTGATCAACCCGTTGGCATCTACGGAGGCAACTGTTGCGTTATCCGAAACGTATGAGAGACCTTGATCCGATGCATTTTTGGGCTCAACATGCGCGTTGATTTGCCGGGTAACGCCTTTTACTAGCGAAATGCCGGTTTCATCGGGGGAGAGAATAACGCTTGTAACAGGCACATCCTGTTTCATCTTCTGTTCGGTTTTAATATCTGGTATATAGTTGTTTTTACAAGATAGCAATACTAGCAAAAAAGTAGTAACCGCTGTAAAAATAATCGGTTTCAATTTCTTCATAAAATCGTCCTTAAAATCTAGAGGCGCGGGATTCACTGATGCAACGCATCAGGGAACTTTATATTTTGATTGCGCTATATATACAAATTAATCGAATATTCGTCAAGTGCATATAAAATTTTTAATGTAGTTGACCGCACTTCTGCTCTTGTATGGTGTTAAAAAAAACTGCTATAGTATCGGTATGACACTTTATGAATATTATATGGTATTCCCCGATGGCGATATACAGGAAATTTTTGGTACTTTAACGGTCGGTTCACTGTACGATATGAACGGGAACCGGTTAATGCCGCCGCTCCCGACAAATAAGATGATTGTGTATCAGGTATGCGGAAAACGTACCCGCGAAGAAAGAGGTATTGTGGCAACCTATTACGCACTGGAACAGTTGGATGCTGCTGAATTACGTGCATACGTCTAACGAATGATCAACACCTATAATGAAACGCACCTGCACCGTACCCTAAAAGACTTGTATAGCAGTGATAGTGCCGTACAAGAAACCTCGTTGAAAGGCTTCATCTGTGATATTTACGACGATGGAGAGATAATAGAAATACAAACCTCCAAGCTTTCCGCGTTGCGGATTAAATTGGAAAAACTTTTACCGCTGTATCCTATCCAAATTGTGTATCCAATCATCCAAAATGCCTATATTCTGACACTTAACGAAGACGGCTCTAAACGCAGCTGCCGTAAAAGCCCAAAACACGGCACTTTCTATCAGATTTTTAGGGAACTGTTAGGGATCGTTCACTGTCTCGATAATCCGAATCTTACGATACGGATTTTGTATATCGATTGCGAAGTTATCAAAATAGATGATAAGAAGGGGCGAAGCAGATATAAAAGGCCACGTATTATCGATAAAAAGTTGTTAAAGATACATCGGGAGGAGGAGTTTCACGGTATCGATAGCTTGACTGCTCGGTTTATGACAAAGCTGCCCGATGTATTTATCAGTACCGATATAAGGAAATTAGGCACCGGAGTCTATGCATCATATATCTTATCATTTTTAAAAAAATGTCAAAAAATAGCCTTTTATACAAAGGCAGGGCGCTATCATGTGTATAAAAAAACCGGTACCGAATAGGTACCGGTTTCCAATTGATTAATACAAGTTAAAGCAGTGGTTTACCAGCTATCTTTCATATCGTCATCGTCGCGCAGATCAACTTCATAAAGGTCGGTAACGGCACGAAGATCATCAAAGTAGATGTAGTAATTTCCATACGCTTCCCACGGGTTACACTCAATACGGAAGCCTACAATCTTTAGACCCATACTGGTGCCGTAGTGATAATCCTTTTGTACAATTCCCGTTCCTGCTGCATTCTGTGGGGGAACCGCAACGGTCATCAATTTCCATCCTGCATGATTCAGTTTTCCTACATAGAGTTCAAAGCGCTGTCCCATATAGTCTTCAAGGATGAGCTTTAAAACATGCGGATAACTTCTTCCGACAACCCAAACGCTGACGGTTTTAGTAATACCTTCGACCGGAATCGGTTTGACGGCACGGACTTCAAAGCTGTTATAACCACGGCGGTAGAAGGACACCTTTGTACCGTAAACTTTGCTGTCAGGGAGATTCAGGTTTTCCTCGTCCGGAATTGCTTTCTTTTGTTTGGGAGCACCGTCAAACAAACGGCCTTGAATAACGCCTTCGTCCGAAGACATGGAGCAAACCCAAGAACCTTCATTTTCAAATTTATCGACTGACACTTCCTTTAAGCGCTGCTCTGCAGATTCAACGCCGATACGGGAAGGATCTACTTGATCCAAGGATGATGCATCGCGGGTATTCTCCTGGGCAAATGCAAACAACGATAATGCTGATAATAATGCTGCTACGGTAAAATATTTTTTTGTCATTATTTTCCGCCCTCCTTATTAGAATCGGCATCATCAAACTTGGCGTTCTCTAACTCAAAGCCGTCATAAGAAGCAGTACGAGTATTTGTTAATGCCTTGAATTCATCAAAGAAAACATAAAAGTCATCAACGTTCTCCGTAGGCTGAGTGCGGATTCTAAATGCGACAAAGCTCATATATTTAAGCTGTGATAAATAGCGCGACCGCTGCTGAATATTTGTGGGAACGGTAACCGCTAAATTTCTCCATCCATGGTAATTTAATGTTCCGACCGGTAATGTATGTATCCGTCCATTGCAATCGCGTACCAGAATTTCAAGATCATACGCATAGCCTGCGCCCCAGACCCAAAGATCAAATCTTTGGACAACCCCTTTTAAGGGGATTTCATAAGGAGCGGCATTATCGCCTGAGCTTTTTGTCGGATAGAGATCGACCCAGTTATCGCCTTGGCGGTTAAATTTAAACTGCATTCCTAAAAATTTGTATTCTTTATCGGAATCGGATTGCATAACCCGCAGAGCGTTCGGCATTCCGTCAAAATACTTTAAAATAGGATAACCTTCGGTGATAAACTTGCTTCCAATAGCATTCCATGTTATCTCTGATGATTCAGGGGAGTCAAAAGTCTCCACCATGTACGTTTGATAATTAACACCGCTATCCTGCGCTGCCAATGGAGTACAAACGACTGCAAACATCAGAACAAAGACCGTAATAACAACGCCTTGTTTCATTCACAACTCCTTTTATTTCCGCCGATATTCTAAGAAATCATACCCATTATAGTCTGAAAAGAAAACTTTGTCAAATAATTCAGTAATCCCCAAACCTAACAGAGCATCAATTCCGCAGCGGATGAAGAACTCTGTCTACAGTATCGGCGGACTAAGTAAAATATACAAGGGTTAGACGCTTTTTTTATATTTTTTATCTGACTGTTTAACCGGCATTTCCCTGTCGGTATATTATAAAGTGCAGTACCGTGCCGATTAAAGCGATACCCGTTAAAATAGAACCGTAGATTATTTGAGTTCCTTTAAAATAATAAAACCCCAGTGCAAGAGTACCTAGTATAAGGATTCCTATAAATAGAAGAAAGACGAGGGCGCAGGCGATAGCATAATAGAAAGTAACATCGGCACAAAAACGTAAGAGTGCATCCAGAATAAAAAGGGCGCTTACATACAGAATAATGCTAAGTACAATGGGCGTGATGCGAAGATGTGTGCTTGCAAGGAACAATTGCTGATATATTTTTACGGTAAATAGGCCAAACAACGCTGCAGGGGTCACCGAAGCATTAAAACCGGAAAAGATCAGGGCGATCAATAATACAATGCAGAAAGGAATAAAGGTATCCACAAAAAAGAAATAAAAGAAATAACTTCCTAACGAACCGATATAGTGATCCGTTTTTGCAGAAAAAAAAGACACAACCAGTGAGAACAGTGTTGTCGCTGCAATACCGACAAAGAACATAAAGATATGCTTATTTTTTTCCTCTAATTGAAAGGAGTAAGAGAAAAAAACAAGCGGAATACAAAATAACAGTAAGACAGCCATATTTAGCTAGGATACCATAAAATGGTACGATAGACAACGCTTATTTTGCACATTACAATCTATCGAGATAGTACTGTAGAACAGAAGAGCATTCAAACCTTTCTATCATATTCGATTTGAATGGCCTCCCGTTCATTTTCTCAGTAATACAATGTTGCACCGCAAATCCTCTTACGGATGGCGTGCAGCCACTCCTTTTTCGATCAGTGATATCAGTTGATCTTCATACCAATCTTGGGAATAGGGTGCATGCTGGCGGACAATCGGTCGAATCTTTGCTTCGATGGCGTCCTTGCAGGCTTCGCAAATATCATATTCGCGGATATGCCAATAGGTTCTTCCGGCTATAGGATTAACTAATTCTTTTTTGCAAATGTCGCAATGTAAAGTTTTCATAACGATGCTCTCCTAATAATAAAGCTTGTATGCAAAAGCATACCGTATATTTGTTTTTTTGTCGAGTCAACCATTACAATATGGTATCATTGATATTATTTAGCCATTTCGTACACGCCGGTACAACGGAAGCAATGCAGCCGTCTTTAAAGGGGTTTTTTAAATTTGCCAATTCCACAAGCTTGAGGAAGGAGTCGCGACCACCTGCTTTGCAGAGGCGCAGGTAATCCGCCCATGCCATTTCCCGATTGGAAAGGCTCTTTGCCCAGAACTGCAGCGCACATACTTGCGCAAGTGTGTAATCGATATAATAAAACGGCGTGCTGAAGATATGTCCCTGGCGCATCCAATAACCGCCGCGGTTTAAGAAATCGTTATCACTGTAATCCCGTTCAGGTAGGTACTTTTTTTCGATGCTGCGCCATGAGGCCTTTCGTTCTGCGGGGCTTGCTTCGGGATGTTCATATACCCAGTGCTGGAACTCGTCTACCGTAACGCCGTAGGGTAAAAACAGGAGCGCTCCGGACAGATGAGTAAAGCGGAATTTATCGGTTTGCTCTTCAAAAAACAAATTCATCCACGGCCATGTAAAGAATTCCATACTCATCGAGTGAATTTCGCACGCTTCATACGTCGGCCATACATATTCCAAAAGGCGGGCGTTACGGCTCTGATAGGCTTGGAATGCGTGCCCTGCTTCATGGGTCATCACCTCCACATCATGCTGCGTATTATTAAAGTTGGCAAAAATAAACGGCGCCTTGTAATCGGGAATTGTGGTACAATAACCGCCTGCTGCTTTTCCTTTTTTTGCAAGCACATCGAGTAGGTTATGCGAAGTCATAAAGGTAAAAAATTCATCGGTTTCGGGGGAAAGTTCCGCATACATCTTTTTAGCGTTCGCCAAAATCCAATCCGGATTACCGTGGGGAATCGCATTGCCGGTGGTATATTCAAGCGGTTCATCATAGTAGTACAGCTGTTTCAATCCCAAGCGCTTTGCCTGCCGTTTACGTAAATCAACGGCTATCGGTACAATTTCACGGTAGATTTGGTTCCGATAGGCAGCAACCATCTCGGCATTGTAGTCGATCCTGCCCATCCGGTCATATCCGAGCTGCACGAAGTTTTTATACCCGAGTTTTTTTGCGATACGGGTACGCACTTTGACTAAATTATCGTAGATGGAATCGAATTCTGCCTCATTTTCTGCAAAAAAACCGTAGTAGGCCTGTGCTGCTTTTTCCCGTGTTGCACGGTCTTGATCTTGCATAAAAGGAGTCAGCTGCGCGAGCGTGCGTTTTTCTCCTGCAAATTCGATTTCTGCCGAAGCGATCAGTTTGTCGTAGCTGCTGGTAAGTTTGTTTTCTTCCGCTAAATCTTCCATAATAGAGGGTGAAAACACCTTCATATCAAGTTCGGTCATTGCAAAGATATGAGAGCCGAGTTCTTTTTCCAGCTCTTTACGGAACGATGAGGCAAGCAGTTTTTTATTAAAGCTATTGGTCATTTCGATATAAAACGGGTTCGATTCATCAAAAAACGTATTTTCGGCATCGTAAAAACCGTCTCGGGTGTCGATACTGTGCCGTATTTCTGCAAGGGTTTGCATGGTTTGATAATGGGATTTGAGTTTTTGCACTTCGTCGATAAGAGCAATCTGCTCTGCTGCCGAATGTGCCGCCTCAAATTGCCGTTCCGCTTTTTTAAATGCCGTTTTTAATGCCTCCATGTTGGGTCGCGTGTAGGGAAGGTCGGTGAATTGTTTCATTTCCGGTGTATTCATTAGAGACTCCTTGCTCCTTATAAAATTATGCTGAGCGATTATAACACAAGGAGCATGTTTAGGACAGTGCCGGTATCTCACCAATTGAGGAGACACCCCTGCGGTATGGATAGTATTATTCCGTTTTTTGTGCTACTATCGCTGCATGATCGGATTCTTTCTCAAAAAAAATTTTTTTGACGGGTGGGACAATTTTCTTCTGCTCGCTCTTTTCAATATTGCGGTTATACTGATTGTTTTTTTATTTTTCGGCTTGGCATACCTGCTGTCATCAATATTCGTGTTGTCTGTATTGTGCTTGTTTGTTTGTATCATATTGATAGGCATACTGCTTTTAACCGTCTCTAATTTGATGTCCCATATTGCCGATTATAAATCATTTTCATTTAAAGAAATCGGTGGGGAAATCAGACGCACATGGCGGCATGGTGCTCTGTTTGCACTAATCGAAAGTTTTTGTTGGATCGTTGCCGAAGTCGCTGTCCCCTATTATTTTTCGTTTCAAAATTTTCTCGGCCTTTTTCTCGGTGTTACTGTTGTATGGATTTTTGCGGTTATACAGCTGTCGCTTTTATGGTTTTTTCCGATACGGAGCCGGTTGGAATCGAATTTTTGTAAATGCCTTAAAAAGTGCTTTATCGTTTTTTTTGATAATACAGGATTTACACTTTTTATGCTGCTGTACAGCGCTGTCCTCATCATAATAACCCCATTCTTAGCTTTTTTGGCACCGGGTTTTTCGGGACTCTTGCTTGCATGGAATAATGCCTTCAGACTGAGAATGTATAAATACGATTGGATGGAGCAGCATCCCGAAATACCGATTCAAACTGCGCGGAAACACATACCGTGGGATGAGTTACTGGCGGAAGATCGGGAAACGGTCGGTAGCCGATCTATTCGCAATCTTATTTTTCCGTGGAAAGACTGATGGCTGCATTCATGATATTTGACAGTATCTATAGGGCATCTGCAAAAACTGAAATTTTTGCGGAAGCTATCCAAAAACTTTAGTTTTCGGGTAGTTCCCATCTCTTTGCTTTTTTGATAGTTTTGATAATCAACAACCCCGACGCAAGCGTCGGGGTACAATGCTCAACGTTTCGCATTGTATGTTCTATAAGGTGGTTGCAGTCGGCTTTAATACCCTTTGTTACGACGCAAAGCGTCGGGGTATTAAACCCTCCGCACGAATAAGGAGTCTATGATGAGTATTCATATCGGAGCAAAACAAGGGGAAATCGCCGAACGGATTTTACTGCCGGGCGACCCGCTGCGAGCAAAATTTGTTGCCGAAAATTTTTTAGAAAATGCGCGCTGTTACAATGAAGTCCGCGGTATGTACGGGTTTACCGGCACGTATAAAGGTGTAAAGGTTTCCGTGCAGGGAACCGGCATGGGACAGCCTTCTATTTCCATCTATGTGAACGAGCTTTTCCGTGAATACGGCGTGCAAAAAGCTATCCGTATCGGTACTGCGGGAGCCTTGCAAAAAGAGATTCCGCTTCGTTCGTTGATTATCGGGATGAGCGCTGCGACCAATTCAGGTTCAAATACGCTCCGTTTCCGCGGAACTCAGTTCGCCCCGACAGCGGACTGGAAACTCTTAAAGCATGCCTATGATGCGGCTGTCCGCTTAGGGTATAACCCCTTGGTTGGCCCTATCGCTTCGTCTGATGTGTTCTATGACGAGCTTGAAACGTGGAAACTCTGGTCGCAGTACGGTCTTTTGGCGATTGAAATGGAAGCCGCCGAGCTTTATACCCTTGCCGCACAGTACAAACGGCAGGCGCTCGCACTGCTTACCATATCCGATAATATGGTTACCAATGAGGAAACTACGGCGGAAGAGCGTCAGACATCGTTCACTGCAATGATGCAAACTGCACTTGAGGCAATTATCGCCGAATAAATATAAATCGAAAGAGAACGGGGATGTCTCAAAAGTCGGTTACTTTTTCGATAACCCCTTCCCTACTTTTTTTGCAAAATTGTAAGCCATTTTGCTGTTGGTGACGCATATATATGGTATGAATATCATCAACAACAAAACGCCTGATGGCGAAATTCCCTACCTTTTTGAACCGGAGGCGGCGCTGCCCGATACGGAAAGCTGCCCCATGATTTTTGAATCGGATAATCCCGAATACAGCTTGGAAAAAACAGCCGATGCCGTTTCTATCTGCGCACAGACCGTATTCGGGATTCCGACGTTATACCCGTGGCAGCGGCTCGCGATTGCCAATATCCTCGATGCCGTACACGCTGCCGAAGCGGTCGAAGCTGCCGCATCGTCGACCGGTATTACGGCGTCGCACACCGAACCGCAATATGGACAATATGCCACAGAGCCGGCTGGAATTTCTACAGCGCCGGCCGGAACCGCGCTACCGCAAGCAGAGGATGACGTTCTGTCCGCTACCGGAGAACCTTTAAGCGAGCTTTATGACGAGGACGGCGTGTTGCGGGGCAGGCAGATCGTCTTGTTACCGACCGGCGCGGGAAAATCGCTGTGTTTTCAGGTACCGGCGCTGCTGTTGGATAAACCGACACTCATTATCTATCCGCTTTTAGCCTTGATGAGCGACCAGATGCGCCGGATGTGTGAAGGCAATCTTGAACCGGTGTTGTTCCGCGGCGGCCAAAGCGGACAGGAACGAGCCGCGCAGTATGCCCGCCTCGAAGGTACGGACGGAAAACCTCCTGCAAAACTCATCATTGCCAATCCCGAAATTCTGATGCAAAAAGAAGTGTTAAACCGTATTGCAAAGCGCGGCATTGCCCACCTTGCCATAGACGAGGCGCACTGCGTCAGTGAGTGGGGAGACAGCTTTCGGCCGGCCTATCAAACGCTCAAGCAGGTTATCGAAACGCTAAAACCTCCTGCCGTTACCGCTTTTACCGCAACAGCAGGCAACGATGTATTAAAGCGTATCGGCGAAGTTCTCTTTGACGGCCGGGCGCATCTGGTACGTGGAGAATCGGATCGTACCAATATTGCCTATTACGTACGACAATGCCGTGTAAAGGCGCCTGCCCTCCTGCAAGAGGTTATGCAGCGACAGCGGCCGATGGTTATTTTCTGTGCGACCCGGAACGGTACGGAACAAACCGCTGCGTTTTTACGGTATACGCTGCGGGATCGGGCAATTCGGTTTTATCATGCAGGCTTACAACGGAATGAAAAGGATGAGGTGGAGCAATGGTTTCATCAGCACGATAGCGCGATACTGGTAACGACCTGTGCATGGGGCATGGGCGTCGATAAAAAGAACGTACGTACTGTGATCCACCTGAATGCGCCGCCCACGGCCGAAGCTTATGTACAGGAAGCAGGAAGGGGTGGACGGGATGGAAGCCCCGCGCAAGCCGTGTTGCTGTGGAGCCCCGAAGACAAAGCGAGGATTGTGTTGTTGCCCGAAAAACAGCGGAAACGGGCTGAAATACTCGTCAATTTTGCCGAAAGCGGCCGTTGCCGGCGCGAGGTTCTGCTCGAAGCACTTGGAGAAGTGCGGGCCGTTCCGCTTCATGTAGGGGATGAAAGTATCGCCTGTTCCGGTTGCGATATCTGTAACGGAACCGCGTTGCTGTATCCGCAAGACGAGCAGGAGCTGATCAAATTTGTGACAGCCAATAAACGGAAATTCACCGTTCCGCAACTTATTCGGATATTGCATGAAAACCTTCCGTTTTGGCGCGCCGGCGACATTAGCAGTCTTATTTCTCAGCTTATCCATGAACAGAAAATTCGACCGGCTAATGCATTCTTCTGGAAAGGGGCACTTACATAGAGCAGCCGCATTAGGCTGCTTTTTCATATCCGCTACGAACGGCAATGATACTAATCAGTAGGAGTTTTCCGTTAGCCTTTTGGAAAGAGATGGTTGGTTGTATTTTTGTTACGTACATAGTATGTTTTCGATATGGAAAAGAATACACGGATACAAGAGCTTGAAGCACTGATAAAAAAGCATCAGGACTTATACTATAACGCGGAACCGGAAATTTCGGATGCGGATTTTGATTTATTGTGGGACGAGCTGCGCAGTCTCGATCCTCGGAATGCGCTTTTTGCAACAGTACCTAAGGACAGCGCTGACGGCTTCCCGAAGGCGGAACACATTATCCCGATGGGGAGTCAAGAAAAAGCAGCGGATCCCGAAAGTTTCCAAAAATGGGCGGAAAAGATGTCGTTCTCCGATTTTTTGGTACAATATAAACTGGACGGCGCCAGTATGGAGCTGCAATACGAAAAGGGGCGACTCGTTCGGGCAGTAACACGGGGCGACGGCAAAATCGGAGACGATATTACTGCGAATGTTAAAAAGATGCAGGGTGTCGTACTTGAGCTGAAAGGCAATTCCGCCCCTACCGGCACGGCGCCCTTTTCCGGCGGTATCCGCGGCGAAGTGCTGATGACCAAAGAGGTGCTACGCCGTTTTTATCCCGATAAAAAAAATTGCCGGAATGCGGCAAACGGGTTGATGAAGCGGAAGGACGGCAGCGGCAGCGAGCACCTCGAAATTATCTGTTACGATGCCGCCGCGGGAACAGTCGGAAAGCCCTTTACCGAAACGGCGCCTTTCACCACAGAAACCGAGAAACTCAACTGGCTTGAAGCGCAGGGTTTCTTACAGGTGCCGGTTACGCGGTGCGCCGGCGTCCGGGAAGTTATCGACTACCGCGCCCATGTTATGGATATACGTAGCACTATTCCCTACGACATCGACGGCCTTGTCGTTAAAAACGACCGCATCGATACTGCAGACCTCAGTAGGGCGCGGCCGGAAAAACAGATCGCCTTTAAGTTCAGCCTTGAAGAAGCGGTTACTGTATTGCGCAGCGTCGAGTGGAGCGAGTCGGGCGCTACCTACACCCCCATCGCAGTCATCGATCCGGTACAGCTGGCGGGCACAACCGTTAAGCGGGCAAACCTCTGCAACCCGAACATGATTGCGGAACTAAACCTTAAGATCGGTAGTAGAGTGCTGGTAACCAAACGGGGGGAGATTATCCCTAAGATAGAAGCGCTCATCGAAAACCCTGCGTCATGTGTGCCCATTGAACAGCCGTGCCGATGCGGGAGCTGCGGTACTGAACTCCGCGATGAAGGCACCCGCCTGTACTGCCCCAATCCGGCTTGCCCTAAGCTTATTCATCACCGGATAGAAAAATGGATCAACACCCTCGATATTCAAGACTTTGGGACGGCGCTCCTTAAACAGCTCTTTGATGCACAGCGTCTCCGCTCTATTTCCGATTTATACACCATTACGGTTGAAGAACTTGCCACTTTGGAACGCATGGGAAAAAAGTCGGCGGAAAAAGTGTACAGAGCGCTTCATGCCAAACGCGAAATCTCCCTGCCGACCTTTATTGCCGGTTTTGATATTGAAGGCATCGGCCGTATTATGGTAGAAAAACTGGTTGATGCAGGCTTTGATACTCTCGAAAAACTACTCGCAGCTTCGGAGGAAGACTTTGCCTCCGTGTACCAATTCGGCAGCGTCCTTGCCCATACGCTTACGCTCGGCCTCCGCGATGCAAAGGAAGAAATGCTGCACCTTACCGGTTCGGGGATTATCGTTATTCAAGCGCCTGTCTCCGCTCAAGGAAATCTTCCGCTTGCAGGAAAAAGCTTTTGCTTTACCGGAGAGTTGAACACGCTTAAAAGGAAAGAAGCGGAGGCAATGGTGCAGGCCAAGGGCGGAACGGTAAAATCCTCGGTAACAAAGGGACTTACGTACCTCGTGACCAATACCCCCGATTCCGGTTCGTCAAAAAACAAGAAGGCGCAGGAACTCGGCACTGCGATTATCACCGAAGACGAGTTTTTAAAACTGTTTTAATACCGGCCTCGTAGATACCTCGTCAGCAAATGGACATCTGTTTCCCTTCCGCCCTTCCAGCGCTTTTGCAAATAACCTGTTGAGCAGTTATACATCCGTGTACACTTTTTACCGACATACATCCGTGTATGTCGGTAAAAGACAAGTTTTGTACACAAAACTTGCTTCTGATTAGCTCCCCGCCCATCCTTGGGCGTTCTGATGACAAGTTTTCGCTGCGCAAACTCGCTTCTGTATGGAAGCACGGACATCCTTGTCCGTTCTGTAATTTCAAGGCGCGAGCAAAAATCAACAACCCCGACGCAAGCGTCGGGTACCGTGCTCAACGTTTCGCACGGTATGTTCTCATAAGGTGGTTGCAGTCGGCTTTAATACCCTTTGTTACGACGCAGAGTGTCGGGGTATTAAACCCTCCGCACGAATAAAGCGGAGACGTACTTTTTGTACGTTGAGTATTTTCAGAAGTGGCACGGATGCCACTGGTTCAACCAGAAGCGATATTTCGGCAAAGCCGAAATTCGCCATTAAAAGTGTACACGGATGTACACTTTTAATGATGCGACGCAGTAGATGCCCCGCATATTTTCAAAAGACGTATAATTGACAGAGCTGTGTTTATATGATATAAATTTTGCGCATATTTTGTTTTTAAACCTTTTAAGGCGGAGGGAGTATATAATGTCCGGACACAGTAAATGGGCGACGATTAAACACGCAAAAGGAGCCGCTGACGCAAAACGCGGTCAGATGTTTACAAAGTTTATTAAAGAAATTTCTATAGCTGCACGTATGGGCGGCGGGGATCCGAACGGTAACCCGCGGTTAAGAACTGCGATATTAAAAGCACGTGCGGCTAACATGCCGAAAGATAATATTGAACGGGCTATCAAGAAAGGTACCGGCGAATTGGGCGGTGCAAGTTATGAAGAGCTGTTGTACGAAGGCTATGCGCCGGGCGGTGTTGCGGTATTGGTAGAGGTACTGACCGACAATAAAAATCGGGCTGCAGCCAATGTGCGTAACCTCTTTTCCAAAAATGGAGGTAACCTCGGTGCGACGGGTTCGGTAGCTTATATGTTTAACCGCAAGGGTGTTATAGAATACGATGCCGAAGTAGTAAGCGAAGAAAAACTGATGGAAGAAGCCTTGGAAGCAGGGGCGGAAGATATTCAGACTGAAGGCGGTATTATCACGGTAACAACCGATCCCAACGACTTTGCTTCCGTGCTTGAAGCTTTACAGGAAAAAGGATTTGAATCCGTTTCTGCAGAAATCTCTATGATCCCTGCAACGTATATGAGTTTGGAGGCAGAGACAATCCGCAAAGTATTAAAAATGGTCGAGCGTCTTGAAGAAGATGACGATGTCCAGAACGTATACACAAATCTTGATATTCCCGACGATTTTGAACCTGAGGAGTAACGGTACATTTTGTAATTTTTCAATATCTTGTTCCATAATTAAACGCCATGCTATCGTTGTTTTCAACGGTTGCTATGGCGTTTTTATTTTATACCAATTAGAGATTGTAATACTTTCAGCAATAATAACAATTCTTATATCTTCTTAAGCGCTGTAACTTCATCGGAGGTAAGCTCGCGGCAAGAACCGGCAGATAATTGCGGATCGAGCATAACGCCCCCCATCGAAATTCGTTTGAGGTAGATCACTTCATTTCCAAGCACTTTTATCATTTTTTTTACTTGATGATATTTCCCTTCGCAGATATGCATCAAAAATGCCCATTTCGTTTTTATGTTTTGTGCTTCCGTACGTTCAAAGATCGCAGGAAGACAGGTGAAAGTTTTCCCGAGTGATAATCCTTGAGCACAGGCCGTTTTGGCAACGTAAAACTCGGCTTCGGTGAAAGGAACCGCTGTTTCAAGATAATAGCTTTTTATACAGGCTGATTTCGGGGCAGTAAGTCGATGAGTAAGCTCTCCGTCATCGGTAATGATGAGCAGCCCTTCGGTATCGAGGTCGAGCCGTCCGATGGGGAAAAGACTCATTGCAGAAAAAGGCGGCGGCAGCAGCTCCATAACGGTGCGGTGCAGCGGATCGGAGGTAGAAGTAACAACCCCAGCCGGTTTGTTCAGCATAAGGTAACAACAGGTGCGGAGGTACAGTTTTTCTCCGTTATGTGAAAGTGTATCGTTTTCAGGGTCAAGCAGCGTCCCCGCATCGGTTACCCGTGTGCCGTTGATTCGGAAATCTTCTTTACGCAAAAGCCGCCGTACATCTTTCCGTGAACCTAATCCGTTCGCAGCGAGTATTTTATCTATCCTGACAAGCATTTTCCGCAAATATGTTTAACCTACAGTTAGGCGACGGTACAGCTCCCGTACACCTTGAGCTTTATCTTTCAACAGTGCAGTAATGCAGGGGCGACCGATCATCACCTGTGCCGCACCGAGTCGTTTTGCGGTAACTATATCCATGCGACTCCGCAATCCTCCGTCTACCCACACCTCGCCTGCAAACTTACGGAGCGTACTGCCGTACTCGGCTAAAAAATCCGCCGTACTGCCGCGCCTTGTTTCTATCCTGCCACCGTGATTGGAAATAACGGCAACATCAGGACGCAACTCTTTTACCAGCTCGACATTTTCGGGTAAAAATATTCCTTTAATTGCAAAAGGTTTTTGTGCATACCGCTGTATTTCTTTCAGGCTCTGTGCATCTTTTTGTTCAAGCTGAACAAGGTTACGCATTGTTACAATATTATAGGAATCGATATCGATCCCTACCAGATCGGCAGAGCTGCGTACCCAATCTATCCGTTCAAAGATACGGGGATTAGGATACGGCTTAATGAACACCGCTCCGGTTTTTCCGTATCGCTGCAGGGCTGCAAGACCTCCCTGTATCTTTGCGTCGGGGTATCCGTCTCCAATGCTGAGCAGGAATCCTGCTTCGGCACAAGCTTCAATTAAATCGAAATAAAACGCGGCTTCATCTCCATAGCCGACATTTTCGACACCGCCGGTAATAGGAGCCAATCTAATGGGAGGTAGCACATCATCGCACAGGGTATCGCTATAATACTTCTGCCATGCAGAACAGTTGCTGATAAAATTGGCGCTTTGAAATACGCCGCCCATTCCGGGCAGTTCACCAAGGCAGCCGTATCCGTCGCATTCGGCACAAAAATGGCATTTATATCCGCTCATGATTTTTCTACAATAAAGGGTAGCATTTTATGCATTTATAAATTACGTTTCAGGGCTATCTTGGCTTCAAACATAGAAGCAGGAGCAGCGTAAAAGAGCGGGTAAAACGAAAAACGGAAATCAAGATCGCAAGGTTCGATATTCAGGGTATAGAACGGCGTAAAGGCGAGTACTAATAGCGGCATAGTCGTGGGGCGTGTTATCGGCAGTGCAATCAGACTGTGAAAACCCCCTTGCATTTTATTTAATTCTATCCTTCCGAAACCGAAGAACATATTTAATCCGCCGTATAGCTCATTATGAATGATAGTAAAAGGCTTTATAAGCGGTGCAACAGGAAAAAGCCCGCCGGATTGAGTGTCTCGGATCTTGGAAATAAAGAATGTAAAATCAAAGTCCATGCGTTCAAGTGCGATACGCGGTTCAAAAAATGCAAAGATATTGCCGATAAGATCTTTTCGTAGCGTTGCGCTTCTGAAATTCGTTTTATGTAACCCAACCTGCGTAAAAATACCGACATTATCATGAACGGTAAAAAGTGCCGAAGCTGATGTTGCAAGAGATACTTTCGCCGCTTTATCACTAATATGAAAGGAGAAGTTTGCATTGATAAGTGCAATATTTGTGAAAACACCGCCCTGTGCGTATAGGCTGTATTCTTGTTTATCCTTTATTCCGCCGTTCCAGCTGAAAGAGCCTCCTACATACCCAGTGTTTAAAATGAGTCCTGCAGCACTGACACCTAAGCCTTCACGAGGACGAGGCGGCGTAAAAAGTGCGGCAATATCGTTTTCATACATTTTTACCGGTCGCATACGCTGCTTAAGAAAATCAAAGCTATAGTGTTCACCCGTAAGGCTCTGATGTTGTCCTGTAAAGACCGATAAAATCAGGGGCTGACCTATAAAATTCGGAAAGTTCAAAGAAAAATCAACACAAGTAAATTGTCCCGGTATCCGCGACAGTTGTTCCGGATGGAAAAAGCGCAGAACATCAGGAACATAGAGCGCAAGGTTTAGGTCGCTGTAAAAACGTTCTCCGTGAAGTAAACGGAAATTAATGGATGATTGTTGGACTATACTGAATTGCGACGAACTGCTTGGTTGCTTGCCTGCTAATATCCCGAAGTTAAATTCAGGTACGTTAACCTCTAAGGCTACAGCAGTGTATATCATCGAAAAACATACAAAGATACGCGCTATATTTTTTTTCATTTAAAACTCCCTATGGGCATTTCTAAAAGCTCGGTTAGCTTTTAGAAATGCCCGACGAGTTTAAAATTAAGTCTTATCCAATAATAACTTAATTTTAATAATAACTTAATTTTAAACGTCGCAACTAAATTTAAGGAAAACCTCTAAAAACTGATTCGCAATCCGCTTTAGCGGATATGACAAATCATTTCCTTACAGAACAAGCCGATAGGTTTGCAGTTTTTAGAGGTTCCTTATACAGTGTCGGTATTTTTTTAATGCTGCTTGATTCCTTTCCGCAGACGCAGAGAGAGCAGCTCCAGTAAAATGACGGTACCGAAAATAGTGTATGTGATAACGCCGACTTCCCGTATATCATAATAGAGATTGCCTGCCATGAATAAATAATACCCGATGCCGCCCGATCCTGCGGCGGCGCCGATTGCGACGGCATTGATAAAATTGATTTCGAAGCGGAAAAATGTCCATGAAATAATGGATGTTGCAGCAACCGGGATAACCGCTTGCGTAATAATGCCGGAAAATCCCGCTCCGCAGGCTCGCAAAGCATCAATTGTATCGCGGTTAATCTGTTCAAAGCTTTCCGAAAACACTTTTACCAAATAAGCAATGCTATGGAAGCACATACCGATAACGGCGGCATCGGTACCGATATTAATCGTAACCGAGAAAACCAGCACCCAAATAATTGTGGGAATTGATCGGATAATTGCGGTAATAATACGGATTATTTTTACGACACCCGAAGGAGCGATATTTCGAGCTGCTCCGAGAGCCAAGAAAAAAGCGATAGCGGCACCACCGATCGTCGTTAAAATCGATAGTGCAAAACTGATACCGAGTGAGTACGCAAGTTCACCGATGGGTAAATGATCCGACCGCTTCGGCTGCAAAAAAAGGATGCGTCCATAGTGAAGCAGATTATGCCATGAACTCTTCCAATCGATTGTTTCCTGCGCAAGCAAAAAACATCCCCAAATACTGATACCGAAAAGAACAGCAAATACAAGAGAGGGCATATATTGTTTTTTTCTCGGCAATCGGCAACGGCCAATACTGGTATGGTTTTTCATAGTAATATCCTTCGCACCCTGTTGGAAATGCTGTCGATGCAAAGTACGAGTATCGTCAGCACACAAATGATAAGACCTGCTTCGGGATAACGAAAGCTTTTAAAATACAGATTAAAAAGGAAGCCGATACCCGTTCCCGTCAAAATGCCGATCAATGCCGAATCTCTGACATTGGTTTCTATAGCATAGAGTAGCCATGAAATAAAGAGCGGAAGGACATTTGGTAATACGCCGTGAATGATAATCGGTATATACGATACGCCTGCTGCTTCCAAAGCCGTATACGATTCTTCGGCGTGAGAGTCGATAATTTCGGTAAAAGCTCGGGTTAAATGTCCTGCGGTAATAAAAAAAAGAGCCAAAAAACCGGTTACGGCATTTTGCTTAAAAGATAACAGCAATAGAATAGACCATGCGGGAAGAGGTATATTTCTAAAAAAAGATGCGGCACCGGAACAGACAATACGCAATACGCGGAAGCGGCCGGTTGTTTGCGAACCGGCAACAGCCGCTACACAGGCAACACAAAAAGCTGTAGTTGATGCCGTTATCGCGATAACGGCTGTGTGCAGCGAAGTTTTAAAAATAAGTGGCAGCACAGAAATCGATTGTGCCGATGGAAAAAAATTCCTTACCAGCCAATATAGTCCGCGTGGAATCCCTGTTAGTGCATTCCATGCCGTAAACCCCGTCATAATTGCCGAAGCTGTATATAACGCGGCAGCCGTGAAAAAGATAGTCAATGTTCTTAGTTTTTTTTTCTTGAAGAAAGCCTCTGAAGAAGGCGATTGCCGGTGCTGATGTGATTCAAAGGCAGGATATTGCCTACCTATCGGAATATCAAATTTCATGGCCGTCTTTCTTTTCGGTATGGGTTCCGGAAGAAAAAATAGTGTGCAGCGCTTTTTCCGAGAGTTCTTCCGGTTTTCCGTCAAAGACCACTTTTCCGTTGCCTAAACCGATAATCCTGTCAGAATACCGCTTTGCGTATTCAACATGATGCAAATTCATAATGCAGGTAAGATTCCGTGCTCTAACTATCTTTTCAATATAATCAAGGATATCCTGTGCGCTTTGCGGATCGAGTGAAGAGACAGGTTCATCGCATAAGAGTATTTCCGGACGTTGCATCAATGCCCGCGCAATGCCGGTACGTTGTTTTTGACCACCACTTAAATCTGCACACCGCTGATAAAGGTAATCCGAAAGGCCGAGTTCTTCGAGTATTGCTAGAGCCCGCGCCCTCTCGCCCTGCGGATACAGCCCGAATAGGCTACGATACAGCGGCAAAGCACCGAGACAGCCGTGGAGCGTGTTTTCAAGAACGGTGAGCCGTTCTACTAAATTATAGTTTTGAAAAATCATTCCGATTTTTCTACGAAGCTGTTTCAATCGGCGATTGTTCATTTTTTGCAGTACTTCACCGTCGATCTCAACCGTACCGGCAGTGCAATCGATAAGCCGATTAATACAGCGGATAAAGGTTGTCTTACCCGCTCCCGAAGATCCGATAACAGAAACTATTGTTCCCTGTTCAATCGTAAGATCGATGGAATCTAATGCGCGTCTACCGCCTGTATATTGTTTTGAAACATCTTTAAAGGTAATCAACAATTCAAACCCTATTCATGCAGAGGATTTTACCCCCGGTGCTTCTGCCGAAATAAGTTAATATTATAATTACCTAGTAGAATTCCTGATCTCATCATACCAGGAATCATCGGTAGCAACCAGCCGTGTCTTTTCGGAATACTTAGGATATATACCTTTTTTACCGGAATCCTTTACATTAAAAATTCCGGGATTATTAGCTGTCTTATCCGACGTCAGTGCATCCTGTATCTTCTTTATGTCCGAGGCTGAAAGGGTGTTTGCGTTGACGGTGATCGGTGCATTTAAGACGGGAATGGAACGGATTACAGTCATTTCACTTCCTGCAAAGGAGGTAAAAGGTTCATCAGCTCCTACGGTTACGCGGTAGACGGCACCGGTTTTATAAGCTTCCCCTTCGAGCAGTTCGTACACGCCGATTGTCTGTGGGATGGCAAAGGCTGCCGCATCTGCATCGCCGCGGAAAAGGTTGACCTGTGAGCCCTGGTGGGAACCGGCAAATAGCACCTTAGAAAATACTTTGTCGCTCAATATAAGATCGTCGGTATTATCAAGAGCAAAAGCGGCTGCCAAAACACGTGCGGGAATAACAAACCCAGAGGTAGAGCTTGCTGCCACAAACGACATTCTTTTACCTTTTAATAGGCTTAAGTCAAAACTGCCGTCAGCCTTTTTATAGCTATCGGCATCCTTCCGCTGTACACCAATGAAGCTGTAATACTTTGCATCTTCAAGCGTTCCGCTGGGTCCCGAATTCGTTGCAATGGGAACAACGGCGCTGTTCCGTTTATGTGCGGTAAGGTACCCTTCGGCACCGACATAAGCCATATCAGCCTTACCGGAAACGAGCGCTTCCAATGCGATGTTATAGTCAGTCGTTGTCAAAATTTCAACATCGCGTCCGACGGCTTCTTTTAAAATTTCTTTGAATGCAGCGCGGGCATCTTTCATGGATTCGCTTGACTCATTTGGATAAAAAACCATTGTGAGCGGCTTTTGTTCTGCTTTACTACATGAGCAAACAAGTAAAATTGAAAGGCACGTCATAAAAAGAAACGGTTTAACATACCGCAACATCTTTTCTGCTGGTGAAGCGGTTGTAGCACAAAATAAAGAGGATTTCATAACTTTCTCCACATTTTAGGAAATCGCTAAAAGCAGTTTTTAGCGATTTCCGATTATGCGCGCCAGTTTACTATAATTGGAGTCTTTGTGCAATCGCTTACACCACTCCACAATCCCACGCCACAGGCCGCTTTTTTATATCCGCCGCAGATGGCAGTAATACTAATCAGTAGTATATCTAAAAAGCCCCTAATGTGTTTTTCCCTGTGCATCTTATTTTTGCAACACAGGTCGTGTTCTGCTCATCTTTTCGATGCGCGCGATTTTTCCGTGCTCAAGTACAACCATCCGTTCCGCTTGATCGGCGACCTCGGGGTCGTGGGTAACGACGATAATGGTACTGCCGGTATTGTGCAGCTTTTCAAAAATCTCCATAACTAAAAGTTCGTTTTTTTCATCGAGGTTGCCGGTCGGTTCGTCCGCAAGCAGGAGCTTGGGGTGATTGATGAGCGCGCGGGCAATACACACGCGCTGCTGCTCTCCGCCCGAAAGCTGATTGGGCAGGTGCTTTGCCCGCTCCTTTAAGCCGACGCTCGCAAGCGCTTCCATCGCCTCTTCTTCGTCGGGCATACTGTGGTAGTACTGCGCCATCATCACATTCTCAAGCGCGGTAAGATAATTGACGAGGTGGAATTGCTGAAATACCAAGCCGATGGTATCCCGCCGTACGACCGTTAATTCCTTTGATGATAATTTTGAAATATCCTGCCCCGCCAATTCAATCTTGCCGCGCGACGGCTTATCCATACAACCGATGATGTTCATCAGCGTCGTTTTACCGGAGCCGGACGGGCCCATAATCGACAGCCACTCGCCTTCTTCTACGTTTAAGTTTATGTTGTCTAAGGCTTTTAAGTCGCCGTAAATCTTTGAAATTCCGCTCAATGTTAAAATATCCATATAATTCTCCTTTGCTACTCCCCGCGTAAAACCAAAGCGGGGTCAATGTCTACCGTGGCGCGTACCGGGAATAAACAGGAAACAATCGTGATAATAATCGAGGCGATGACCGTAAACGGCGCAAGCTGTACCGGAAACGAAACCTCGCGGGCGAATACGCTGATACTCACGTTGTCCGCAAACACATAGCCTAATACCACACCCAAGATACCGCCGATTAAACCGAGCATCACCGCTTCACCCATAAAGTCTTTCACGACGCTGCTATTCGAAGCGCCGAGCGCTTTTTTAAGGCCGATTTCTTTTCTACGTTCTGCGACAACCGCCATCATCGTCGTTGTTACGCAGATCATCGTTAAGAACAACACGATGATAGTAACAATCCACACGAGCGCCTGCAGCTTGTTTAAGACTACATCCTGAGATTCCGTTACACGCTTTACAAGCCGCGGCGTAATACCGTTCACCTGCTTCGACACCGTGTCGGCTATCGATTTAAGGTATTCCTGATTGCCGTCGATGCTGCATTCAATAACATCAAACTGATCATCATACCCGATAATCCCTTTGATATCCTCAAGGCTCATAAAAATAAATTCTTCTTCTACGCCGCCGGTGGTAACGATACCCGACACCGTACATTCGTTGACGGTAACATCGCCGTTCGGCTTCGGCGTATTGACGATAAAGGTATCGCCGACCGACAACTCGATATTGCGGCTTATTTCGTGCCCGATCAGCACTTCCTTTTTATTGTGCGGCCAATCCCCGCGAATAAGCCAATAGGGGCTATTGCTTTTTGCGCTTGCCAAATCCGTCGCGGCGATCATGTACGGCTGTTCGTTTACCTTTGCCGACTGGTAGATGTACGGCGCAAAACCGACCAGCTTCTCAGGGTCAATCACCTGCTTAATAGCGCCGATTTGCTCCTGCGTAATCTTGGATTCGCTTTCCGCCGGAAGGAATATCAAATTTGCGCCGTACGACCGGAACACCGTCCCCATCTGGCGCGGAATATCATAGTAAATAGTTAACAAACCCGACAGCACCGTAGAGCCGATTGCGATTGCCAACAACGCGACAAGCATCCGTGAACGGCGGCGTATCAGCGAGCTTGTAATCATCTTTAAATACATTCTATTTCTTGTCATAGCGTTTCACTCCCGTATCCGCTCTTTCCGCTTTCGACGTGCATTTTATTTTCCATGCAGCACCTCCGTAGGATTGAGCTTGAGTAAATACCGTACCGAAGGCAGACTGCCGAGCAGGGTGATAAGAAAGATGATAAGCACGACAATCGGAATCACCATCGGCGCAGGAGGAATAGCCGAACCGAATACGCTCCGTCCGATAATCTGCGTTAAACCCAATCCGGCAAAGTAGCCGATTGTTCCGCCGATTAATCCGATAATCATAATCTCCGTCAGTACCGATACGGTAACCGCCGTGTTGCTCGCGCCGATTGCCTTTTTTAAACCGATTTCCGCGCGTCTATCCATCACGCTTGCCGTTACAAGGTTGGAAATTCCCAATGCGGAAGCGAGCAAGCTCAAAATTGTGATTAAGAGCATCAGCAGCGTGGTCTTATTTAAAATCGCCCCTTCGGATTCGGCAACCTGCCGCACCGGTTTTGCAACGGCATCGGTAATCACTTCCTGAATCTGATAGCAGATACTGCTGACATACGCGGTGCAGTACCATACCTCCATCTCTTTGATGGTTAAACTCAAAGGGTTCCGCGCGGCCTTTCGTGCGAGATCGTTATCGGGCGTCGTAAGCGCACTTACCTCAATGCTCTCACATACATCGGTTTTTCCTAACAGGCGCTGCGCCGTATGAAGGGGTGTAAAGATGTACTCATCCTCGTTGCTGCCCGAATTGAATATGCCGGAAACAGTCAACGATGCGCTTCCGGCAGGGCCTGTTACTTCGATTACATCGCCGACATGAATAGCGTTCCTCCCCGCAAAGAGGCTGCCGATCATACAGGCGGAATCATCGGTATCGGAAGCCCAAGCACCGGTTACTTCCCACCACGTCCGCATCCGCCGGATACCGGTAATAACTTCCTGTCCGGTGTGCAAGTCTATTTTATAATCGAACCATGTACCGGTCAGGCGGACGGGCTTATTTTGTCCCTTATATTCAACGGACACGTTTAAAAACGGAGCATAGTCAACAACATTGTACGCCCAAAATATAGTCTTAATTTTATACAGCTCATCCTCGCGTAAATACTTTTTGGTACTCCCCGACTCTACTCCGTAAATATCATCGAGAAGCGAGGCCTCTTTATGCACGACATTGATATTCGCTCCGTAGGTTTTCAGCTCCTGATTTACCTTATCCCCTACTCCGAGCATCGTATTGAGCATTGCGCTTGAAAGACTCGCACCCAGCGCAATGGTAAACGCAATCATCGCCATCTTCCCTTTCTGACGGAAGAGGGAACCGGCTATCATTCTCCAAAACATTGCTATCGAACCTCCATCTGGATATTCCTATTTAAAGCGGTGCGCTTCCGCTTCAAGATCGGCTATCTTTATCTTGATCTTTTCATCGTGGATGATATACGCAACCGGCACAGGGTTACATCCGCCCGGGAAGCCGATAGTTCCCTTGTTCATCACGACATCGCAGAGTTTACAGATAACCTCCCCGTTCCGTTCAAAATATCCGGTAGGACCGCAGATATCGCACGCATCAAGCCCTACGCCGTACGAGCCTTCGCTCTTTTTAATGGCAATAAACCGGACTTCAATTCCCTGCTCCGAAGTATACGCATACCGGTGCAGCTTATCATCTTCCAATTCCGAAATAGGAATCATCGCCATACCGTCGGCAATCGTATAATTTTCCGGCGGCGAAAGCGGAACTTCTCGGTCGACATAGTGCCGCAAAACGGACAGAGATAAAACCGAACCGATCAGCAAGACCAGCGAAAATTTCGCCCACCGGCGTGCGTTGCGCTTTTGCGCTTTCAGTTTCCGCAGTTCTGCATTGTTGTGATACGTTTCCGTAATTGTCCGGTTCTTCCGCCAGAGGATAATCGGCGGAATCATAATGAATAGGATAATTGCAAAGGTAAAGAAATTTCCGTGGTTTACGACCGCGGCAATGAATGCAAAGATAAAGTCGTTGCGAGGAATAATCCCCAACGAATAGAGGCGCTGTAAAATAACAACCACCTGCGTAACACCAAAAATGCAAAGCGCTCCGGCAACCGATACCTTGAGTTCTATGGCCGATAATTTAATCAACGTTTTATAGATCGCTAAACCGGCGCACAGCATACACA
Source organism: Treponema vincentii (assembly GCF_010365865.1). Lineage (NCBI taxonomy): Bacteria > Pseudomonadati > Spirochaetota > Spirochaetia > Treponematales > Treponemataceae > Treponema > Treponema vincentii. The sequence goes on along the minus strand of NZ_CP048020.1, from coordinate 867,947 downwards.
CAATACCGAGTACATAGCCTATCAGTCTGAATAAGACAATCGTACTTACCGCGCTTTCGCCGTAATTAACCAATGTGGTTGCCAGCATGATGATAACGGGAAGATAGTAAAACAGCATCGAGGCTGCATACAAGAAAATTGCCGCACTAAAAAGATTTTCATATATATGCGCTATCTTTCGTTTAAGATTGGGTGAAATAAAAAGCAGGATGAGTAAAAAGAGAAGTGCGATGGTAACAGGAACCATGCACCAAAAAGCGAAACGTGTTCTATTTATATAGTTGGGAATTGATCTAAGAATTGCTGAAACAATACTGCCGGCAAAGCCCAGCAGCATACTTGCTAAAACGACAAGCCGTTTTTTTTTTCCGATTCTTCCGTTCTCTCGGACTCTTGAGTTTTAAATGAAGCAAATACAACGGCTAACACCAATGCAAAGGCGATACCTGCTTCAAAAACTCTTATATAAAATTTTAAGATGATACACCTCCAAGAAAAAACCGGCGGTAACCGCCACTCTTTCCCAAAACATACCTTTCAATAGGAGTATCTTGCAAAGAAAGAATAACGATTACCGCTTAGTGTGGCAAAGCAGTTTCCAAGACAACCTATCCCGAAACGGAAGTTTCCAAACAGGTTGATTGTAAGACATACCGATTAACTATTTAAATGAACCGGCACCGCCTTAAAACTGCATACTGTTTACCACTGAGGTCCTTTCCATTCAAAATCTTTCCATTCGACAACGAGCGGTTCCGTCCAGAAACGGCCGGTAACACCGGTTTCTTTGTCAACGTGCAACAGGTAATCGTTACCCGGAGCTTTGATTTCGAATTTGACATTGTATTTGCCGAGACCTTCTTCGAACTTCATGTTTGCACCATAGTGAGGGCCGTCATCGGCATTCATCGGCATAAATGCAACTTCCTGCACTTTGCTCGAGCCTTGCTTTTGAACATAAGCCTTAACATGAAGATACGGAACAAAGTCGCCTACGCCGTAACCGAGCGCTTTACCCTCATCATTTGCGTGGATATCCGCTTCGATGTGGCAGTCAGCTTCGTTCTTGGAAAGGCTGTTTCCGGCAGGTTCCATGTCAACCGGCTGGAAGTAAACGCCACCGATGTGGAGCGGGCCTACATCCTGTTCGTCTCCGATTGGGAACTCATCAAAACCTGCAGCTTCTTCTTCAGTCGGTGCAGGAGCCGCAGCTTTTTGTTCTGCAGCGGGTTTTGCCATTTCCTGCTTTTGCGCAGGTTTTTCACATGATGCAAGCACAAAAGCGATTGCAATCAGTGCAAAAAGGAAAGATACGGTTTTCTTCATTTTGAAACTATCCTCCTATAAATATCTTTATTTTCTTTTTGTTTCACATTCATTACAGCCTTGCAGGACACCGGTTATTTTCCGCAATCCGGCAGCCCAAAAGCAGTTGTCATCGGCGATCTCAAAAACTTTGCTTTTGAGATCGCCCTATATCTTTTTACTTTTGCCCAATCTTCGCCTTTTCAGCTTCAATTTGAGCACGCTGTTGTTTATTCTTTTTTGCATACACAACAGACATTGTGATAATCACCGCGAGTACGATAATCTGCGGAATGAGACTTTCATACGTTGCATAAATGCCGAGGAAGTCCATTTCAAAGCCCATCCACGGAATAACGGTCTTATTGACAACACCGGCAGCTTGCAGTTCCGACACACCTTTTCCGGTAAACGAAAAGCACATCGCATACATCAATATACTGGTAACCAAGAAGAAAGGCTTTAACGGCAACCGCACGGTTAAGAACCTAAATACTAGGAATACGGCAATCAGTACAATCGCTGACAGCACAATCGCCAAGATCATTGCATTCCGGCCGCTCGTTCCATGAATGGGAACGCCCTGGAAAAAGAGAATAAGCTCGGCACCTTCACGCGCAACTGCAATAAAGGCCGCGAAAATTAAGACCCATTTATTTCCGGTAGAAACCGATGCTTCAACCTTCTTATGAATGTACCGTTCCCATGCTTCGGTTTCGGACTTTGAAAGCATCCAGTTACTGACATAGAACAACACGATAACTGCGACAAACATACCGATGCCTTCAAAAACTTCCTGAGCGATGCCGCTCTGAGCACCGGCAACAGCGCCGAACAAAAAGGCCAGCAGAATACTTACCAAGATACCGCCCAACGCACCGACATATACCGACATGATATATTTCTTTTTTCCCGTTTTTACAAGATAGGCGATAATAGCGGCGATAACAAGGATTGCTTCCAAGCCTTCGCGGAGTACCAATACAAAACAGGAAATAAACGTTGCAACAACTGCCGATTGAGCGGTATTTGCAGTCTCGCTGCCGCTTTCGTCCAACGTGCCGTCAAGCTCGGCTGCATCATGGTAAAGCATTGCAATAAGCTTATCTTTATGCGCTTTTACCATCTCGCTGTCTTTATCGCTGTAGACATTTCGACGATATTCATAAAACGCATTTTCCACCGTTGTTTTACGGGCACCGGAAAGATACCCCATCGTTATCTTTTCCATCCCTTTAGATTCATAAAACCTAAAGTAGGCAACGTTCACTTCGTCATACGCCTCTTTGGATTTCCCTTGAGTATAAAGGTCGTAGGCATTATTGAGGTGCACTTCCATCTTTTTTACAATTCCTGTCCACGAATCCAGCACCTCTTCGTCGTTTGCGGCATACAGTCCGCTAACCGGAATAAATATGAACGATAAAGCGAACAAAATTGCGGCAAAGGTATGTTTTTTATTCTGTGTAATATACATAAAGCCCTCAACTAATTAGCTAAAACTTACAAATACGCCGCTAGTATATCACTCATAAAAATAATGTCAAGGGCGCGCCTCGGGGTAAACGTATTAAGGCGTTTTTTTATAAATTGCAATTATTTGCCGTTTGCAGTACAATGCCGCCCATGCGTGCAACAAAAGCGATTATCCATCTGGATAATCTGAAACATAACATTACCCAAATCAAACAAACCCTTGCTCCGGAAACAAAGATATGTTTACCGGTCAAAGCGGATGCCTACGGACACGGTGCCGTACGAACGGCGATTGCAGCTATTCGAGCAGGGGTTTCGTATCTTGCCGTCGCTTCCGTGCAGGAAGGTATAGAACTTCGAGAGGCAGGCATTGTCGCTCCCATCATTTCGCTCAGTCTGCCGATTTTGGAAGAAATAGACTCCATTATTGACTATAAACTGGAACCGCTCGTGATCGACGAAGAATTTATCAATGAGCTTAACCGCGTAGCCGATGTGCAAAAGAAAACCGTCGCGGTACATCTTAAAGTGGACACCGGCATGAGCAGGATAGGCTGCAGGCCGTCGGAAGCTGTAAAATTAGCGACTCAAATTGTGCGGGCAAAACACTTGCGGCTACAAGGCGTCGCAACGCACTTTGCCGTTGCGGATTCCGATTCCGAATCCGATCGTGCTTTTACAAAAGGTCAGCTCGAACGTTTTAGCGATGCCGTTGAAGCAATCAGACAGACGGGTATACACATTCCACTCGTTCATGCTGCCAATTCAGGTGCGGTACAGCTGTTGCCGGAAGCTCGGTTTGATATGGTGCGCCCCGGACTCCTTGCCTACGGCTACTTGCCCGTACAGAACGCAGCAACAGCTATCGACGTAAAACCCGTTATGGAACTGGTAACGCAGGTGGTACTGATAAAACAAATACGCGCCGGCACCTGCGTTTCCTACGGGCGCAACTGGACAGCCCCACAGGATACCTATATTGCAACGCTTCCGATCGGATATGCGGACGGTTTACGCCGCGCGCTTTCGCCCGGGTTGAAGGTACGCATCGGCAACGAATTTTTCCCCATTGTCGGTAGAATATGTATGGATCAATGTATGGTTGACCTCGGCGCGCACCCATGGGTGCAGCGATGGGACGAAGTATGCATTTTCGGCCCGAATCCGCAGGATAACAGCGCACAAACGCTGGCGGATATCGCCGGAACTATTCCCTACGAAATTACCTGCGGCATTCACAAGCGTGTTCCGCGTGTCTTTGTGAACGAAAGCCGATAAGCAACTGCGCCCTATAGCCTTATCTTCGGTTAGTGTCCCGTTTTCCGATGATTAGGAAAATGGGATACGTCCTGATGTGCTATACGGCGGGTGTCCCTGCAGGCGGCAGATCCTTTTCCGAAAATGCTTTCCCGAGTAAAATAGGCACAATCATAGAAGAAACAATGATCAGTAAAATAACCGGCGCAAAATATTCGGCCTTAACCATACCGACAGCAAGACCTTTTTGCGCTACGATGAGGGCTACCTCGCCGCGTACCATCATTCCCAGCCCTATCTGGAGCGATTCCCGTCGCTTAAAGCCCAAAGCCAATGCCGAACCGCCGCAGCCGATGATCTTTGCCAAGCAGCCGATAAGCACAAAGGCTATCGAAAACCATATCAAGCTCATATTCAGACCGCTTAAGTCCGTTTTAAGCCCAATGGCAGTAAAAAAGAGAGGACTAAAAAACATATATGAATTGATGTCTATTTTTTGTTCCATATAAGAGGCATCATGCAAGTTGCAAAACACAACTCCTGCAACATACGCACCGGTAATATCCGCGATGCCGAAGAACCGTTCGGTACAATAGGCAAAAATCAAAGCAACTCCCAGTCCGTAAATCGGAATACGGTGGGTATGCGGATGCCTATTATCATACCATTTAAAAATTCGATAAATTAGGTAACCTACAACTAACGAAGCGGCAAAGAAAGCTGCCGTTTTTATAATAAGCCCAAGGTAGTCGCCTTTGCCGGAACTGGCACCGAGTACAACCGTTAATGCAATAATGCCGAAGACATCATCGATGATTGCAGCGCTGATAATTGTTTGCCCGACTTCCGAATTTATCTTTCCCAGTTCTTTTAAGGCCACAACGGTAATACTGACCGACGTTGCCGTTAAGATAGTTCCGATAAACAGAGCTTGATAAAATACAGGTGTCCCAAATCCGTCAAAGCCCCAAAAGCCCAATGCCATAGCCGTGCCTAAAATCAACGGTACGATAACACCACAGGCAGCGATCACGGTGGATTTTATGCCGGATTTAACAAGCGATTTTAAATTAGTCCCCAAACCGGCAGAGAACATAATCAAGATGACACCGATCTCGGACATATACTCGATAAACTGGTTGGTTTCGGCGTAGATAATATTCGGTTCGGAACCGCCGAAATTATGAAAAAAAGGCAGGTAACGTAAGAAAAGCCCTGCAACGATTTCTCCGGCAACCTGCGGAATATTGATTTTTTTAGCAAGAAGACCGAGGTACTTCGCAGCGATAATGATAATTCCGACGGAAAGGACAATTTGCAGTGCGATTTCTTCAATCGGTATTTCCTTAGCAGACATAAAAAACTCCTTTGTACTTGAGAGGGTGCGCTAATAACGTGTTGATTCGTGCGGAAAGCTTAATATCCCGATGCCCTACGTCGGGGTTGTTGATTCGCATTCGGATTAACCGGTGTTTCCCTACTTTGAGTGTCCATTATAGTAAAAAAGAAAAGGAATCGCAATATTTTACGCAGAAGTTAAGGGCATCTAAAAAAAACTCGGTTAGATTTTTAGAAGATATCTCCAAGCGGAGCCAGATACCTTGCCGCAACGGTAATATTGACAATCAAACAAAGATATATAAGAATAGTTTACCAGAGATGAATCGCATTATTCATCAGCTGACGGCAAATTTTGACAAAGCTAAAATATCGCACAAAGATGGAAGGTTTACATGAAATCGAAGAAAGTTCCGTATATCGGGTTATTATGTTCCGTTCTTTTCCTTTGCGTTGCCTGTAAAGATAACGCCTTTATACGGCGGATGCAGGATATGGAGATGGGTGTCAAGAATCCCTCTTCTATAGAAGAATTACAATCGGCAATTCAAAAATATCAGGGGAAGGTGAATGATATCCTGACGATGGAACAGCGAATCGGCATTTGGTACAAAATTCTCGGCCGCCGGTACATGGATAAAAAGATGTACAAAAAAGCGCTGGAAGCCTTCCGCAGCGCATTGGAATATTTCCCCGAAAATCAGCATGTATTTTATCAAATCGGCGTATGTGCTGCCGTCATCGCAAAAAGTACCCTCGATTACCCGAATATGAGCCTTGACGAACGGCGGGCATATTTTGACTTGTCGGTTTCCGCCTATAAACGCGCCGTGGAGCTTGACCCCACCTATACGCGGGCGGTGTATGCACTGTCCGTTCTCTATGTCTTTGAATTGAATCGGCCGGAAGATGCCATCACGATTATGGAACCGGTAGCAGCCCGCGAAAAAAAACCGCTGGATTCCCTATTTATCCTTGGGCGCGCTTATTACATGACCGGTCAATATGAGAAAGCGATTGCCGCCTACGACCGTATTATCAAAACGAGCGGAAGCGCCGAACAGCGCGCCGATGCCGAACGAAACAAGGCCTTCGTAGAAAATGCCCGGCGCTAACGATCCGGCGGCTGTAAGGCAGTGAGCAAATAGTAGGCTTCTACGCATAATAATGAATACAAAAACCGATGCCGAACGGCGGAAACTCTACATTGCACTCTCGTACTGCTCTTTTCTAAAGGGGAGCGAACGCCTTTTACTTGCCCGCACGCTTGACACTTTGCAAGCACTTACAGTAAGTTCAATAGATACGCTCAGCCGGATGATACGACGGACACTCCGTACACGCAGTTATAAACCGGAACAGCTGCCGCAGGCGGTAGAAAAAGCCGAGGCGCTGATGAAGTATTGCCGAATCAACATGACGTTCTACGATGATTCCGACTTCCCTCCCCTGCTACGGGAAATTCCCGATGCGCCTTTTTTGCTGTACTACCGCGGCATCTTACCGCAAGCCGATACGCCTGCGGTGGCAATTGTCGGCACGCGCCGCCCGACGGGGAACGGTATTAAAGCGGCACTGCAGCTGGGTACCGAATGCGGGCACGCCGGTATCCCCGTTATTTCGGGGCTGGCACGAGGCATCGACACCTTTGCGCACAGGGGATCTTTAGAGGGCGGCGGCCTAACGACCGCAGTACTGGCATGCGGACTTGACCGGTTATATCCGCAGAGTAATGCACGGCTCGCAGGCCGGATACTCGAAACGGGCGGCTGCATCCTCAGCGAATATGCGCCCGGGGAACCGCCGTTCGCCTATCGCTTTCCGCAGCGTAACCGGATTATTTCAGGGTTAGCCCGCGCAACCGTTGTCGTCGAAGCGCCGGCAAAATCGGGAGCGCTCATTACTGCGGACTTTGCCCTCGAGCAAGGACGCGACGTATGCGTATATGCCGGATTACAGGATTCCGTGCAGAATACCGGCTGCAAAAAGCTCGCTGAGGACGGAGCAATTCCGGTTGAACATGCCGGCGACCTTTTACGCGAATGGGCAAACCCAACCTTGCAGTATTTGCAGAGAGACGGGCAGATACAACTACCTTTGTTTGAGAAAGGAGCACGATAAATGGCGAAAAAAACCGCGACAAAAACGAAAAAAACAAACTTGATTATCGTAGAATCGCCGGCAAAAGCAAAAACAATCGAAAAATACTTAGGCAGCGGCTATACGGTTAAGGCATCGATGGGGCACTTAATCGATTTACCGAAGTCCCGTATCGCAATTGATATAGAACACGGATTTCAACCCGAATATATCACCGTACGCGGCCGCGCAAAACTTTTGAAGGAACTGCAACAAGATGCAAAGAACGCCAAGCACGTCTTTCTCGCAAGTGATAATGACCGCGAAGGGGAAGCTATTGCCTATCATCTCTGCAATGCGATACGAGAAAAATGCGAAGAGGTTCCGATAAACCGCATCGTCTTTAACGAAATCACGCCGCAGGCAATTAAAACTGCGGTGCAAAATCCTATGGATATCGACGAAGCGAAAGTCAATGCGCAAAAAGCCCGCCGCGTCCTCGACCGACTTGTCGGCTATAACCTTTCTCCCCTGCTCTGGCAAAAAGTAAAGAACGGCCTTTCCGCAGGGCGGGTACAATCGGTTGCGCTGCGCCTCATCTGCGAACGGGAAGCGGAGGTAGAAAATTTTATCCCCGAAGAATTTTGGACGCTGGAAGGAGCCTTTAAAAAAGGAAAAACAGCCTTCGATGCCCAGCTCGCGTTATATAAAGGAGAAAAACCGACGCTTAAAAACGAGCGGGAAGTACAGGCTATCATCGATGTATTGAATGGAAAAGAAGCAACGGTTACCGATATCAAAAGTACCCAAAAGACCATCCATCCCAAACCTCCATTTACGACCTCTACAATGCAGCAAACGGCAGCGAATCGGCTCGGCTTTACCTCCCGTAAAACGATGCAGATTGCCCAACAGCTATACGAAGGTATCGCCGTCGGCTCAAGCCGCGTCGGTTTAATCACCTATATGCGTACCGACTCGGTGCGTATCTCCGATGTTGCCCTTGCGGAAGTGCGCAACTGGATCGGCGAGCAATATCCCGCTTTTTTACCGGAAAAACCCAATTTCTACAGCGTCGGAGCAAAAGCACAGGACGCCCACGAAGGTATCCGCCCCACGTATTGTACTTATACGCCCGACTATCTGAAAGACTACCTCAACCGCGACCAGTTGCGCCTCTATACACTTATCTGGGAGCGCTTTGTTGCAAGCCAGATGACCGGCGCAAAGACCGAAACGCTCAGCTATGAGATTTCCGCAGGAGATGCGGTCTTTAGAACGGCTTCTACCAAGGTAACGGACAAAGGATTCTACGCCGTGCTCAATCTGCTCCTTTCAAAAGAAGAAAAAGGCAAGGCGTTGCCGGCCTTAAAAACCGGCGATACCCTGACGGTAGACAGCCTGACTCCCGAACAGCACTTTACGCAGGGGCCCGCCCGCTATACCGACGCAAGTATCGTTAAGATGCTGGAACAAAAAGGCATCGGACGCCCCTCGACGTATGCACCGATTATTTCGGTACTGCTCGACCGCTACTACGTCAACCGCTCCAATAAGCAGCTTGTTCCTACCCAGCTCGGTAGAATAATCAATGATCTGCTAGTCGCAAACTTCAAAGATGTGATCGACGTCAATTTTACCGCCGGTATGGAACAAAAACTGGACGAAATAGAAGAACACAATGCCGACTGGTCAAAGATTATCGGCTCCTTTTATACCCCGTTTATCGCGCAGGTGGATTCGGTGATGGCGCATTTAGGCAGTTTGAAAGGCAGCCTCGATGAGCCGACAAACTTTACATGCGAAAAATGCGGCAAAAGAATGATGAAAAAGCTCGGCCGCTTCGGCTTTTTCTTGGCCTGCGAGGGTTTCCCCGAATGCCGCAATACCAAATCCATCCCATTGGCTAAATGCCCGCGTCCCGGCTGCGGCGGAGACATCGTATCCCGGCGGGCAAAAGGACGAGGCAAAGAATTTTTCGGTTGCACCAACTTTCCGAAGTGTAACTTTATCTCTCATTTTAAGCCTATCAACGCACTATGTCCCAAATGCGGCTGGTTCATGGTTGAAAAATACGATAAAAAGAACGGAAGCTATAAAGCCTGTGTAAACCCTGACTGCGATTACCTGCACAGCGTTGTCGAAGGCATCGAAGACCGGGATATCGACTAGCCGATGGATACGGTCTTTGAAGACTACCTCGCCTACAGCGCAGGGGTGCGGCATTTTTCGGAAAAAACCATTGAAGCCTACCGGAACGACCTCAAGCTTTTTTCTGATTGGCTTGCAGACAATGAGCTTGCCTTTACCGAGGTTACGAGAACACAGGTGCGCATCTTTGTTGCAGACCTCGGCAACCGGCATTTTGCACCGGCAAGCATTAACCGTACCCTCTCCTGCGTACGAGGGCTGTACCGCTATGCCCTGCAGAAAGGGCTCTGCACCACGAACCCCGCCGCGGTTGTCCGCAACCTCAAACAGCCGGACAAGTTGCCCCGCTTCCTCTTCCCCGACGAAGCGGAACGCTTCTGTGAATTTCCTAAAGAAGCGGGCATTTTATGGTACGCCCGCGATGCGGCGATCTTTTCATCGCTCTACTCTACCGGCTGCCGCGCGGCGGAGCTGCAAGGGCTCAAAATAACGGATTTAAAGGGAGATTGCAGCTGGGCAATCGTACAAGGAAAAGGAAGCAAAGAACGCAAGGTGTTCTTTGCGGACTTTGCCCGGGAAGCGGTACAGCAGTATTTGACGGAACGGGCGGAACTGATTGCCTACCTAAAAGAACAGGACGGCTTAAAAACTGCGGTTGCGGAAGACGCGCTTTTTTTAAACTGCCGCGGCGGCGCGCTTACAACGCAGGGCATCCGGTACATCATCAACCGGTACACCGCCCTTCTCCCGAACTATAAAAAACTGACGCCGCATGCCTTCCGGCACAGCTTTGCTTCGATGTTCATCACCCGCGGAGCGGACATACGAGTCGTACAGGAACTGTTGGGACACAGCAATATCACAACCACCCAACGGTACACCCACATCACGGCAGCCCAGCTCCAAGAGCTGTACCACAAAGCCCATCCGCACGGATAGATATAGCCTATTTATTCTGCGGGAAATACAGCAAAACAGTTTGATGCGATTATCCTTATTAATCAATAACGACAGAACCTTGGCGGAGCACGCGGGGAGTACCGGAACTTAAATCCACAAGAGTAGAAGGGAGTCCCTCAAGATTACCGGCATCGACAATTAACGAAACGGAATCTTCAAATTCGCAGCAAATAGCATCTATGTCGGTAAGGGGCGGCATTCCCGAACGGTTGACGCTTGTCGAATACACCGCATCCCCCGCCGCAGCGACGACACTCCGCAACCAATCATCTGCGGGACATCGAAAGGCTTGAGTCCCCTGCCCTTTCCCTTTTAATGGGACAATGAGCGTCAGCGGCGCAGGCCACAAGCTCAGAATATGTTCGGGAATTTTTATTTCGGTATAGCGGTAAATATCCGCCGGTTCGGCGATGAGGGCGATAAACGGTTTATCTTCCGATCTTCCTTTAATGCGGGCAATTGCTTCGGCAGTCTTGCCGATCAAACCGGAAAAACCGTAAATCGTATCTGTCGGGATAACCGCAATATTGCCACGCCTGAGTTCCGCGGCAACAACATCCATCGAATCAGGAGCTTTTTTTTGAATGCGCATTTTTTTTACTTCCAATCATCTCGCATATAATTACGATAATGCTCATGGAAACTGCAATCGTTTTGCATACAGTATCCGGCAAATAGCGAGGAGCCTCTATCAAATACACAACGCCGGCATCCTCGGTACGCTCCGCCGCCCCGGAAAAGTTCATCAATTTGATAAGCCGCTCATTTTTTTGAACATATCCTAATTCATGCGCGTACACGACGATGGTCTGAGGATCGGAGGACAAATTCGCGATACGGATATTCAGATCTTCTCCGATATCAGACAGAAGCTGCACATGCCGTACAAGAGCCTCGTGTTGTCGCTTCAGCTGCTGGCGTGCAAAAAAACCGCGTGCCCCCAAACAAATACTCAAAAAACTATAAAAAAACGCAAATACGAAGATCGGCGTAATAGCTTTCAAATAAAATTTCATACTCGATTTTAATAACGGCAAAATAAATATTTTCTTGAATTTTATTTGAAATAAGGTACAATAGAAAGTTGAAGACACCGACAAAATCGGTAGGGAAGTACCTGCAAATACTGAGTTTTTAGAAACTCTCGGCACGACTTCCACTCATGTTATATACAGGGTATGCCGATACATGATATAATGACGCCGCCCTTGTGGAGAAATTTTTATGGATAATTTTAACAAAACCGATGATTTATATGATCCTAATTTTTCTATAAACAGTAAAAGTACGGAAAAATTGGATATGTATGGTGTATGGCTTAAGAAAAAGAAAGATATTAATGAACCGCTCGATTCAGACGATTCTCAATTTACGAGCAATTCCGACATAGGCTCAGAGCAAGACAGCACGAATTTTGATGATGATTTCTCTTTTTCGGATATGGCTGCCGATACGGAAATACCCGAACTTGAAGAATTGGACGACACAAATACTTCAACTGAAATAGCACTGGAAACACCCGCTTCATCGCATACCGACAGTGATTCTCCCAATGTCGCGCTTGACGAAAACAGTTTTGAGTCGCTGGATGTTGATGATTTTTTCTCGGATGACATCCCCGCAGAAGAAACGCATCAAGAAAATTCCGACACATTTGTTGAAGAAGAGCCAATAGACCTTGCTTTTACCGAAATTACGGACGATACGGAAAAACATTCGAATAATGATGAACTACCGGCAGGACTCGAAAACTTCAGCGAAATTTCTCTTGACGATTTTGAAGACGCCGTTCCGGCTGAAAACTCCGGATCGGATGATGACTTTGAGGTAGTCGATGATTTTAACGATATTCTCAAAGATGATGCTTCTGAAAAGCAAGAATCCAAACACAATGAACAAAAAGAAGAGGCTGCTTTCGATATTGATGTTACGGCCGATGATGAAGCAGCTAAGGGACAGCCGCTTTCGGAACTGTCTCCACAAATTGTAGAAGATAATGCCGATATTTCGATTTTCGGCACGGAGACAAACAACGAATCATCCGATGCGGAGGACACAACCTTCTTTGACGATGTTGAAGCTGTTAAAGAGGATCTGCTTTCAACACGGCAAGCCGTCAAACCTGAAAAAGAACCGATAGAACCCGCTCTGGAAAAGGATTCAAAGGAAACCATGGACACAACAGCCGAACCATCCCGACACACTGCCCCTGAACAAGATAAAGCGACGGAACTGCTGATGCAAATTGCTCACGAAATCAGTGATCTGAAGGCAGAGTTGAATAGCTTAAAAGCTGGTATGACAGCTCAATCAAAAGTAATTTCCGAAATACCGGTAAAAGATACTGCCGCGCATACAGAAAACAAAGCTGCCGACACGGAAAGTTCTGGATTTTTCAGCGATGATGACACGGACGAAACGATTGCCCTCACTGGTGATGAGCTAAATAACATCCTTATTACTGCGGACTTTACCGAAGAACGGAACGCTGAAGATGGAGAGCGATCATCTACCGATGAAGGAACTCCCAAGGAAGCAACCGAAACCTATGAAGTGCCGCCTGTACTTACAAAAGATATTGATCCGGAGATTCAAGAAGAGCCTTCTGTCGATCACTCCTTTGAGGATAGTATAGCGGAGCCTTCTCCGGAAGAGACGAATAACGGTTATAAACCTGAGGTAGAAGGGGAAAAGCTTCTTGCCTCAGATCCTGTCTTTAATGTAGAACCCGCCCCCATTACATCGCTGCCCGAAGATCTTAGCTACCTTGACGATCAATCGGAAGTTACGGATGAAGATATGGAGCTTATTGACGGAGATGCGGAACATCATCAAGAAGCGGACAAGCTTGAAGATATCGAAGAAGCAGAGTCGGTAGATGACGAAAGCGACTTTGAAGATATAAATATAGAGGCCTTTGATATACCTTCGGAACAGGAGATTGAAGTTCCTTCGACAGAAATGGAATCGGTTAACAATGAGACGCAGTCTTCCGAAGAAATGGAAGGAGAGCGTACTATCCACGAGCTTCAAAATGATGAAGATTTCCCGAATCCGTTTGCAGACTCATCAAGTACCGCAGAAGCGGAGATGAAGGAAGAAATTATCGAAGAACCTTTTATCGAAGAAGCTCCTGCTATGAAATCGGAAGCCGAAAAAGCTAAATCTGAAGCCTCTGAAGATACGATCGAAGAATTAGACGCAATCGCTGAAGACGCGATTCCCGAACTTGAGCCGGAAAAAGAAAGCGTTCTCGAAGAACCGAAACAGGAAACATTGCTGCAAGCTGCAAGCAAAAAGCGGGAAACCATTTCTATCCCATTAGAACTGAAAAACGAGATTAAATCGGTTCTTTCCTATATGGATCAATTACTGGAAGCCTTACCCGAAAAAAAGATTGAAGAGTTTGCCAAATCTGAATATTTTGAAACTTATAAACATCTTTTCGAAGAATTAGGCATTTCCTGATAACAGAATCTTCCCAGTGCCGCTATGCGAGTTCTGCATAGCGGCCGACCGACCCCATGTCTCCTTTTCGCCTCCATTCAAAATATAACCCTAATAAAGAAGCTGAGCAGTTTGCTTCCACTATTGAAGGTGCTCCGTCGATTATCGTCATAACCGAACCGGGAGAGTCCTACCTTGCATCGGTACTGAAAGCAAAATTTCCATATGCAAAGCGTATCGCAGTACGATACAACGAAATAGCTTTTTCCGACTCCGATAACCTCTGGGATGCTGTCTGGCGGCCGGGGAACGGAAGCTTACCTTTTTTCTTACTATCACATATACCTGATGAAAAACTGGCAGGGACTCGTTTTATAAGCTGGAAAGCTGCCGACAAAGCTTTTCCCGATGCAGCGAATACAATCTGGAAAACTATCCGGAATACAATCGATATGCTGACGAGCATCATGCATACCCGTTCATTCTTTGGAAATAAGTGGCTTAAAAACACGATCTGTAACTTTATTAATCTTGAGCAACCTGCATCGTTGCAATTCGGAGCGCAGGATTTTATCTTAGCCGGAGCGGGGCCGAGCTTAGAACAGCTCACCGCAGTGCAGGCAACATCCTACTCTATCCTTGCCGTATCCTCGGCATGTGCTGCCCTAACAGCGCGGAATATACCGATAGACCTGTGCATCGGTACTGATGCCGGTTATTGGGCATTGTCTCACTTTACGCGATTGCCTCAAGGCGTTCCCGTTACTTTTCCACTCGAAGCAGCTGTTCCAACATCAATACTGGAGAACCATCTCTGTGTACCGCTTTCTTACAATTCTCCGCTGGAAACAGCTCTCTTTACAGCGACAAATATACAACCACTTGTTGCCCGTGAAAATGGCACAGTAACGGGAACGGCCTGCGAACTGTTGCTGCGGCATACAAATCGAAATATCATCCTCGCAGGCGTCGATTTGACAGCTGCAAAAGGCTTTATCCATGCACAGCCGCATGCAAGTATCACACGCTTGTTTGCCGAAACGAACAGAGTACATCCGCTTGCTGATGCACTCGCCGTACAAAACTTCGCGGCGCAATCACTTGAAACCTACCGACAATGGTTTTTGCAGCTACCGCCTGAATCCGCCCGGAGACTTTTTCGCACCGGTACGGGGGGGGCACCGCTGGCGAATATCAGACCCATAGACCTGCCAACCGGTATCTCCGATAACGTGCAAACAGAAGCACGACTTTCGGTAACCCCTTACCCCACGCTTTCCCGTCAGGAACGCACACAGATAGCCCTTGCCCTATTAAACATACTGCGTACTGAGGTGCCTGCATTAATCGCAACGGAACCGACGCGACTCGCAGAAGAGGCGGCAACGCTTGAAAAACAGATATGCGCCTTGTGCAACTATACCGCTTATTGTAACGTGGTAAAAAATCCTGTAGATAAAAAGGCACAAACAAACTTGGCGGAACAGGTAAGCCGCATACTCGGCGCACTCATTAAAAGGATAGAAACATGACAGTCTTAGAGATGAACCTCGCGACAATACGCCTTAAACAGCCGGAACTCGCAGAAAATCTCCAACGCTCTCATACAGGCACTGCCTATAAAGGTGTCGTACCGGCAAAGACAGGGGAGCCGGTGCCGCTCTTTGTATCGGGACAAGCGCTGCAATCTCTTTACAATCCTGTACGAGAGGCAGAACGCACCATTACCTCTGGAGCCGGTTTTATGCTTTTTTGCGGCTTGGGGAACGGCATCCACATCAAAATCTTTTTAAATAAATATCCTCAATCGTTTTGTGCAATTACGGAATCCGATTATGAGTCCTTCAAACAACTACTTTCGCTCATCGACTATACGGAGCTGTTCGCCGATAGCAGAGTATTTCTTTTGCCACCATGTACCGATGATACCTTTGAAATTGCACTTACAGCAGCCTATTTACCGGCTGTACACGGTACCTTCGGCTATCATATTCTAAGGACATGGAATGAATACTATAAAGCTCAGGTAAAAGATTTACCGGAGAAGATCGAGCATGCACTTGAAAAAATCAAAGCTGACTTTTCAGTTCAAGCACATTTTGGGAAAATCTGGCTGCGCAATACCTTTCTAAATTTACGCCTTGCGGGTTCTATCAAGCCGGCTTACCCACGTACTGATACCACTCGAACGGCACTCATATTAGGAGCAGGTCCAAGCTTGGAAGTCGGCTTATCGTTGCTGAAAAAAGAGCGGCGGCAGTACACCGTATTTTGTACCGATACGGCCTTCCCCACCGTATGCGCAAGCGGTATTACACCGGAATTCTTCATCGCGATTGATCCGCAGCATATCTCATATCAACACACTATCGGCGCCATATCTAAAGAAACAACAGGTATTTTCGACCTTTCGGCACAGACCACCGGCGCGCGCCGCTTTTACAAAAACGGTAATGCCTTCTTTTTTACGGCAGGCGGACATCCGCTTGTCCAAGCAGCCGCACTTTTTTCCCCTTTCCCGGCGCTTGCTACGAGTTCCGGCACCGTTGCCGTCGCAGCCTACCATGCGGCACAGGCACTCGGTTACCGGCATATCGAATGCAGCGGAATGGACTTTGCCTATACCGGCGGAAAAGCGTATAGCCGCGGCACCTATCTTTCAGCGCAATATGCCGGCATCGCGATGCGTATTTGCCCTCAAGAGCACTCGTTTGTCCGTCTCATGTTCCGTACCGAAACCTACAGCGAACAGACAGCACAAGGACTCAACTATCGGACAACACTTTTGGATTCTTACAGAGCAGCTTTTGAAGCGGAAAAACGTCATATCAGCTCTTGGAAACAGAGCGACTTTCAGCAATTCCCGTATACGGCATTCCTTGCATCCTTTACAAAAAGCTTGCGACAAAACGATCGGAATGCCGTAATGACTCTCCTTCCCGCGCTTGCATGGTGTAAAGCTCATAGAAAAGGAAATTTGACCGATATGGAACTTGTATTGGAATTCATTTCGGAGTATACTGATCTATGATGAAAAAAATACTGATGTCGGTCTATGCCGTATGCGCATTGCTTGTTATTATCGGAAGTTTACTATGGTTTGTTTTCACCCTTCACAGTGATTCTACCGCAGGAAAAACAGAAGCATTGAAGAACTTTAAGATGTTTGCTCAGCATACCGGCAGAATTTTGTCGGAATCCGCTCAGGAGCGTAACCCAACCCAACTACAAGTACAACTTGAACAGCTATGCCGTAACTACAGCAAGTATGTAAAAGCGGTTTTACTTAGAGATAGTACCGGTATCGTGTTTATCTGGCCGAAAAATACCGATATTTTTTCATATAATGAACAATATATGGTCGAAGTAAAAAACCTGCCGCTTTTTTTTACTGTAGCTCAAATACATATCCCTATTGAAAAAACGAGTAACACTATTACCGCCCATGCAGCACTCCAAATGCTTCCGCTTGAAACGGTCTTTAATCGCGGTCAAATAGTATTCTTTTTATTTCTGTTGATTGTACTGATGACTGCCTCGGTGCTGATCTTCTCATATATAAATCTAAAACCTTCCGAAAGGAAAACCGTGCTTGAAAGTGTTGCGCACACCTCTAAAACGGATACCACGGAATCCGATGCTGTTCAAGTTGACGAAATTCCCTCTACTGCAACGAGTGACGAGAAGACAATCAGACCGTTTGCAAAACCATTCACTGGAACAGAGACTTCAACTCTCCAACAAAGGGAAAATTTTGATCCACACAAGAGAATGCAAAATAACAGTGCCCAGCCGTCTCCGGAAAAAAATAACGGGAAACCGGTTGAAACGGCATCTTCCCTCCCGTTAAATGTTCAGCTTGAATCGCTCAACCGTCTCCATATCTATGATGATGAACGGTCCCAACAAAAACGCCCCGAATATCCGAAACACGCAGAAGACACACAGCTCGAACGCGGTGTGACGGAGGAACAAGAAGGCATCGATGCAGGACGATCGATATCTTCAAACACAGTTGAAGCGGATAATTCAAAAACGAGCGGTACTTCGGAATCGAATACCAAACAGAATTTCGGTGCAGAAAATTACGGATCCTTTGAAAATCACACACAAACACTGAAACCTATAACCGAATCACAGGAACATACAAAACAAGCATCCGTTACTACCTTTGAAAATGCACCGATTTCAGGTGAGGCATGCAGTGAAGACCATTCACTTGAACAAGCCACACTCATAGAAGAATTAACAACTGCGATTACCGAAACAGCCGTTGCCGAAGAGGACTTAACGCTTTTGCTTATTCATGCAACTGATATACCTCATAACCAGCAAATTATTCATCTACTACGCTCGACGCTTGATCGTATCCATAAGGTGTTTGCCTTTAATAAAGACATTCTCGGCGTCATCATCTTTTATGCACCGCTGGATCAGGCAATGCAAATTGCAAGCACCCTCTACGATGAAATCTATACAGTGTTGGATGATTCTACCAAAAAGTCACTCAGTATTGGGCTCACGACACGAGCAGGACGGCTAATTCCTGCTCCCCGCATGATCGAAGAAGCTTCGGCAGCAATCAGCAAGGCCACCGAAGAAGGCAGCGATCCTATTGTGGCTTTTAGAGTTAATCCGGATAAATACCGACGTTGCCTCGCACGACTAAGCTAAATTGCAATGCGCCCTGTTGACAGAGCTATATACTCTTATTATTATGCTTTTGCTGTTTACCGAACGGCGGTGCCTTCCCGCTAAGGCATTTTTATAAGATATTCTAAAAATACAATGGATGGTTCACTATGAGTAACAAGGTTTCTTTCTTTTTCGGAAATCATTTTTTATCGGCTGCTCCTTTCGATGACGGCGATGATTTCGATGACGACTTTGATGATGATTTCGGCAATGATGATTTTGACGATGATTTTAGCGATGACGACTTTGATGATGATTTCGATGATGATTTTGATGACGACTTCGATGATGATTTTGACGATGGCGATTTTGATGACGCCTATGACGATGATGACAGTTTTGAGGATGACTTCGACGAATAAATTACGAAAATAGGAAAAGGGGCTGCTGAAAAATGGCAGCTCCGTACACACTAATAGACCTTATCTCTTAAACAGATGCGGTATCTCTACGGTGTTGGTGAAGAAATTCAAAATCAGCAAGATATTGCAAGCGGGACTGTACAAGATATAGCAATTCGTTATACATATCAAAGTTCACTTCAAGCGCAATCGGGAATACATACACCTCCGTTTCATTACAATACCGTTTAATAAACTCAGGGTCGTTTACAAACCCTAAACTGATCATATTACTGATTCGATCGGCACATTTAAGAACCTTTGCACGCTGTGAACCATGCCTGATAATATGCTGTAGATATTCAGGCTTTGTCTGCCCCGGACGGCGGGTAACTTCCATAACCAATTCATAAACGGCAGAAGATTCCGAATCGATCGACAATAGTTCATTCACATTAAAATCAGGTACATCCTCCAATACGTCATGGACGATCGACGCCTTCAACAAAATACTGTCGATATAGCCGTAGTCGATAAGCGTAGCCATCGTATCGAGTTGATGGCGAAACATATTACCGCCGGCATGGCGCGCTTTACCCCGTAAACTGGTTGCCAAATGAATATAGGGCGCAAGATACATCCCTTTTAACAGTGCTACTTCATGTTGTTCCATCTTCTTATCCTTCCGAGGAATCTTTACACAAGATCACTCAAATACAGCGTAAATTTTTCAATCCGCCGTTCTGCCTCATGCAGCTTTTCTTTTTCTGCTTTGACAACCTCGGCCGGGGCATGAGCCGTAAAATTCACATTAGAAAGTTTTGCCGCTAAACGGGACACCGCCTGTTTTTCCTTTTCGAGTTCTTTCGTAAAGCGTGCAGCCAATTGACTGCGGTCTACCTCGGTTCCGGTAATGATAAAGGCTTCAAAGCCCGGCCCTACCGTTCCGATGGAATTTGCAGGTTTATCGGCGGGCGTCTCGATAAAGGCAATATCAGCGAGTCCCGCCAATAACTTAATTAAATCGATATTCTCAAACGCAGCCGCTGCGGGAGAACCTGCTTCGATATAGAGCGCAATATGCAGCTTGAGCTGAGGATCGATACCGCATTCCGCTCTGAGCGTGCGGATAAGCCGTACGATATTTTGTAGCGCAGTAAAGCGTGCGGAGGCTACCGTATCGATACGCTCTTCGCAATAGACGGGATAATCGGCGGTTATCAGCGCCTCTGCACGGTGTGAAGCTCCGGCGGCGCAGTGTTCGGGAAGTTTTCGGTAGATTTCTTCGGTAACGAAGGGAAGCACAGGATGCAGCAGCCGGAGCGATTCTTCCAAAACGGCAAGCAGTACCGAGGTTATCCGGTCCTTTTCCGCATCATCTCCGCTCTTATAGGAAAGCTTTGTCCCTTCGACATACCAGTCGCAAAAATTATTCCAGAAGAATTCATAAATGCCGTGCCCTACCTCGTTATAGCGGTACCCTTCAAAGGCTGCCCGCACGTTTTTAACCGTTTCGTTGAGGGTATGGTAAATCCATCGGTCAAGCTCGGTTAATTCAGAGGCGGAAACGGGAACAATGCGCCGCCCTTCGAGATTTCCTAAGATATAACGTGAAGCATTCCAGATTTTATTGGCAAAGCGGGAGCCGAGTTTAAAGGATTCGTTGTCGATAAGAATATCCTGCCCCTGCGTGCACATAAAGGTAAGCGTAAATTTAAGAGCGTCGGCGCCGTACTCGTCGATAATATTCAGCGGATCAATACCGTTACCGAGCGATTTGGACATCTTGCGTCCTTGTTTATCGCGCACTAAGTCATGCAGATAAACATCTCGGAATGGAACGGTACCGGTAAATTCAAGCCCCGCCATAATCATACGGGCAACCCAGAAGAAGATAATATCATGCGCGGTGATGACGGCGGATGTCGGGTAATAGCGCTGTAAATCCTCGGTTTTTTCAGGCCAGCCGAGCGTCGAGAACGGCCACAGCCAGCTGGAAAACCACGTGTCGAGCACATCGCTATCCTGCTTGAGGGCGGCGCTCTTACAGTGAGGGCATTCGGTTACATCTTTTACCGAAACGGTCATCTTACCGCAGTCTTGGCAATACCACACCGGTATCCGGTGCCCCCACCACAGCTGCCGCGAAATACACCAATCGCGAATGTTTTCCATCCAATGACTGTACGTATTCTCCCATTTTTGCGGATAGAACACGAGTTCGCCTTTTTTCCACGCGGCAAGCGCTTTATCTGCAAGCGGCTTCATTTTGACAAACCATTGCTCCGAAAGGTACGGCTCTACGACGCTGTGACAGCGGTAGCAGTGCCCTACGGCATGTTTAATATTTTCTTTCTCTTTAAATAAGCCCATTGCCTCCAAATCGGCGATAACCGCTTCACGGGCGGCTTTCACCGTCATGCCGCAGTATTTTTCGGGTACCGCCGCATTCAGCGTACCGTCGGGATTTAATATATTGATAACTTCGAGATTGTGCCGCTTGCCGACTTCCCAGTCGTTGGGGTCGTGAGCGGGGGTTATTTTTACAGCGCCCGTCCCGAATTCCTTATCGACATAGCTATCTGCAACAATCGGGATACAGCGGCCGGCCAGCGGAAGCACGAGTTTCTTCCCTACCAAATGAGTATAGCGGGGATCATCGGGGTGTACGGCAACGGCGGTATCGCCCAAAAGCGTTTCGGGACGGGTTGTCGCTATTTCGATATATTCCGACGCGGAGGGGGCACCGTTTTTATCCGCAAGGGGGTACAGGATATGGTACATCCCCCCCTTGGTCTCCTCATGGTCGACCTCATCATCCGCAAGCGCAGTACCGCAGGAAGGACACCAGTTAACCAGATAGTTGCCGCGATAGATAAGCCCGCGTTCATAGAGAGTAACGAATACGGTGCGGACGGCATGGGAAAGCCCTTCGTCCATCGTAAACCGTTCCCGAGACCAATCGACGGAAGCGCCGATTTTACGCAGCTGATTGGTGATAATCGAATGGTGCTTTTCTTTGACCTCCCACGTGCGTTTAAGAAAGGCTTCCCGCCCAAGGTCGTGCCGTGTTTTGCCTTCCGCCTTTAGCTGACGTTCAACCACATTTTGCGTTGCGATACCGGCATGGTCGGTACCGGGTATCCAGAGCGTTTCATCACCCTTCATGCGGTGGTAGCGGACAACGACATCCTGCAGCACATTGTTTAAGCCGTGCCCCATGTGGAGAACACCGGTTACATTAGGCGGAGGAATGGCTACGACATATTTACCGGTATTAGCGGTCTTTTTAACCGGCTTAAAGCGCCCCTGCTTTTCCCAATCCACATAGATTCTATCTTCAAAATCCTTAGGATTATATGCTTTTTCCAATTCAATCGTGTGCAATAGGTCTTCCATGCCCCCAGCCTCCAGCTCTGTTTTTCTATAATTTTCTATAATAAGTAGATATTTTAGTTATTTTTCGAGTATCGTTCAAGGGTACGGTTAATTGATAATGGATAATTTGTAATGGTTGATTCCAGTGGGTAATGGGTAATTTAACGTGTCATTTAATTACAATTCTATCCGTGTCGGGAGTCGGCATAGCCGCTGCGCAATAATGCAGGATTTCCGTGGTGTCTCACTGCGATAAGCTCGGCGGCGATGGAGACGGCAATTTCTTCCGGAGTTTCCGCTCTGATAGGCAGACCTATCGGCTTATAGATAGAATCGAGGTATTCCTTACTAAGACCTTCATCTGCAAGCATTTTTACCACCGCAGCATTTTTTTCAAATGAGCCGATCATGCCGATATAGGCAAGTTTTTTACCGTACAGATACCGCAGCACATCCGCATCGCAGCGATGCCCGCGGGTTACCGCAACACAGTACACATTTTTATGGAACTGTAGGACGGTATGAGACACCTGTAGGGATTCCTGCGGTTCAGTGCTACCGCAAGACGGCGAATTATCGCGCACTGCCTTATTATTTTGAATAGATGCACCCGTTTCTTTGAGAAAGAGTTGTTCCAGCGGACAACAGAGCCGCCGCGCTGTCGGAAACAAATCTTCCGTAATACAATCGGCACGGTCATCCCAGACGGTAACTCGAAATCCGATAAAAGCAGCAAGTTTTGCAAGCGCACGCCCAACGTGTCCGCCGCCGAAGATAAACAGTTCAGGATCATTCCCTATCTTTTCAAGATACACTTGGATAGAACCTCCGCACGCGAGACCTTCCTCTGCGGTAAGATTTTTCTTTATGATACAGGTAGCATCGTCCGTTTTCAGTATTTCACGTGCCTTTTTGATCACTTCATGTTCGGAAACACCGCCGCCTACCGTACCGCGGACAAGATCCGGAGTTACCCACATCGACGTCCCGGCTTCCCGCGGCGAAGATCCATGCGCTTCGATAATTGTGCATAATACGCCCGTAATACCGTTTGCCGTATCGGCTGTAACATACTTTAAAATCTCGGTATCCATAGGCTATTTATCCTCTTTTTGTTCCAGCGCTCTCTCGTTTTCAAGTATCATCGGTATATCGGTGTAAATCTCTGATTGATACGAACTCTTTGTATTCAGCATATTTTGGGTATTCAAATAGGCCAAGCCGACCGATTTTGCACGGATCATCGTCTGAGGATTTCTGGTTAAAGCATCCCACGCACGGGTAGATTCCGCATACAGTGCAAGCGCACGTCCGTTCTTCTGAGAGTCGCCCGTTCGCTCGGACAATCTACTCAGCGTCGCACCCAAATTATTAGCCGTATGCATGTAACGCTCAATAAACGCGGCATCGTCAGGCCGAGTATTGGACAAAGCTTGTTCTTTTCGTGCATGCTGTGCATTTAACAAGCCTAAGAGTTCTTCGTATGCAGCCAACGCAGCAAAATAGTCACCCCGTTTAAAAAACGCGTTTCCAAAGCCATACAGTAAATTCTTATCGTGTGCTTTTTCCGCATATGCATGGCTCATTGCTTCTATTGCCTGCCGATAATTCTCCTGTTGGTAATGTATATAGCCGATTCGGTAATTTACCGATGGCGTATTATACGATTCCTTTATCGCATTTTGATAACTGTCAAGCGCTGAGTCGAAATTATACGAAATAAAATAGTCGATATCACCGTAATCCGCATAGAGTCTACCAATAGCTTTGTTCGGTGGCAACGGTTTAAATGCAGTATATTCGCGATATATATTCAACGCATCGGCATAAAGAGTTTGAGCTTCAAGGTATTTTTTTTGATCTACTAACTGCTCTCCCAATAGACGCATCGCATCAATATAATTACCGATACGCCGTGCAGTCATTGGAGCAGCGGTTTTAAATAACTTAATCGATTCTGTTAAATTTTCTATTGCACCGTCCTGCTTATTATTGTAGATAAAAAAACGACCTAAATGATAATATGCTTCCGGCATCATTTTATCCGCCTGCACAGCTTTTTCCAACAACATACGAACATCATCAATTTTTGAGCGGAGCTTTTCCGAATCGAGTGGCTTGGGATTATACCGTTTCTCAAGCAAATACCCGCTTAACTCGGTAAGATTTTCCGCACCGATTTTTGTTATACGGGAAGAAAAATGATCTTTGAGATTCAACACTTCTGCCAGATTATCGGTACGGATAAAATAACGCATCATCCGCACAAGAAAGGTATCATTTTCACCATAGAGCTCAATCAACCGACTGTAAATCTTTACTGCATCGCTGTACTTTTCAGGATCTTCATCCGCCCAATTCATAAACACATCACCAAGGGCGAGCATTCCATCCTTATCGTTGACATGCTGATCAAGGACGCGTCGACGCAAAACAGCTTCGGCTTTTTCGTAATTACGCAGATCAGTACTCAACATGTCCGCATATTCCAATCCACCCTTTTTATCGTTATTAAAGTCGTAAATTAGGCGAAGATACATTTTTTCTGCAGCAGCAAATTGTTTTTTTGCTCTAAAGGCACGGGCATACGAGAAATACCATTTCCTCTTCCGCTTATATTCGCCTGCCCGATTGAATTTTTCTATTGCAGTTTCGTACTGGCCGTTCTCCAGATAGGAATATCCTGTCTTATAGAGGGATTCCGAGCGTACCGGTTTATAAATAAACTGCCATGATAAGACCGAAATACATAACACCAAAATAAGCGCAATGGCGGACATAACCGCGACAGGCAAGAATCGATGCACGAACCAGTATTTAAAGGTCTGCTTTTCTTTTTCGTAGTCTTCAACACTCTGCCGCTGAAATCCGCGTGGGATAGGAATCGATCTATTGGTTATCTTTTCGAGTTTATTGACAACTTTTTTAAGAGAATCTTTTTCCAATACAAGACGGATAAAGTTCATCTTATTTTCGGGACGGTCGTCACCGTTCGCAATATAGTCTTGAATAGCAAGCTGCACATTAAATGGGAAGGTTTCAAGCTTGCTTAAAAAACTGAAATAATCATCATCCGAGATTGTTAGAGCATCGCTGTTATCCGAAGAACCGGTACTCTTAGCGATAACAGAATCGAACATCTGCGAGTGGGCATCAGCCGAGAAATCTTTAAAGTTATCCGGAAGGTTGAATTGATCGTCAACTACTTCGGTTATGTTACTGTCGAGCGGATTTTCTTCCAAAGAAAACCCGTTTTGATCCCCACTATCTCCCTCCGGCTGACTAAAAAAGGTATCGGTTATATGCTCCGGCATACCGATACCATCAAACCCCGTATCTGTATGGGAAATCGGTTGAATCCCGATAGGTTCGGTGCTCGGAGCATCCATGCTAAATTCAAATAGAGAGGGATCCGATGTTTCAGTATTAGACGAGGCAGGATCATCTCTATTTTCGGAGAAGAGCGAAAGTTCATCCATATTGCTCAAGCTACCGGATTCCTCTGTATCACCGTCGCCCTCCGCTGCATTGGCAACAGCAGGGGTATTGGACGCGGCTGTTTCATCGGATATCGGGAATTGGACAGCCTCTTCATCATCGCCCATATCAGGGGCATCGAAATGGGAGACATCCTCCGTTTTATCCGAATCGGCGGAATCATCAGCATTGCTTGGAGTATCATCAGAAAGAGAATCGAGAGTCGACAAATCGATATCGGGAACAGTAATATCGGGAATGGTATGTTCTTCTTGGAACGTATCTTCATCTCCCGGAACTTCATCGTGTTCATCCAGCGTTTCCACATCTTCCGGAATCGTATCATCTGTTTTTGCGCGTTCATTCACTTTTATCGGTTCCGGGTCAAAATCAAAGGAAGAAAGCATATTGTCAAAATTAGACGAGTCGTCAGTGCCGGATAAGGCAGTATCGCCATGTGGCTCCTCAGGGAGTTCACCTGCTTCGGGTGCCTCCGGTACATCTCTCAAAATATCGTCATCAGATGATCCGAATTTATCAACATCGAGTTCGCTCAATTCTCCTAAACCGTCGAAAGGATCCGAGCCGGTCTTAAAATCGGTATCGTCAAAATCGGTATTAAAGTCAAAAGAGCTGTCGCCTTCATCCGGTGTTTGCTCCGAAGTTTCAAGATCAGCCGTATCGGAAACCTCGGCATCGTCTCCAGATATATTGTCAAAATTAAAAGAGGAGAGGAACGCATCCATGTCGGAGGTGTCAGGCATTCCTTCTTCGTCAACAGGATATGCATCGCCCGAAACGACTTCGGGCTCATCGGGCTTAGCGCTCAACCGACCGGATTGAGGCTGATCGGCAGTGGCTGCATCGTCTGTATGAATACTCTCGGCATTTTCTTGGGCAATTCCTGTGCCGGCTGCCTTATCCGCTCCGGAAGTTATAAAAGAATCGGTGTCACTATTACCGAGCTCGGTGGAGAAAGGGGTGTCCATCGATATATCGGGCGCATCTGTCACCGGCACCGTATCAAACATATCGGAGACAGGTTCCGTACGTTTTGATACGGGCTCAGTTTCTGAAGATTCAGCAACAGTACCTGCCACGTCGGCCGGTTTCTCAGTCGGCAGTAAAGCGTCAAGATCGATGTCGGGAACTTCCGCCGGATCCGGCAATGGAAGTTCATCATAGACCCGTTCGCCCCACCGAGCAGTTACTGCATCTTCGTGAGCAATATTTTTCAGGTCTTCTCTAAACTTTGTAATTTCATTTAAATTCGGCATAAGCGCGCACAAAAGCCCCTTTCTCTTGTAATTTCGGCATTTTTAACATACATCTTAAGGAAGCTCCGTATAGGGGATGTCTCAAAGCAGTTACAGCTACTTTTTCGGATACCTCCTTAGAAGCTCATTATAAATATGAGGAGCCTGATTACTCTTTATAATACTGATTAAACACTTGTGTAATGTATTCTTGATCCGCAACGCCGCCCAATTCGCGAATAGAATGCATCGATAAAATAGGATTGCCGACATCGACCGTTTTAATCATCAAATTCGTTGTCGTAATCGGCCCGATGGTCGTACCGCCTTTTATATCGGAGCGATTGACAAAGTTTTGGCAGGGGACACCGGCTCTTTTGCAAAGGTCTCTGAATATTCCTGCCGAAACGCCGTCGCTCGCGTAGCTCATCGATGCTGCAAGTTTTATAACCGGCCCGCCGTTTACAAGTGGAAAGTTAGTAATATCGTTTTTTTCGGGATAATTCGGATGGTAAGCATGCGCTTGATCGGCGGAAATCAGAAAAGAGCGACTCAACTGCTGTTGGAACAGTTCGAACCATTGCTCTCCTGCATCACACTGAGCAATCGTAATTCGCTTGAGCGTATCCGCAAAAAACGGACTTCCTGCTCCTTGCATGGTTTCCGATCCGACTTCTTCATTATCAAAGACACAGGCAGCTTTCACATAGTCTAACGGAGTATCTTGAGCAATGAGCGCATCGAGGGAAGCATAGGCCATACCGAGATTGTCGATTTTCCCCGTTGAAAAAAACTCATCGGAGTAACCGCAAAAACACCCCGGCTGCGTATCGTGCAGATAAAGATCAAAATCGAGAATCGTATCCGCAGATACGCCCAGCTGCTTTGCCAACAGCCTGACCAGATAGCCATCTTTTTCAAACTTTTTATTGATGATGCCGAGCAAGGGCAGCAAATCTTTTTGACGTTCGATTTTATATCCGTCGTTCACCTCACGGTTCATGTGGATCGCAAGATTCGGTATAATGAGCGGGGCTCCTTTAAACGAAACCAGCATATCCTTTGGTGCAAGAGGGTCGTCAGTTCGCACAACGACACGTCCCGCTGCAGAAAGCGGCCGGTCAAACCATGTCGAGAGGATCGCCCCGCCGTATACTTCGGTATTGAGCTTTAGGTAGTGATCCTGCACCGTTACTTCGGGATGCGGCTTTATGCGCAAGCAGGGAGAGTCGCTATGACTACCGACAAGCTTAAACCCGCGTGCTTTTTTCCCGCGGCTCATCTGCCATGCAATAAGAGCACTCCCGTTTGCAGTTACAAAGTATTTTCCTGCGGGCTTTAAATTGAAGGCATCCGAAAGATTAAGATGGGTAAAGCCGGCCTCTTCAAGTTTTGTACCGGCATTTTTAATAACATGATAAACCGACGGACTTTTATCGATAAACCGCATCAGTTCACGGGCATATTGTTTCTGCATCGCCATATCTATACTCCTTGAGTGGCTCATTATATTATCTTCTTTAGTATACCTGTCTTTTAGGATTTTGGGAAGGTTGCGGAATGGAATTATAAGGTGTCCTAAAGGAGCCATTTCAGAAAAATCTGAAAAAGTATTGTTGAACGTGTAATCAACATACCCCGACGCAAGCGTCGGGGTATTAAACCCTCGCACGAATCAACGTTCAGCCTATAAAGCTCATACCTGTTCAAACGAAGCTTGCAGATAGGCAAGACGGATACGGCGTAGCTTTACGGTCAGTTCCTGATTAAGTTCCGGTTCGGTGTCCAAGGTCATATCACCTTCGTATCCAAGCGAGGGAATAAAGATATGAGCCTTTCTGCCCATCGCTTCGAGCACCACTGCCGTACCGCGCCAATCGGGATTTTGCAGCAGATACACGAGCGTCCAATGCTGACGGGATGCCCGTTCCGCAGAAACGCAGGCGCGCCCCGCCACATCCCCCGCCGCTATTTTAAGGACGAGATCTGCTGCAGGCGTTAGCGGTTTACCGTCAATATAGTTTAACAGCTGGCGATGGCTGACCAAATCCCCGTAGCGGCGGAGCGGGCTTGTTACCTGTCCGTACATCGCAAGCCCGAGCGCAGCGTGCATCGACGGAATGGTGCCCACGCTGCGCGGACGCATGGCGCGCCGCTTCCGGTATTCCCCGGCAAGGCCGGACGGCAGCTTATTCGGCAGTTCGGGCGCCTCCTGACTGATGTATTGAAACGGAATACTGTGCTGAAAGGCAAAACGGGCGGCTGCCTCCCCTGCAAGCAGCATCATTTCTTTAATCATTGCAGCGGCTTCAGTCTGGATGACAGGCTGAACCTGCACCCGTTTTATGCCGTCCTGCTCCTTCAGTGTAATCGATACTTCGGGAAAATCGATGGATACGGCGCCCGCATTCTCCCGTCTGATGCGGTTTTTCTCCGCTATGGCAAAAAGAGGTGCTAATGCGGGCGAGTCCTTTTGAGCATCGGCCTCTTCATACGTCATTCTGATAACCGAAAGCTTCGTGCGGTGGATACCTACTTCTTCGATTGCACCATCGGCACCGAGGAGCAGCTTAAAAGAAAGCGCCCAAGATATCGGCTTTAACCCGAGAGCAAAATAATCAACCGCTTTTTCGCCGAGCATTCGAGCAGCCCCTTCCGGTGTGTACAACGTTGCACCGCGGGCGCAGGCATCGGTATCGCTTTGCGTATCGGCCTGAATGGTGTCGGCAGGGTTTGCAATGTGAATCCACAAGTATGTCCCGTCAAAAGAAACCGCATCGTCGGGATCGGTACTGTTGGAATTGTCGATTGCATAGGCAGGGATTGCCGTCAAATCGAGCGGCGCTTTGGGCAACACCGGCTCGGGAATATCCGCTTTTGACGAATGGAGTGAATGACCAAAGCGTGCCGGATAGGGATTTTTTTCAATAGGCCAAAAACCTGTTTTTAGCAATATATCATGTGCCTGTTCGGGGGTTTGCTCCAACTTTGCATCTTTTAATATTTTAGAAGCGGAAGAACTCCCCAAGGCGAGCGCCTCAAGCTCTTGAAAAAACGGCGTATATAATTCTTTACTTTCTGTAAACGGCTTTCCCTGCATACAGGCGCGAAGGGCTGCGATAAAATCCTGTCGCAGTTTTTCAGCCTGCGCTTTTTCCGTTTGCTTTTGATTGAGCCGTTCTATTTCCGCCTGAGTACGGATACCGATCGGTTCTGCCGGCGAAGTACAGATAAAATAAGGCGAGGCACAAAGAGTTTCCCAGAGTTTCCAGCTTTGCTCCGCTGTGTACGTTCCCCACAGCAACTCCGCAAGTTCGGCAAAAGACGGCGTTTCCCCTTCAAAGAAATCCGCCGCTTCGCCGAAATCCGCAGCGGGTACTTCGGCATCGAGTGCTACTTTAATACTTCGGCATTCTCCGTTATGAAGCAGCACAATATCTTTTTCGCGTACTTTCTTTGTGCCGGATTCCAGCGTAATTTCAAACTTATCACCCTGCACATCGGTAATGAGTGCGGGCTGATTCTTATAGAGAACGAGATTACCTTTTTTCATTTATGTTCCGGATTGTAATGTTTCGTATTTTATTATTGCCGTACATCACCTGTAAGAGATTTCCCTGTTTGTGGTATATCAGTGCGTCGCAGCTGCGGTACATCGGTTTTCCACATACCTTTTCAAAAGCCTCACGGGAATCTCCGGTGCGGATGTCGTTAAAAAGAGTTAGAGGTGACGGAAAGCCGATACTCATCTGCAGCACCGTACCGTCCCCATCTTTGGAGCGGATAATGAGCTCGGTATTCAGCAGACGATACAACCAACGTTCACTGTAATAATTATAGATAATGGTAGACGGTTTGTTCCACGCGCTCAATAGTTTATCGACCGTATCGCCAACAGATACATTGCGAAGAACAATCGGGACAACAGCTGCCGGTGCTTTTAAAACGTCGATTAGCCATTGTCTTTCTTTTGCAGCGCCTATTTTGTTGTTCAATTTTTTTAAGATGCGGAAATAATTACAGCGGATCAGCCGTTCATCAGCAGGAAATCCCGTCGTTACAAACAACACTTTACCGGTTGTTTTTCGAGCCGATGAATCGAGACAATCGGCAAGCAGCTGCTGCGCCTTTGTATAGTCTTTTCTTAGTAGAGACAACAGCGCAGCATAGTTTGCCCGAGCGGTTTTATCATCGGCTCCCGTATGGAAGAGATCTGCCTGTTCCGCAATGCTGAGTACGGTATCGCGCTCATGAGTCAATGGAGACGAAGCGAGCAGATACGCATAACTCGATGCGCTTCCGGCCTCGTATATCATAGTAAGATAATCGCTATATGCTTTTTTTGCCTGCTCATATAGAGCGCTGTTGTTCCGTGTCGGCATTGTCTTTGAAACGTAATCGGACTGTTCATCATCATCATTTTCAAACATAAAATCAGCCGATTGAAAGAACGTAAAAACCGATGCATTATCATACACTGCAGCAGGAAGAATAGCTGCCATCTCCGTATCTCGTTTATCAAGGCTGTTTAGCCAAGCCTGATGAGCAATCAAAGCATTCAAGCGATTGATATAAAGACTCTGCGGGAACAGCTGCAATAAATTACTCAACACGGTACGTGCATCAGCAGTTCCTCTGCGGTTCTGCAATGCAAACAGCACCCCGGAAATTTCCTCGTACAGATGCGTAATATCATCTCTGTTGCCGTTCAGCTGCTCAAGCCGTGCAGCAGGTTTTACAGAACCGGTTGAGAATGATGCAAATATCTTCGCCGTTTCCGTATCAGCGTAAAGCACAGCCAGCCGATTGAGCCATGTTTCCAATAACCCTTGAGGATAACCGGCAATAGTGAGTAATACACTTGCCATTATATCGACGGTGTAGAGCTGTTCAGGAGAAAGCGCTGTGTTTTTAGCGGTATTGTAATAGTTGAGCGCAAACTGCGCCACACACACTGCAGCAATGGGAGCAAAAAAGTTCTCGCGCTCGTTGTTTAAATTTCGTATCTTGCGCGTAGAACCGGATGTATCCATAAAAAGGAGTGAATCGATATAATCCAAAAGACCGGTACTTACAAGAAACGTCCCGTCGGGATACATCATACAGCGGGCATTTTTCCAGTCAGTTATGATTAAGCGCATCGAGCCGCGAAAGAGTTCAGTTCTTCGTATCAGCATAAAAAGAGACGTTTCGATAATATCATACCATTCGCCGACTTCACTCGCCGCTATTTCATGTGAAGATGTCTCCGCTATTTCATTGCGGTACACCTGCATCAGCCGCTCACGAGTATACATTCCCTCCGACAGCGGATCCGTAAAACCGGAAATTACAATAAAAAAAAAGGAAAGTAAAAAAAGAACCGTTCGGCGCATATCTTTCATACGCTAAAGCATATCATAGCAGGACAAATATAGCAATCCACGGTAAACGCATCAGACGTTTTGTTGATAACCCCGCAAAATCAGGAGGCTGTTCAAGCAGAGTTGAACCTCTTCGCGGTTCAAATGCTTGCCCAACCTCCTGATTTTGCGATCTATATTTACTCGTCTGATGCGTTTGCCCTTCCGTAAGCCTTTTGAAAAGAACGAGGTAGATACAAGGAGATAGGCAAAAAAGTACCGCAGGCGTATCTTTGATACGTTGAGGACACTTTTTTGCCGTACGACGCAGTAGATGCCTTGTTATTTTCAAAAGGAATGACTAGTCGGTAACTGAATGAAGCCATTTACCGGATTTGATCCGCCACAAGCCCAATAACAGCTTGAGCGGCTCTTCGCTAAAGAGGCACATATAGATAACCCACGGCGGAAGCGCGGTATGAATCGATACGGAATAGGCAAGCGGAATAGCGATCAGCCACATAATAAAGGTGTCACAGATCATGCCGAAACGGGTATCGCCACCCGCCCGCACCAGCCCTATCAATATACACATGTTGCAGGCTTTAAGCGGATAACAGCAGGCCAATACGATGAATAACTTTTTAACTGTCGACAATACGATCGGCTCCACATTAAATATAAAGGGCACCAGATACGAAATAGGAATCAGCGCCGCTCCGATAAATATCGCAACAATCGGAATAAATAGCAGCACTTTAGCGGCATATTGCCGCGCTTCGCTATCGTGTTTTTCGCCTATTTTCTTTCCAATTAAAACGCTTACCCCGTTACCGAAGCCGATAAAGATAACCCATGTCAGCTGCGAAATAGTATTGGTAATATTAAACGCGGCATACGAGAATGTGTTAATACTTGCGAAAATTTTATGATGGAAGGTAATACCGAAAGACCAGAGCGTTTCGTTTAGCAGTACCGGCAATACGATTACGAGATATACTTTTAAGAATTTAGCATCAAAGGTAAAATGATTTTTAAGCGTTCCTAAAACGGGGTATTTCCGATACTTTGTTACCGTAAAGGTAATAAAGAGCTCGACAAAGCGGGCAATAACGGTCGCGATAGCTGCTCCGCGCACACCCAGTGCAGGAGCGCCAAATAACCCGAAAATTAAAATAGCATTCAGCGTCGTATTGACAACCAAAGACACCAGCGTAGCACCGACCGCGATTTTCACTTTTTCGATGGAGCGCAGCGTAATCATCAGCATAAAATTTATCGCAAAAGGGATAAAGCACAATGCCGACAGTCTGAGGTATTGCACGCCGGTTTCGATAACGGCAGTATCCTTCGTATACAGCGACAGTATTTCTTTCGGCATACTCACACAGCAGACCGTAAACAAAATACCGAACGACACAGCCACTATCATAGAAATACCGAGCGTTTTCTGTAAACCCTTAAAATCTTTTTTGCCCCAGAACTGCGCCGTAAACACCATACTGCCCGAACCGGTGCCATAAAGAATCAAGTTGAGTAAAAAAAAGAGCTGATTCCCCAAGCCGACCGCCGCAAGCTCTATGGTACCGAGTTTACCGATCATTACCGTGTCAAGGATATTGACAAAGGCGCTGAGGAAATTTTGCAGCATAATCGGTAGGGCAATCGTAAACAATGTTCTTAAAAATTTTTTATCGAAAAACACTGCCCTAAACCGCGCAGCCATCGTCATATAAGTGTTATCTCCATCAATCATACCCCGATGCAGAGCATTAGAGGTTCCCTTGTATGAATACCGCTCTCTTATTCCGTTTCCCAGCTACGTCCGAATAACTTTTTTACAAAACGGGCAAAACCGCCGGTTTCTGGAATTTCGGTTTTTTCCATGCGGGACACAATATGTTTTAGACAGCTGGATGCTTTACCATTCGGTTCTGCAATAATGAAGGGCTTCTGTTTTAAAACGGCTTTTGTTACCAAGGGATCATTATAAATAAAGCCGAGATATTCGATTTTAAGATTCAAAAACTGAGCCGCGATATTGATCATCCGATCTGCAATTCGCTTTCCCTCTGCCGCCGAATCAACCCTATTGATAATCATTTTAAGGTTGAGGTTCATGTTATCGACTTCCGTTGCAATCACCTTGATAATACCGTACGCATCGGTGATGGCGGTAGGCTCGGAGGTTGTGATGATAACCACTTCGTCAGCAGCGGCGACAAAGCTCAGTACGTTCTTGGATACCCCGGCGCTCGTATCGATGATAATAATATCGACATCGGAAAGCGTGTACATTTCGTTAATAAATTCATTGCGTTCCGCTTCTGCCATATTCGCAATCTTTGCAAAGCCGGAAGCGCCGACGATCAATTTAATGCCGTATTCGGTGTCGATAATAATTTCCGACAATTTTTTTTGCTTTTTAATAACATGATACAAATTATACTGCGGAATAACATTCATAATGACATTGACATTCGCGAGTCCGAGATCGGCATCAAGAACGATAACCTTCTTCCCCATCTGCGCATACGCAATACCCATATTGGTTGCAACGTTAGTCTTTCCTACTCCGCCTTTGCCGCTAGTAACGGCAATAATCCGAGTCTTTTGCGCCGAATCATGGCCGCCTCCAGTATTACCGGCGTTTTTATTTATTTCTTTCATTAAAAGACGTAATCCGTCAGCTTGATCACCCATTTTTTTTCTCCACACTTTTAGCTTTTATCGAATCGATTAGGTTTCGAGCCCCTATAAAGCAGAAACTTTGGGAAGTTACTTTCTATCTTTACTAGAAAGTTGATTGATATATTCCACATCGACTGAAAAACCCTTCAGTTTTCTCAAAAAGGCTCCGATGTCTGCGGGCATAAGATCTTGAGGAACGGCCTGCCCTACCGTTATATACGTTATCGGTATATCCGTTTCCGAAATGATACTGAGTAAATTGCCGATATATGAGGTTTCATCAAACTTTGTAACAATCAGCGATTTGTATTTAAAAACCGCATACTCTTTCATAATTTCCCGAATGTCGTTTATTCGAGTTCCGGCACATACCGTCAAATAGACTTCTGCATCATCGCCCAGTTCGGTAAAGTAGTTTTGCATGATCGAAATTTTTTCACGGTCTTTCGGACTGCGCCCGATGGTATCGATACAAATAACATCAGCTTCCTCACGATACAGCGCCATGCATTTACGCACATCGTCAGGGCTCGCAGCAACTGTAAGCGGAATCCCCATCAATTCGCAGTAGCGATTCATTTGATAGCTAGCTCCTATGCGCCAGTTGTCGATCGTAATAACCTTAACTCGTAAAGGTTTTCCCGATTTTTTACCGATATACTGAGCTGCAATTTTAGCTAATGTCGTCGTTTTTCCGACACCCGTTGGCCCGACCAATAAAACCACCCGCATTTTAGGCTGATTATTGGTAGGTTTAATTTTGATCGATTCGGCAAGCAGTTCAAAGAGTTTTTTCTGTATTGTCGAAAAGCTTTCGATTTCTGTATAGCTCAGCTCATCCTTCAGGCGGGCAGAAAGCTTTTTAATATATGAAGGAGAAAAATCGTTTTCTTCAAGTATTTTCTGGACTTTAACAATATGTGCATGCTCGGCATCATCTCGCAACATATTCTGTTTTTTCATTTCCGCAACGAGGCGTTCAACTGTTGCGGCGAGCTTCTCTACAGATTTCCCCTCATCCGATGTAGAAACGGGTGCAGCCTTCTTCCCGAGGTTTTTTTTCGAAGTTATATCGACATATTGGCGCAGCTCATCGGCAGCAGCAGGGTTTTTATTTGCGTATCGCGTTACGATCTTAAGCCGTTCTTCTTCATCGTTCAGATTACTCACACCACCCAATCTGGCTGGCGGTCTCATCGTCGGCTGTTGTTCCGATAGTAGGGATGGCCGCGGAGGTATTTTATCGTTTACCGTAAACGTTACTTCAACTACATCTTTTTCGAAAAGTCCGAAAAGTCGACTGCTCTTGGCATCTTTTCTTCTCCAGATAGTAACGGCATCACCATGCTTTTTTGTAATTTTTTTAAGACATTTGTCATACGTCGAATCTTGCTCAACAAAAAGTTCCATTAGTTTTTATCCTGTTCCAACTTAATCTCACCGATTACTTCAACTTGTATATCCTTCGAAATCTCGGGAATGGAGAGCACAACTAAATCGGGGATCTCCCTATCGGTTGAATTTTTAATCAAAATGCGAGCAGAAGCTTCGGGCGCCAATACAATCGGCAGAAAGCCATTTTTTTGCACGGTTGTAACAGCTTGAATAAGAGAGCGTATCCACATCCGCTGCTCGGACGGTTCAAGTGCCGCCATCGGCCCATTTACCGTATCTATTCTGCTTTCGATAATTTTTTGAGCAAGTGACGGTTCAATCGTCAGCACATGGAGTGTTTTATTTTCATCGGCATACTGTAAGCATATCTGTCTACCGAGCGCCTGTCGCACCTTTTCAACAAGGAGGGAAACATCGGAAGTAATCGGTCGGAAATCCGCAAGCGTTTCCAAAATAACGATCGTATTGCGGATGGAAACCTGTTCCCGCAAGAGGCCTTGCAGCACTTTTTGTACCTCGCCAAGGCTGCACACTTTTGCCGCTTCATCGATAACCGCCGGATAATCCTTGCGCAACGCATCCATAATACCCTGCACTTCCTGCCGCCCGAGAATTTCGGCTGCATGCTTTTTAATTACCTCGGTGAGGTGCGTCGCAATAATCGCAGGCGGATCTACCACCGTATAGCCGGCGCGCTCTGCTCGGTCGCGGTTTTCTTCGGATATCCACACTGCAGGTAAACCGAAGGTTGGGTCGACGGTGCGTTCGCCGGGTATTTCTTCGGAAACGCCGCCGGGGTTTATTCCGAGGTACCAGCCCATGCGTATCTTACCCCGCGCTACTTCGACGCCTTTAATTTTAAAGCAGTATTCGCTCGGCTCAAGCCGCATATTATCGATAATGCGGATACGCGGGGCAACCAACCCGAGGTCAAGCGCAGCTTCCCGACGGATGCGCGTAATACGTTCGAGCAGTTCCGCACCCTTGTCCTTATCGACAAGCGGAATTAACGCATAGCCCAGTTCCAAGGACAGCGGATCGAGCGGTACAATGGGTGCGATTTCTCCCTGCGCAGGTTCTCCTCCGGAGCCGCCGCGCTGCTGGCCTCCTTGCTTTTGCGTTGCTTGTTTTTCTTTTGCAGTTTGTTTGTACAGTTGTTCAGCCTTGAGAATTCGCCATCCGACAAATGCCAAAACAAACGCGATAATAAATAAGACAACATGGGGAAAGCCGGGGAGCACACCCATAATAGCCAGTGTACCTGCCGCAACAAAGTAAATCCAACCGATTTGAGAAAACTGCTTTTTGATGTCCTGCCCGAATGACCCCTCGTCGATCATACGGGTAACAAGCAAGCCGGTCGCTACCGACAAAAAGAGCGAAGGCAGCTGCGCCAGCAATCCATCTCCTATCGTCAGAGTCGTATAGGTGCGCAGCGCATTGGAAAAAGGCTCCTGCCGGAACACCATTCCGATAATCAAACCGGCAATAACATTGATAACCGTAATAAAAATACCGACTTTTACGTTACCGGACACAAACTGATTTGCACCGTCCATCGCACCGTAAAAATCATCTTCCCGCTGCAACTGTGCTTTCTTCTGCCGAGCTTCTTCGTCGGTAATAATGCCTGCGTTATATTCGGCGTCGATCGACATACTCTTGGTCGGATGAGAATCGAGTTTAAAACGGGCGGAAACCTCTGCGACCCGCTTGGCGCCTTTCGTAATAACAAAGGCCTGCACTGCAATAAGGATGATAAAGATGACAAACCCGATAACGAGGCCTTGATTACCCGATGCACCGATAACGAAAGAGCTGAACGCCCGTATCATCGCACCGTCAAAGGCTTCCCCCTTGGAAAGGATTAACCGTGTGGAGGATACGTTCAATACTAATCCGAAGATGGTACTAAGCAACAATAATGAAGGGAAGACCGAAAAGTCGGTAGCGCGCGCAGTGAATAATACAATCAACAATACGACCAAACTGAACGTGAGGTTCAGCGCCATAAAAAAATCAAGCAGCACGGTGGGAAGCGGGATGATAAACATCAGCACCATGAGAATGACGGTAAATGCAACTGCGATATCGATATTATACTTTTTTGCTGCCATGATTATCTTCTATAAAATTCCTGTTTTTTGTTGTTGAGGGTATATACTTCTGCGAACACCAATGAGAGCGCCCGATAATATTCCTCCGGTATTATATCACCGATTTGGACTTTAGCATAGAGCGCACGGGCAAGCGGTTTGTTTTCTATTAAAGGAATATTATGCTCGCGGGCAATCGCCTTTATTTTCTGCGCCATCGCATCGGCACCCTTTGCCAGCACCATCGGCGCCGCCATTGTTTTTGAATCCCACTGCATTGCGATTGCAAAGTGCGTCGGGTTCGTAATAACGACATCAGCCTTAGGGACATTGCGGATTGCATTTTGAGATAGAATTGCCTGCATTTGTTGCCTGATTCGCCCTTTGACCTGCGGGTCTCCTTCCAATTCCTTGTATTCTTCTTTTATTTCCTGCTTTGTCATCTTCAGCGAATCGATAAATTGCTTGCGCTGGAAAAAATAATCGGGAATTGCAAGAATCAGCAGTAACAATGCAGCAGTTGCAAGCAGTTTTGCCGCGACTCCTGCAATAAAAAAGATCGCTTGCGGAAAGCTCACCGTCAACAGCTCAATAAAATGGGGAAGGTTTGCCCGTATCATTAAAAAGGCAACGAACACCAGCACGACAACCTTTGTCAACGACTTCGCAAAATTGAACAAGCCTTCGGTAGAAAAAAGCGCCCGTTTAAAAAAACGGATAAAGTCGGGGACAATCTTGTTGAATTGAGGCTGAATAGGTTTGGTAGAAAATAAAAAACCGTTGTTTTGAAGAACATTGGCAATCACGCCTGCAATCATAGCGATAAGAGCAAGTGGAAGGGCAAGCTTTAAAAAATATTGCACAAAGATACCGAACCACATACCGCTTCGGATATCCGCCTGTGTGCTCCGCAAAAAAAAGAAGCGGAGAATTTCCATACATTCTTCCAAAAAAAAGGAGGAAAGAAAGATCAGTGCACCGGCGGGGAATAGCAGTACCAATGCAGCGTTGATATCCTGACTTTTTGCAACACGCCCTTCTTCACGAGCCTTGCGTATTTTATAGTCGGTTGGATCTTCGGTACGCCCTTCGTCCTCTGCGGCAAACCACTGCAAGTCGATAAAAAAGTTCCGCTCACTATATCCGCTGGCAGCCTCTATCGCGAGTTTCTGCATACTAGATACCCCCGCCAGCGCGGATAAGCAGGCTTTCAAAGGCCGCAAATCCGTTTTCCATAATCCGCACAAAGAAATTTGCCATAAACGGCAGCGACACGGTTAAAAGGAAAAAGGTGAGCAAAATCGTTATCGGGAAGCCTTCCGACAAGAGGTTCATCTGCGGCGCGGCCTTTGACAAGAGCCCCATCGAAACATGCACTAAAAAGAGTGTCCCCATCACCGGCATTGCAATCATCATCGCATTTAAAAAAAGGCTGCTAAGGTTCGTCACAAGGAACGAGGAAATCAATTCTCGTTTTTGCAAGAACATAAAGCAGTTGATCGACTGAAAGCTGCGGAGTACGCCGCCTAAAAACAGCGTCTGGAATCCCTTAATCTGCAAAAAGATCAGCACAGCGATAAAGTTTAAGAACTGCCCCATCAGCGGGTTTTCAATTTGAGCAAGCGCATCATACACTTCCGATACGCCGAACCCCATCTGATACGAAAAAAACTGCCCTGCCGTGCTGAACGAGGCAAAGATAATGCTGATAAAAAAGCCCGTCAGCACTCCGAGCAGCGCTTCGCCGACAACCAGCAGCGCATAGTCAAGATTGAAGCCCTGTATATCCAGCGGGGAACCGTAGGCGACCGGCATCACTAAGAAGCCGATTAAGCCCGCCAGCGAAATTTTTGCAATACGCGGTACCGCCCTCGTCGAAAGGAGCGGCGTCGTGGAAATCATCGCGAATACCCGCACGCATACCAAAAAAAAGAGAGGAGCTTTAACCAGTAAAAAGGAGAAGGGGTTAGGATCCATTACTCGCGCCGCCTATAAGTTACCTAACCTTGCACCAGCTGAGGAATAATGTCGAAAAGGCGAACGGTATAATCCCGTAATACACTGAACATCCACCCACCCAAAAGCGCAAGCATACCCAAAATCGTCAAAATCTTCGGCACAAAGGTGAGCGTCTGTTCCTGAATGGAGGTAGTCGCCTGAAAAATCGCTACGATTAAGCCGACAACCAATGCCGCCAGCAAAACGGGGGCGGCTAATATAAATACCTGGAAAATACCCTCGCGCAAGAGATTGACAATCATCCCGATACTCATCGTTTTTCCTCCTTTTTATAAATGAACGTCTCTAAAAACGCCGGTTAGAGTTTTGGATGCACCAACTCTCCTACAAGAATGACTGAAAGAGCTGACCGACCAATAAATTCCAACCGTCCACCAGCACAAATAAAATCAGCTTAAACGGCATCGAAATCTGTACCGGCGGCAACATAATCATACCCATCGACATCAGGATACTCGCGACAACCATGTCGATGATGATGAACGGCAGATAGAGGAATATACCAATCTGGAAAGCGACAGTCAGCTCGTGCAGGATAAATGCAGGGATTAACACATGCGTAGGAACGTCGGCGAGCGTATTAGGCTTCTCCATACGGGCAAGCGACATACAGAGTCTGATATGAGAGGGATCATGCGCCATCTGCTTATACATAAAAAGACGCAACGGTTTTTCCGCTTCGGTATAGGCGGTTTCGATATTGATTTGCCCGTCCGCCATCGGTTTAAAGGACTTATTGTATATGTCCGTAAATGTCGGCCACATAATAAAAATCGTCAAAAAGAGTGCAATGCCGTTGAGTACCTGCGTAGGCGGCACCTGCTGCAGCGACAGCGCGCGTTTAATAAAATCAAGCGCAATACTGAGCCGTAAGAACGACGTCGTCAAAAGGAGAATGCTCGGCGCAAGGGTAATCAGCGTTATTAAAAGGAGCAGCTGAATGGAAAACGCTACTTCCCGATTATTCTGAGGTTCGCGGATATTCAGATTGACAAAAGGCACGCGGGTCGTCTCACGCGTTGCATCTATTTCGGTACGGCCGGTCTGTGAAGTACCGGTATTACTCTGTGCGGACAGCGTTGCGGGGATACAAAACAGGCAGATGCAGGCAATACCTATTGCAAGTTTTTTCATCGGCCTTCCCTCCCCGTGTCGTATTCCGCTCCTTGCGGGGTTTCACCTTCCTGTGCCGCGCTTGAGTTTTGCAGACGTCCACGCTGCTTGGCTAAAAACGAATCGAAAGGATTAGCATCCGCTTCTTTGGGTTTTGCCGCAGGGAAAAAGGTATGGAGTAATGAACTGAAGCTTTGCTTCGGACCGGCCGTTTGTGCCGCATGCAGATTCATCGCATCGATCAGTTCTTTATCGGTGATTTCCGCAATCAGCGACAATGAAGCATCCGAAGCGCCGATCAAATAGGCTTTATCGATAAGGGTTACAATATACAGAGTTTTATTAGGTGCGAGCGGCAAATTTGCGACGTTTTTTAAAAAAGGATCATCGCCGGCGGTAAATTGCTTTGAACGGCGAATAAAATACAGCACTCCGTAAATGAGCATACACACAGCTGCTAAGGATATAATGAGCTGCAATAACAGAGAAAAAGTTGAACTTCTTGAAGTACGCGGCGTGGGAACATCTTGTACCGGCAGCGCCGTTTCATCCGTCTGCAACACGATTGAGGTTTCTCCATGTGTGACAGATAAATCATTATCGGCCGCCGCAACGGCATCATCCGCAAACGCACGCACGGCGCCGCAGATCAAAAGAAAAGAGAAGAGTATTACTTTATACGAATCTTTATGCATTTCCCCCACCCAATGCCCGCTTTCGTTCTGAAAGATAGTAGGAAGCCTCTAAAAACTTTGCTTTTAGAGGTTCGCAATAAATCGACTATGTATCGCTGATACGTTCAGCCGGTGACAAAATTTCGGTAACACGAACACCGAAATTTTCATCGATAACGACAACTTCCCCTTTTGCAATCGGTTTATGATTCACTAAGATATCCACCGGCTCACCGGCAAGCTTATCCAATTCGATAATATGACCTTCACCCATACTTAAAATTTCTTTAATCATCTTGCGGGTACGCCCGAGTTCGACGGTCATCTCCATGAACACGTCCATAATCAGTCCGATATTTCCCTGTTCCGCTTCGGTTACCCCGTTAAGGAGAGGGGAAAACTGTACGGACTGCACATTCGGATTCATACCGGGCATCACCATTCCGCCCTGAGCCTGTGCACTACTTTGCATTTGCATTCCCATACCCATCGGTTGCTGCCCCATTTGTGGCATTCCATTCATCGGCATATTCATTGCCCCCATTGCGCCTCCTTGCTCAGGAGTAGCCTGTACCGGAATAGGTTGCACAGGCGCTACCTGCGGATCACTTGCCGTTTTATTTAATTTATCAGCAATTTGTTCCGCTGTTTTTTTTGCGATAATCTCCCATAAATTGAAGGCTGTCCCATCAATTGTAACCGAATATGTTAAAAGTGCAAAGTCCTGCGAAAGCCGTACCATTGCTTTAGGTACATGATGAGCCTCAGCAGGCATATTAGTAACACCTTTAATATCTTGACCGTCAAACGCACTGATTTCTTTTCCGACGTATTGCGCAATTGTTTCACTGATAACGGAAAGAGCCATATCGTCAATTGTAACGCTCTCCTCATTGTTTACGAGACCTACCAGCTTTTCGGCGAATTCGGGAGCCAATACGAACAGGTGATCGCCCGTCAGCGCTCCGTCAAAATCAATGGTAACGGCGACCGCCATATCCGGCACTTTCTGCAAAAAGGCTTCACGACCACTCAGTTCGATGACAGGATTGGACACGGAGACGGTTTTGCCGGTCATTGAATCCAGATTCGCAGAGAGTGCGAGAACATTCCCGTCAAAAAACTTCTGTAAGGCTTCTTGACGTGCCGGTGTAAGCGCTCCGTCCGCAGGCGCACTCCCGGAACCACCCATACCCGACAACAACGCATCTATTTCGTTCTGAGAAATGGACCCATCACTCATATAATTCCTCCTGATCAGCACTTAGCTCTTCAAATTCATCCTGATTGATATCCTCAATCTTTTCCAATATTTGTACGGCAACCTTATTTCCCACAACGCCGGGCTGACACCAGAACTTCTTTCTGCTACCGACACTAAGCGTAAACGGATGCCCCACTCTCGTATCAGTCAGTCGTACCACATCGCCTGCACGAAGATTAAGCACATCCCGTACCGGCAGTTTGAGCGAACCCACTTCGGCAACAACATCCATATCTACCGTAGAAAGCTTTTCTTTCAGTACGCCCATATACTGCGTTGTCGAACTTCTGCGTACCGACGAGAACCAGAACTGGCTGGAAAGTTTTGAAATGATCGGCTCAATTGTAATGTAAGGAATACAGAAGTTCATCATGCCTTCTTCTTCGCCGACCTTTGTTTCGAGCGTTACCAAAACAACCATTTCGGAAGGCGGTACAATCTGTGCGAACTGCGGATTCGTTTCAATCTGCCCTAAGCGAGGCCGTAAGTCGATAACCTGCGTCCATGCCTCGCGCATATTCGCCAAAATACGCACGATGACCCCTTCCATAACAGAGGCTTCGATGTCGGTTAATTCTCGCTGCACCATCGTGCCCTGTCCCGTACCGCCGAAGAGTCGGTCGATGATGGAGAAGGTAACGGAAGGGTCTATTTCCAAAACGGCATTTCCCTTCAGCGGATCCATGTTAATTACGGCCAGCGTAGTCGGCGTAGGGATTGAACGGATAAACTCTTCATACGTCAGCTGATCAACGGAGGCAACGTGTACGTGAGCCATGCTCCGCAGCTGAGCCGAAAGAGCGGTAGTAGTCAAACGCGCAAAGGTTTCATGCATAATTGAAACGGTACGCATCTGCTCCTTAGAGAATTTATCCGGACGCTTAAAATCATAAATTTTGATTTTGCGCGTATCGTTAACCGGTCTAAACTCCTCCGCCTCGGTATCCCCTGAGCTGATTGCAGTGAGAAGCTGGTCTATTTCGTCCTGCGATAATACTTCAGTCATACAATCCCTATTGTTCTATAATATCATATTGAGTAAAAGCGACCGCTTTTATCTTCGACTTCGATAGTATATTGTCATTGATTTGATTGCGTATCTCAATTTTAATTTTCTCTTCTTGCTTCAGTTCCGCAATCGTTTTGCTTTGGAAATAACCGCGAAGAAAATCCTTTAATTCAACCAGCCGTGCCGTCAG
Source organism: Treponema vincentii (assembly GCF_010365865.1). Lineage (NCBI taxonomy): Bacteria > Pseudomonadati > Spirochaetota > Spirochaetia > Treponematales > Treponemataceae > Treponema > Treponema vincentii. The sequence continues at coordinate 822,994 of NZ_CP048020.1, read as the reverse complement.
TTCCTGCGAGGTTGTCTTGTCGTTTTGCGGATATCCGAGCTCAACGTTGACGACAACGGTGCCCGGTGTAACATCCTTGGTAAATGTTTTTACAGCACCGATTGCAGAATAATATTGCAGCATTTCACGCGAATCGCGGTATTCTTCCGCAATGGGGTATTCGGACTGAGATTGCCCTCGCTTTGACATGAGATTAACCGTAATAACAACAACCGTTACGATAAAAATCAAAGCAGCAAGCGTAATGGCAATGTATTTAAGAAGCGTCGGAATAAGCCCCGCCTTTTTAGCCTTTACCGGATTATCGACACCGATGTTTTCATCCATTCCATGCTCATCAGTCAAATTTGTATGCTCGTCAGCCATTGTGGTTACTCCTCTTTCTCCTAGTAAATCTTTCAGGACACACTAAAAATGTGCATCATCCAAAATAATAATATCAACCCGCCTATTGTAGGCACGCCCTTCTGCAGTCTCATTGGAATAGACAGGACGAGTATCTGCATAGCCGGCAATAGAAAACTTATCTTCCTGTACACCAAAGTCAGTCAAATTATGTAATACGTTGATTGCGCGGGCAGCTGATAGTTCCCAGTTGCTTGTCCACTTTCCGGCAAGCGCATCACTCGAATCGGTATGTCCTTCAATACGGAAACGTCGAGCCGCTAATTCTTTATCGGATAAAAATTGCGCAATTTTCAACAATGTTTCGCGACTTTCTTCAATATTCAGCTCTGCACTGTTCCGTGCAAAAAAGGCATCCGCTGCAAGGGAAATAACAATCCCCCGTTCGTCGCTGGTAACGGCGATCTTAGTGGTCTTTATTTCAGGCGTGAAAATCGACACAGCTTTTTTTAAAGCGGTTCCGAGCAGTTTCCCTTTTTCCATCGACGGCATGGAGCTGATAGTATTACCGAGATCAGCAAGTTTCCCCGCCGATAACGAAATTGAACCGCCGGTCGGGTCGCCGCTGATAGACGCCGATAATGCCTGCAGACGGGTAATATCGACTTCGCTCGGTTCATACAACATAACGAAGAAGCAAAGCATCAGCGTAACCATATCGCCGTACGTTGTCAGCCATCCGCTCCCGGGAGCGTTCGCGCCTTTCTTTTTCCGTGCCATAGGCTAATCCTTTATCAGCTCGGATTCCAAAACTTTCCGATCCTTCGGATCAAGATACGTAAGCAATCGCTGTGCAAGAATACGTGGGTGGTCGCCTGATTGGATACCGAGTATTCCCTCTATAATCATTTCCTTTGACCGTACTTCCAAGTTATTCTGATAGGCGAGCTTTGACGCCATCGGAATAAGCAACCAGTTTGCCATCATAGAGCCGTAAAACGTCGTAACCAACGCAACTGCCATGTTCGGCCCTAACGAACTCTTATCTTCGATATTCAGCAACATACCGATAAGACCGATAACCGTTCCCAACATTCCGAAGCCGGGGGGCAAGTGTTGCCCATGCGTTTATTAATGATATCCATTTATTATGCCGCTCTTCCATCTGCGTCAATTCGTTTTCCATCGACACACGGATAGCTGCTCCGTCGATACCATCGATAACATTGCGCAAACCGGTGCGAAGAAAGTCATCTTCAAAATCCTGGATTTCTTCTTCCAACGCTAAAAGACCGGTACGGCGGCTCTTTTCGGACAAGGCAACGAGTTTTTGCACCATTTCTTTTTCTTTATAGTCGGCAACTTTAAACACCCTGCCCATAACTTTAAAGATACCGATAACATAAGAAAGCGGGTACGTTAAGAATAAACACATATACGAACCGCCGATTGTGATGAACATCGAAGGCACGTCGATAAGTCCGCCGAGCGAGCTTCCCATGAAAGCGCCGAACATAACGACAGCAATACCGCCGAATATACCTATAAATGATGCTATATCCATAACTTAAGACAGCTCCCTTACATTTCGTTTTTAAAGATACCGATACATTTGCGGTACGCGACAATAGCATCGAGCAAGGCCTCAGGCGTTTCTTTTATCACAAAGCTCTTGCCCGACAGCATGTGCAGCGTTACATCGGGGTTACAGTCTATCGTTTCAATCTGATGGGGATTTATCCAATACTGTGTACCGTTAAGCCGCGTAACCTTTATCATAATGTATCCTTCATATTACCTTATTACCGTTTCAAATTCAATACGGTTTCAAGCATTGTATCAGACGTTTGGATGGTTTTAGCTCCTGCTTGGAATCCGCGCTGCGTAATAATCATATCGGTAAACTGATCGGTTAAATCGACATTGCTCATTTCAAGGGTACCGGCAATCAATTTACCCTTTCCCATAACGCCCGAAGTAGTGATATTGGCGATACCGGAGTTATTCGACTGAATATAGGTATTTTCACCTGCTTTTTCCAAACCGCCTTGGTTTGCAAAGCCCGCCATCGCAAGCTGACCGATCTCGTTGCTTACGCCGTTGGAGTACACACCGGTGATAATACCGCTCTGGTCAATCTTAAAATTTTCAAGATACCCCATTGCATACCCGTCCTGCTCGTAGGCCTTGGTGGTGCTGCGTTCGGCGAATTGGGTAATCGTATTGCGAGAAGTACCGATCTCACCTAAGTTGATATCGAAGGTGTGGCGGACGGGAGCACCGTCTTCTCCGGCTGTCGCACCGGGAACGTTATATGAAACTTGCACGAGCACTTGTCCTGCTGCGGCGGAGGCGTTTCCTGCCGTATCGGTAACCGAAGCAAGGTGTCCGTAGTTATCGAAGGTAACGGTGAACGTGTTGCCGGTTCCTTCGGTAGTGCCGACGCCCGTGCGCGTTGCCGTTGCTTCTGCGTTTTCAGGGTCAACATTGACTGTTGCGAGCCACTGGTTCTGAGTGCCCGGGACGCGCGAAAAACTTAAATTCAGTTCATGAGTTTCACCGAAGGTATCATATACTTTAAACTCGGTTGTCCATGTCGATTCCAAGGTTTGAGCGCGGTTTGCGTTTTCGGGAAGCTCCGGCAGTCGCTTGTCGAGGTTACAGGCATAGTTCACCGAGGTGGTTGCACGAGCGTCGATCTTCTGCCCGATCGGGATGATGAGGTCTTCCGTCTGTGCGGAGGTGTTGATAAGGCGGGTACCGTCTACTTCCTGTGCCATCCAGCCCTGCACGCGCATACCGTTTGCGGGGTTCACCATCGTGCCGTCTTTATCGACACCGAAGGCTCCGGCGCGGGTATAAAAGCTCTTTTCACCCGACTTGAGTACGAAGAAACCGTTTCCCTGTACCGCGATATCGGTATTGATACCGGTTGACTGCAAGGCGCCCTGCGTATGCACGGTGTCGATGCTGGCAACCATAACGCCAAGCCCGACTTCTTTCGGGTTCACGCCGCCGACTTCTTCGTTCGGACGGGAAGCGCCGCTCAACTGCTGAGAAATCAAATCCTGAAAATTGACCCGTCCGCGCTTAAAACCAGTCGTGTTTACGTTTGCAATATTGTTACCGATAACATCCATTCTCGTTTGGTGATTCTGCATTCCGGAAACACCGGAAAATAATGACCGCATCATATCTGTATCTCCTCTCTTCTATTATATAGTTTAGTTATTTGCATAGACGGTTTGTACATCCGACCATGCATACCATTTGCCGTTAACCTGTACCTGCGGGTTTTCGCCGCGGGTTGCAGCCGTAATGGTTCCCGAAACGGTACCGCTGCTTTGCTCGATATCTACCTGCTTACCGACCACATTGACCGCCGAAGAATCTCCGATCAGTCTATTCAGTGTGCCGAAGCTCTGGTTCATATTTGTCAGCTGCTCAAGCGACGTAAACTGCGCCATCTGAGCGACAAACTGAGTATCCTCCAGCGGGCTGGTAGGATCCTGATGAGTCAGCTGTGCTACGAGCAACTGGAGAAAATCGTCTTTTCCCAACTCCTGCTTCGGCTTTCTCCCCTCCGGAAAATTCTGTTTATTGATTGTGTCTACTTCCATGTTGAGCCGAGCCTTTTCTTCCGGACTCATTTCAAAAGAAGGCATCGGAATTCCGTTTCCCTGCGCTACCGTACCGATATTCATAGTTTCTTACCTCCGCTTACGCAAATACATTCACCGCTTGATCTTGCCCGAATGCGTAGACAGTTTCAGTATCGGCATAACGATTACCCTGCATTACCTCAAGCCGGTCATTTTGTGCAAATAATTCATTAAATTGACTGTTCTCACCATCAAATTGCCGGCCGCCGCCTTCGCCCGACCAGCTGACATCGAATTGCGCACTCGCGAATCCGCCCTGTTCAAAGGCTTTTGCAAGCTGTTCAATGCTTTCTTTGAACGCTTCGTATGCTTCTTTTGATCCCGTGATAATCTTCCCGACGATTTTCTTCCCGCCGGCCAATTCCAAATTGATTCTGATGTTGCCGAGATGCGCGGGCTGCATCTGCAAGCGGATGACGCCTGCGTTGTTATCCTGCAGCACAATCCGCCCTGCCTGCACAAAGTCGGGCGCCATATCCTGCACCTGCTGCGCAACCAACGAGGCAAAACTCGGCCCGCCGCTCTCCTGTGCCCCCCTGCGTACCATTTGCAGCGGTGCCCAAACCTGCCGTCATACTGCGGAAGTCCGCCGCCATATCAACCGACGGCGCATTGGTAACCCGCACGGCGGCGCCCGCTTCGTGTACGGAACCGTCCGCAACAACCGGAGCGGCATTCACCGTGCGCTCATCTATAATAGTAAACACCGGCTTGTGCTGTTTTACCTGCTGTGCCTTTGTGCTTTTTTCGAGAGTGCTATCCGCGGCGAGCTCATCAGCATTTTTCCTTTGCTTTCCGGACAGTTCTTCCATGCCGGAAGCCGCTACACCTACAGCCAAGCCGGATTCCGTTTTGCCGTTTTTCTGTTTTTTCAACTGCTGCGCTTCTTCGGCAGATAGTAAAGCGGCTCCCTCAGCCCCGATTTCCGGCTCCGCTTGAGCAAACATCGAAGTTTGAAGCTGCTTATCCGCGCCGTTTTCAAGCGCATTCTTTACATCGATCCCGTCTTCAAAGGCAAGCAAAACGTCCGCGTCTGCAAGCGCTTCGGCAGCTTCCCCTTCCCGTGCATCTGCTTCGGCAAGGTGTTGTGCGCGCATATCGCTGTGTTTCCCGGCTTTGTTCTTTAACCGGGATAATTCGGTTTGCGCCGCAGCATTTTTTTTACGCTCAGTCTGTTCCGACGCCTCTTGAGCCAATGCGGTGCTGCCGGATATTTTTTCTTCTCCCGCAGTACGGCTGTCGGTCTCCTCCGCCATCAGCTTTTTTATTATATCAATAAAGGATGAGCCCTTCACATCAGGTTCTTTTGCATTTTTTTTATCCTGATTACTTGACTGTACCGCATCCGTGTAATTGACCGGCTGCATATCGTTCTGGACATCAAGTGCTTGCATATATTGAACCTCCAATTTGCCTCTATATAGATAAACTTTCGTCTTTATGATTTTCGGCTTTTTTTCAGCCTTATTGAGAAAGAAAAGAGACAAAATGGGAAAGATTTTATAGAATAAGCAAAACATCTACTGGAATTTTTTGCGCTTTTACGCAAAAATATTCAGTAGATGTGGAAAATATCATTTTTAATGCACTGAAAATCCGCGGGCTCAATGTTGATGTCGGGGTTATTACACAATTGGAGTATTGAAAATAGGAGTAACTATGATTACCGTTTTTGAACAGGAACTTGAGAAGGGTACCGGTGTACCGTATCTTTTGCTGAAAAAAGGCTGTATTCAACCTTCGGAGCAAATTGAAGAAATCTTATATGCTAACATTATAGAAAACAAAGCCTACGATCCGCAATGTGAAGGCAGCCGCACCGAATATCTGTACGATCTCTTGGAATTATATCCGCACAGAGAAAAAATCGACGAGCGCGTTATCGCATATTTTAACACAATGGACGATAGAGATTGGGGCGAATTGCAGGTATTCGGATTTGTACGGAAGCTCGCCGAGTCGAGGCGGTTCGATAAGACCGAGCTGTACAAAAAATTCGAACAGTATGCCGAAGAAGATATGTATAATGGCATGATCGGCTTGAGCGATTTACTGCTGCTCGATAAATATGAGGCGGTTGTATACCTCGCTCGTTATTTCAGTACCCATATTACAGAAGATAATAAAAAAGAGTTTATCAACTCTACTTTTTACGATATATATGCGGAAGATATCGGATACACTGAAGAGGAGCTGACAGAAAAGCTCCGCAACGAACATGATGCGGCAATCGACCGCTATCTCGCAATCGCGCACATAAAACGAAAGACACGAAGGAAAAAACCAAAACAGTATACGGCGGATACAGCCATTGCACTGTTGAAAAGAAAACCCTTCCCAACCCGACTGGAACGTATCAGCCTTTGGAGATGGGTACGAAGACGTGCAAGCGAAGCCGATATCCAAAAACTTTCGAATATATTTCTTGAAGCTGAACTGCCGTTGAAAAAAAGACTTATCCGATTATTCGAAGAACGGCAAATCAAAATTCCTGCACAGGTACTCTTCGATTCTTTTGAAGCAACTGAAAATAAGTCGTTTCGGCAAGATATTATCGAAGCACTTGTTCCCTTCAATGATCCTGCCGTCTATGATTTTTTAAAAGACCGGTATGACGACAATACCAGAAATGCCTTTATAAAAGTCTGCTTGAAATATTACTCTGAAAACAAAAAGACCAAGCTTTTTAACTTGCTTGAGCTGTGCACTATCTTCGATATACATGAGATACAATATACGGCTCTAGAGTCAAAGGCGTTAGCCGAAGATCCCGTGTTTAACGATATTCTCCGGATACTGTATCGTAACATGAAATGCTCCCTCTGCCGCAACAGAATCGTTGAAAAGATGATTGAACGCCATTGCATTGACGATAATCTCTATGAAGAAATACAATGCGATGTAGATCCCGATACACGGGCATTGGCACGGATGGGGCGATAGTAAGCAGCGGTAGAATGAGGGGCGTATATTTCCAAAATATTGTTGCATTTTAAGGAAGGGAAAGATGACACAAAATGACCGGCGTATTTTTTTAATCGAATATCTTTTAAGGGAAAATCCCAACTATCGCGATGTGCAGATGCCGGATGATGAGGATGAACAGAAGAACCTGCTCCGCTCTCTGATGAACATTCGGCCGCCGCAGCATACAAGCGAAGAGTTCCTGCGCATACAGGACAGCTATTTACAGGAGGCGATCCGGCAGCGCGGCATTACCGGCCTTGCCGATTTAAAACCGGTTACCGGACGGGGCAACGGGGATTGGTATGTGAGGAGGGGCGACATTACAACGCTTAAGGTCGATGCGATTGTGAACGCGGCGAACAGCGGCATGACCGGATGTTGGCAGCCCTGCCATGCGTGCATCGACAACTGCATCCACACCTTCGCGGGGGTGCAGCTACGTGCCGTGTGTGCCGGCATCATGCAAAAACAAGGACACGAAGAGCCGACCGGAACCGCAAAGATTACGCCTGCGTTCAATTTACCGTGCAAGTATGTGCTGCATACCGTAGGGCCGATTATCAGCGGTCAACTTACCGACCGCGACTGCATGCTGCTTGCAAACTGCTACACGTCCTGCCTGAACCTCGCAGCCGAGAACGGCGTAAAATCTATTGCCTTTTGCTGTATTTCCACCGGTGTATTCCGGTTCCCTGCTCAAAAAGCAGCGGAGATTGCCGTCTCAACGGTTGAAGACTGGAAAGCAAAAAACAACAGCACAATGAAAATCGTGTTTAATGTATTCAGCGAACAGGATGAAGCCATTTATAACAAATTGATGTCTTGAGACATCCCCTGCTGCTATAAGTAGCGAAAATGCGTCGAGACAATCTGTGTTACACTTGCCGCCGCAATTATCGTTTTTACAAACAAAGATCTCTTCTTTGAAAAACGCCATATAGGGAGAATATTGGAAAGCTGAATTTCGGGAAGGGAAGCTTGATTTCTGCACACTATACAAATAGAATATCTTTCATTGTTATAGGTCGTTCTTAAACGGAAAATTTGAAAATTCATGATATTATAAGGGCTGAAAATCTTACTTATTTCCACGGACGGTTTTTATCCCGCCATCCCTTTTCCTGCCAATAATCCGTATCTGCCCGATTCCGGACTTTATTTTGTAAGAGGCGCATGATATTGAACATCAGTTTTGTTTTTATTCCGGGCTTCGCTTTACCATACTTATCGGTAATTTTTTTTGCAAGAGAGCTTAATGCTTTATCTATGGATTTTTTAATTTTTTCACTTACATCTTGCCATTTTACAGCCCGAACAGCTTTGCCGTATGTGTAAATTTCAGCAACTCCCCAAAAAAACAAACTGTCTGCCATATCTTTATTTGCAAATTTCATACCCCCACCCGCGGCAGTGGAAATACACACACCCTGCTTCGAAAACATTGTTTCCTCCGGCCGGTGTACCATCCAACGATATCCGTAATGATCTAAAAATGCTTTCATAGAACCCGTTGGGTGCATTACATATACGGGACTTGCAAGAATAATCAAATCGGCTTTGTCTATCGTCTCGGTAATAGGGTTAAGTCTGTCAAAATGCGGACATTGTTTTTCCGATTCTAAAAAACACTTTGTACAACCGGTACAAAACTCACCGAAATCTTTCGGCAAAAAAAACTCTTTTATGTTTCCTCCGACTTTCAATGCCAGATTGCTCGCAATATGATATGTTGATCCCTTATGATTTTGTCCGTGTATAATCACTGTTTCCATCGTCTAAAAATCATCTCCTCGGATTTCGATTTTACCGTTTATTTCATTGACGATGATATGATGATTCTCATCTTCAATAATTGTGTTCCATGTATTTTCCATGCGGCTTGAATTTTCCGGAATATTTTTTTCGTGCAAAAACAGAGATAGATTCAATAATTCATATAAATCTTCTTTAACCGCTTCTCTTACCATAATCACAACTCCCCGGCGATTTTCAGCTGCCCTATTATACCACAAGTATTGAGCACTATCTATGTTTAAAAGATTGATTCGGTAGATCCTTGTTTGAAGAGCTTTGTTGCTGTAAGAGATGAGCAAAAAAAGATATTAAAAGGGTTAGCGATGGGTTATCCTACGGCAGTCATCACTTTACCGATAAAGTAAATTCCCCAGATTACTCCGCCTATAATCAACAGCCTTACCAGAGACAGAAAAGCGATGGACCATGACTTTCTTTTTATATTTGTATCTCTTTGAAAACTCAAAGCAATAACAGCAAACTTCAATAAAATGCTGATGATGGCTATGGTTAGTCCGTACCGGAAAACAAGACCTACCATAAAAAAGCCGATCTCCACACTTCCAAGTCCCAGTGAAAAACCGATAACAAAGCATACACAAAGAGTGATGTCTAGGGCTATGGAGCCCCACAGTGTATATTTAATGAGCTTTTCGCTTTTATCCATACAAAGTTCCATACATTTGATGTTACCCTACTTAATCCAAATGAATTCCCTTGGTTTCCAAATTCTTGAGACACTCCCTATGTTGTCCCAACAGCTGTTGACGCGGGAGTTTGTTAATCATATCTTGATGCCACAGTCTCATATAACTCTCTCAATATATAACTTAGAGCAAGGCGTTTATGTGCTGCCCAAAGTTTTTGATACTCTTGTAATCGATTGGATTCTCTCATAACGTGCAGCAAACTGTCAATCGTTAGATAATAACGTACACTTGTAATGATGCTGCGCAGTGTATACGCCGTATATTTTCAAAAGTCGCTAAATTGTCAGAGAGGAAAAATCCTGCTATACTTATCCCATGAGCTTTCCACGAAAATTGCCGATAGGTATACAGAGTTTTGAAAAACTTCGCCGAGATGAATATCTCTATATTGATAAGACTCCATTTATTTGGAAGCTTGTACAAACTTCCAGTCCTTATTTTCTCAGCCGCCCGCGGCGGTTTGGGAAAAGTCTCTTTCTTTCAACATTGGCGGCGTACTTCCTCGGACAAAAAGAGCTGTTCAAAGGTCTCTATCTTGAAAAGGCTGAAGAAGAACAAGCAGTGTTGGAAAATAGAACCGCATGGCAGGAATATCCGGTATTCTATCTTGATTTTAATATTGGACAGTATCTTGAAAGCGAGGCTTTGAGCGAACGGCTCGATTCTTTATTACAGGAACAGGAAAGCCTATACGGTATACTCGTTGCAAAAGAAGAAGAGTCGTTTTATGCCTCGCGTTTTGAACGGCTGTTAAAGGCTACCTATCAACAGACCGGTAAGCAAGTAGTCATTCTTGTTGACGAATACGACAAACCGCTCCTGCAAACGATGGTCGTAAACGAAGCCTTGAACGAGCAATACCGAAACGAGCTCAAAGCTTTTTACTCCGTCATTAAAACCTGCGATGAATATATCCGTTTTGCCTTTTTAACCGGCGTTACCAAATTCAGTAAGATCAGTATTTTTAGCGATTTAAATAATCTCCGGGATATATCACTGGAAAAACATTATGCGGGCATTTGCGGTATGTCCCAAAAAGAATTGGAAGCAAATTTTCAACCTGAAATACAAGTGCTTGCCGATAGCCAAGACTTAACCTATCAAGAAACATTAACCGCCTTACAGCAATGGTATGACGGATACTGTTTTGCACCTGCAGGGGAAGGGATGTATAATCCCTTTAGCTTATTAAATGCCTTTGCAAAAGAGCGATTCGGAAGTTACTGGTTTGAAACGGGAACGCCGACGTTTTTAGTCAATTACCTCAAAGAAGCCCACTACTTTATCCCTGACTTGGATGGACAGGTTGTACTCACTGAATCGGAGTTGCAAACATACCGAGCCATTGCACAAGAGCCGTTCCCCATTTTATTCCAGTCGGGCTATTTAACCATTAAAGAATACATTAAAGAAGCACGGCTCTATCGATTGGGCTTTCCCAATGATGAAGTCCGGTACGGTTTCTTGGAGAATCTGTTGCCTGCATACACTGTGGTACCGTTTGGTGAGACGGGAAAATCAGTATGGCAGTTTGTGGAAGATGTCCGCAAGGGGAACGTAAACGGCTTTATGGAACGGATGCAGTCGCTTATCGCCGGCGTCTCGTATGACAACTTTAGTAATAAAGAGCTGAAATTGCGGGAACAAAACTACCAGACAGCAGTGTATCTGATTTTTAAACTGATGGGGCAGTTTGTACAGACGGAAGTTCACTGTTCGATGGGCAGAGCAGATTGCGTGGTTATTACTGTCGATACTGTTTACATCTTCGAGTTTAAGCTGAGCGGTAACGGCAATGCGGAAGATGCACTCGAGCAGATCAAAAAGAATGCCTACGCTGCAAAGTATAAGACGGACGGAAAAAAGATTGTGCTCATCGGTGCAGGATTTGAGGAAGCAACGCGGACAATTAAGAATTGGAAAGTAGAACAGCTATGATAGAATTTATCGTTTAAAAAGCTCGGACAATAATTATGTTGCCTGTTCTTTCCATATTACAGCATTCTTTTCCATCTGTCGAACAAAAGAATCTTTTCCGTCGCAGTAGCTGTCTATATCGTAGGGATATTTTTGGGCAAGCGTGCGTTTTAAGGCAGAATACTTTTCACAAACATCTTTGTGCGTTCTGAGATAGTCTCTGACTGCCAAATGGCGGCTTATATCAGCAGTATTGTCTTCGCGAAAAATATGAATATGATGCGTCCTGTCGTTGCCGCCTTTGCGCAAATAGCGTCGTCCTTTGATTCCGAACTCGCCCATATATTCATAGCCGATTTTTTCAAATTCAGTGCTGACCCCATCTACTTCTTCAAGGCTATGCACAACAGGCATAATATCAATGATTGGTTTTGCATAAAGTCCTTTCACAGCTGTACTGCCTATATGATGAATTGTAACGCAGTTATCTTGCAAGATCCCTTTTATTTTTAATGCTTCTGAATTATATTGCTCGACCCATCTCGGGTCATATGCAACTACAATAATATGCCGTGCCAGTTTACCCCTCCACAACTTCTCATATGTCAGCTAATAAATTTACTCGCCAACTTATACACTTGATTTATTCGTGCGGAGGGTTTAATACCCCGACGCTTGCGTCGTAACGAAGGGTATTAAAGCCGACTGCAACCACCTTATGAGAACAACATACCCCGACGCTCGCGTCGGGGTTGTTGATTTCTTTGCTTTCTAAGTTCCAATTATTAAGTTCAGCTTCAATTAATTCTGGAAATTTTTTGCTAATATCCCTTAAAGCGTTTCCTACTGATTTCCTAACATAGTCACTCGTATCTTCTTTTAATGAAGCAATTCGTCTAATAGCTTCATTCGGATTATCTTTGAAATATGGTCTGCTCGTCCATATTCTTAATCTGGAGCGGTAGCGGAACAGCGAACGTAGCGACCCGAACGCAGTGAGGGGAACCTCCGAAGAAAAAAAACGATGAACAATGACTTTCTTTTTATAGCGGAGCCCCACAATATTAATCCAAATGAATTCCCTTGGTTTCCAAATTCTTGAGACACTCACGATAATAGCAATCATCATGTTCAGTATATATGGGGTTGAGTACTTCGATGACCGCTAAATTGTTATATGACGGACATCTCCTGCCGCGATAGTCTTTGTCCAACCACTCCGGACTGACCCTGTAGCCTCGCCGATTCATCTCTGCCATAATGAGTCGGTGATAACAATAAAGCAGATAGGGTGAATAACGAAAAACATAATTGACAGTTGCATGCTGCCTGCCCCAGCCGTTTCCGCGCAAGGCACAACACTCCCTATGTTGTCCTAACAGCTGTTGACGCGGAAGTTTGCTAATCATATCTTGGTGCCACAGTCTCATCTTGTTCTCCGAATAATAGATGCGATTGCTGCAAATAGTTGTTAGGGTAGGCTGCAAAGAGCTTGCGAACAGCGCCCAACAAAATTTCCTGTTCCGCCTGACCGCTGCGATATTGCTCCAAACAATACATAAACTCCGCCTTTTCATCTTGAGTAGCCTGCTTCTTAAAATATCCCCAGATATGCTAAAACGCGTTGCAGACTTGTCCTCGATCCTCCGGTAAAGTGCGCGCCTGATCAATGAGAGTCAACACATGCCGCACTTGTGCATTCTCCCGCTTTAAATACTCGCGAATCTCGTTATAAATAGAGCCGGACTTGCTGAGAACGAAATACTTATGTGCTGCCCAAAGTTTCTGACATTCTTTTAATTGATTTGATTCTCTCATATCGTTTCTTTAAATCTCGAACAAATTCGCCCAAGGTCAGGTTTTCGAGACACCCTATCACTTATTCAGAATCCCCTGAAAAAATCTCTTTTAATTGACACTCTGCGATTATACAAAAAAATATAAGTATTGAGAATATAGGCAATCCGACGTTGATCTGCCGACTGATAGAAAATGTATCTTAAAAACGATATGCTATTTATAAATAATAAGAGATAAAAATTGGCATAACGGAGATATAAAATGAAAACAGTACAGACAGAAATCGGCAGAGTATATGCGGATATAGTCGGAAAAACGGAAGAAGGCAGGACAGTGTATTCTATATTGGGCGTCCCCTATGCACAAGGAAAAAGATTTGAATATGCAAAAATTCTTAATAAAAAAGACTATACACCGGAAACAGTAATTAACCGAACGGAGACGGTATGCTTTCCGCAGAGAAAATATCCGCTGTTTTTAAATATTTTAATGAAACATCATATGCTGCGTCCGGAATTTCAACCGTTAAAAGATACCCAAACGGAAAATGCATTTGTAGTAAACATATGGGCGCCTGACAATTTTACGAAAAAGAAACCGGTGCTTGTATTTCTACACGGCGGAGGAGAAGGATCGGGAACGGTTCCGATATACACAATGGCGCATATTGCCGAGCAAGGTATTGTAGCGGTTACAATTACTTATCGAATAGGAAACTTCGGCTATATGCCTGTTTTTGGAAAAGGAGAAGTAAGAGGGTCGCTTTCCTACCTTGATCAGCAAGCAGCTTTAACTTGGATTCATAATAATATCAACTCATTCGGCGGAGATAATACAAACATTACACTTATGGGGCATTGCGGAGGCGCAGTCGCAGCCCTGTATCATTATTTAAATCCGCTGAGTAATAATCTGTTTCATAAACTCATGCTTTGTGCGGGAAATGTCCCGATACTGTCTGAATATGATTTCGCAAAAAATGAATATGAAAAAATGCTGTCAAAAAATCATTTAAACGGACTTGAAGACCTGAAAAAATTGTCGGCTAAAAAATTGATGAAACTAAAAGGAGGTCAAAATGATATCATTGACGGCAAGTTTTTTACAGAGCACCCGATGAATCTGTTGGAACGAGGATCAGTCCCTTGTATGCCGGTACTGATAGGGTCAAATAAAGATGAATTTTCCATGATTGAATTACCGATGTACTACAAAGCCCTTGGAATTACAAAGAACAAAGAACATTTAAAAGAATTTCTGTTGAAAAAATACGGAGAATTTGCAGATTCTCTTGAATCCGAACTAAAACCGGAAGCGAACGGAATCGTAGACTTACAAATTCAAATCATGGAGTTGCTTGTATTTCACTCAAGTGCACTGTTCCTCATGGAAAAAATCGGAGAAAAATCTCCCGTATACGGATATAGAATGAATTATATCCCTAATCTATATAATGGACTTCGCGGCTCATATCATGGGGCGGAGCTTGCATTTTTCTTCGGCACCATAGATAACATGAATATACACATTACCGATGAAAATAAGGCTGCCGTTATTGCAATTCAAAAGGACTGGATACAGTTTATTAAGTTCGGCAAGATAGAAGGGCGTCCGCTTTTTAATGAAACCGGAAAAATTACAGAATATGATAAAGATATCAAAACCATACCGTTTCCGCATACAAATCTTATTCACCATATTCAAAAGAGCGGTATTGCCGATAAGCTCAGAAAAGAATATATACAGAACCGTAGATAATTATTCTTTTTTAGATATAACTTCAAATCTTCATTACTTGCAAAAATTTTATAGGAAATACCCTTTTCACTTTTTAATTCATAAATGCCGCATGGCTTTTTTGTTGTATAGTCGGCAGTTCTTAAATAGAGCTTTGCAATTTCTAATGACTTAAAAGGAAAATTCCATCGTTGTAATCCGCGATTTTGATCATGTTCAATGCAAATACACCTGCCGCAAGTACCGCAAATGTATTGCGTATGATTTTCTAAACATTCCAAAGGATTTAAAAGCGGCGTTATTCTGCTTTGGTCAACATAACATTCTTTACACATTTTAATCTCACAACCTCTCAAAATTTAAATATATCTATATGATCATATCTTTGTAGTCTCCTTTACAAATCAATTGCTTCAAAATCCTTCACAGCTTTTTGATATGAAACCCAAGTACATAACATAAACACAGCGATACCAATTACCAATATAGCAACTTGCGGTACGCTCACACTTGAAGGATTATTCAAGCTTTCTAAATGAGGAATATGATGTAATGTCTCCCCGATGATTATGATAATAAAACCGACTACACAGAATAGTATAAAAGGCTTTCCAATCCGGTAAGCTGTCTTAAAAAAGCCCGCCAGAAAAATGCCGTTAAATGCTGCAAATACAATCAGTACATAGCCAAGATAAGCGGCATTTGCATTCATCAATTGATTGGTAACATAAGGCGCGGCATGCCCTAACACCTTCATCCTAATAATCGTCAGCAATGTGCATAGAATAAAAGCCGTACATTCGATGAATAAAACAAAGAGATATTTCGCTGTAACTACGTCTTGTTTCTTAACCGGCAGCATGACCGTGTAGGTAATATCATCGTATTCCCGAATCTGCTGGTAAGTATGGAAAATGCCAAGACAGATAAAAAAGGAACCGACCAGAATAGGATATCTTGGCAGCATTGCCACATCCGAAAAGATAATAAACCAATAGCTCAAAGGATTTGCCGATAGCTTCATTTCCTTATAAAAAAGGTTTTTCATCACAGATTCACCTCCTCTCTTTCGATATGCACCATAATATCTTCGAGTGTTGGTGCCCCGCCGATTTCTTTTGTATAATACTGGATAAAATCTTCTTTTTCTGCCGATAAAAGCAATTCGCCATTTTTGATGTAGGTGATTGTATCCGCACATTTCTCTAAATCACTGGTAATATGAGTAGAAAATAAAATAGCGGCACCTTTTTCAGCAAGCTTTCGGAAAATTTCATTCATTTCATCTCTGGACACAGGATCAAGTCCACTTGTCGGCTCATCCAAAATGAAAAGCTTTGCATGGTGAGAAAGGGCTAAGGTAAGGTAAAATTTTACCTTCATACCCTCAGAAAGTTCTATGATCTTCTTATTTTCGTCAAGTTTAAATGCAGCAAGGTAATGATGATACGCCTCATTATCCCAATTGTCATAGAAAATGCGAGTAATGGCGACAATATCCTTTAACTTTTTCCTTTTATAATAATTGATTCCGCCTACTGCATAACCGATTTGCTGCTTAATGTGAGCCTCATTATCCAGATAGTTCATTCCAAGAATACGAACACTGCCCGCATCAGGGTGTACGAGATTGAGAATAGATTTAAGTGTTGTTGTTTTGCCTGCACCGTTTCTGCCTATGAAGCCCATAACTTCACCGGCTTTAATATGGAAGCTAATCGGTTTTAGTTCAAAAGCCGGATACATTTTTGTAAGACTATTGACTTCTAAAATATATTCCATATCATTCATCCTCTTTCTCCTCAAAAGCTGTTTCCATCAAGTGTGCGAATGCGCCCTTTGGCGGTATGGCAATACCTCGTTTTTCATCGCCAAGAAGCAAAAGTGTGTCGCCAGGTTTGATATTGAATACTTCCCGTGCCTGTTTCGGTATTACTATTTGACCTTTTTCTCCGACTGTAGCTGCCCAAGCATATTTACCTTTTGGTGTTTTCACGATATTCGCCTCCATTTTAGTATAATTTATATGATTTGTATAACTTATCATACTATCTAATATCAAAAAAAACAAGCACTCCCTTCACAAATGTTATGACAACGATGCAATACTGATAATACTAGACCAATCTTCAGCCATTCCGGGAGCATGGGTTCTAATATCTTCAAATTGCCAGATTGAACAAATCCTGCTATACTTACCCCATGAGCTTTCCAAGAAAATTGCCGATCGGCGTACAAAGTTTTAAGGTATTACGGAATGACCGTTATCTCTATGTAGATAAGACGAAGTATATCACTCAATTAGTAACAAGCAGTCGTGTTTATTTCCTCAGCCGTCCGCGGCGGTTTGGCAAGAGTTTGTTCCTTTCGACTTTGGCGGCGTACTTTCTCGGACAAAAAGAGCTGTTCAAAGGCTTGTACCTTGAACAAGCTGAGGAAGAGCAAGCAGTATTGGAAAGCAGAACCGCATGGCAGGAATATCCGGTATTCTATCTTGATTTTAATACCGGTAACTATAATTGTATGAAAGCTTTACAAGAAAATCTCAATATCTTTTTATCGCGGCTTGAAGATATCTATGGGAAAGAAGCTATTGAAGAGACTCCTCCAAAACGATTCGAAGGACTTTTAAAGCGTGCGTATGAAAAAACCGGCAAGCAGGTAGTTATCCTCGTAGACGAATATGATAAACCGCTCCTACAAACGATGAGGGTAAATGAAGCCTTGAATGAACAATACCGAAACGAACTCAAAGCTTTTTACTCGGTTCTTAAAACCTGCGATGAATATATCCGCTTTGCCTTTTTAACCGGTGTTACTAAATTCAGCAAGATTAGTATTTTCAGTGACTTGAACAATCTGAAAGATATCAGCTTACATGAAACCTATGCCGGTATCTGCGGTATCACGCAAAAAGAGCTTGAAGATAATTTTGAACCTGAAATTCAAGCACTTGCCGAAAGACAAGAACTTGATTATCCGCAGGCAATCGCAGCCTTAAAGCGATGGTATGACGGCTATCTGTTTCATCCTGCAGGGGAAGGAATGTACAATCCCTTTAGCCTTCTCAATGCTTTTGATTATAAAGAGATCAAAAGCTTTTGGTTTAGCACGGGAACCCCGACATTTTTAGTGAATTTTCTCAAAGAAGCACACTACTTTATTCCCGACTTGGATGGAAATGTTGAGTTGGATGAATCGGGATTACAGACCTATCGGGCGGTAGCACAAGATGCATTGCCTATTCTCTTTCAGGCCGGCTATTTGACGATTAAAGACTACATAAGCGATCTGAGGCTCTACCGGCTCGGCTTTCCGAATGATGAAGTACGATATGGCTTTTTGGAAAATCTGCTGCCAGCATACTCTGATATCCCCTTTGGTCAAACAGGCGTATGGGTAGGACGCTTTGTACAGGATATCCGCAAGGGAAAGGTCGATGCTTTTATGGAACGGATGCAGTCGCTTATCGCCGGTATCTCGTATGACAACTTTAGCAGTAAAGAGCTGAAATTGCGGGAGCAAAACTACCAGACAGCAGTGTACCTCATCTTTGCGCTGATGGGGCAGTTTGTACGGACGGAGGTACATTGTTCGGCGGGCAGAGCAGATTGCGTGGTTATTACTGTCGATACTGTTTACATCTTCGAGTTTAAGCTGAGCGGTAACGGCAATGCGGAAAATGCACTTGCACAAATACAAAAGCAAAACTATGCTGCAAAGTATAAGACGGATGGGAAAAAGATTGTACTGATTGGGACGAGCTTTAGTGAAGAGACGAGAACGATTCAGGATTGGAAAACCGAGGTGCTTTAAAAATAAATTGAAGAAACGCTTTACAGACCGTACCCCTTGGTTCTTACTAGTGTAATACAGGAAGCTATTTTATTTATCATTATAATGATTTTTACACTGAATAATTTTAATCAGTCCATCTTCAATTTTATAAACGAGACGATGTTTCTCATCTATTGCTCGGGACCAATAACCACTCAGATTTCCTTTTAAGGGTTCAGGATGATCTATGCCATCATTGCCATTTCGTTCAATATCAGCAAGTAATTGATTTATTTTTTTGAGAATTTTTTTATCTTGCATTATTCAATAGGTGTAATCAGCCCATGCGTCATCTGAAAAATCTTTATGCGCTTGTTACGCCTCGACAAGTTCACAGATTGAATGCTGCATTAAGTTAGCTACTTTTCAATCTACCTCCTAGTGAGAAAATTAGAAAATTAATCAGAATTTGCAATCTCATCTGAATTCTCTTTCAAATAAACAAAGTCTAATTGTCTCGCCGCTTCAATATATTCGCTTAATTTATCTGATTTTATTTTATAAAGAACACTGAGTGCCATTATTTTTTGATACTCTTCAGCATAGGTATCACCCTTATATTTGTCTCTTTCCCAAAATTCAATCGCATACTGTTCTGCTTTTTTATAATCTATCTCACTTAAAGCACTTAAAGACATTCTCTGTGTATATTCATCATCTACATTTATATACTTGAATACCCAATCAGTAACTGAACTATCATCTTTATAAACTGGCAATCTTTTTACTAGCTGCCACTTCGCAGTTGTATAAATTGAATCTATACATCTTTCAATCAAATATTTAAACCATTCTTTATATGACGAAATAAAGTCAGCCAAATATTCGCATTCATTGTCCCTGGCTACACAATAAAGTATAGATTCTAAATCAGTTTCGGTAACATCTTTTACTTCTACATTCTTTACAAATGAGATTGCAGATTCTCTCATTCTATCAAAAGAAGGACCTAGAAATTCTCCATTATCAGTATCTTCAGTCATCTCAGAATAATGCTTATAAACCCATTCTTTGTATATTCTCACTTCTTTATTTAGTATTCGGCTGTATTTATTCAAACGCCCACCCCTAACATTTATTTGATATCACATCTGTCCAAGATAAACTAGGAAGTTAAAAAAGTCTGTAATTCGTGATATCACTAAGACTAATTTTATGCCTCTTTATTTCCTTATAAAAAGCCCGCATTGTGCCCGCATAATCAGTATCAAAAAGTAGATTACCGGTATCTCCTTTAATTAAAAAAGTGTTTGTATTTCCATATCTCAATTTATTTACAATCTCACTCACCCTCCACAACTTCTTATGTGTCAGCTAATAAATTTATTCGCCAACTTATACACTTGATTTATTCGTGCGGAGGGTTTAATACCCCGACGCTTGCGTCGTAACGAAGGGTATTAAAGCCGACTGCAACCACCTTATGAGAACAACATACCCCGACGCTCGCGTCGGGGTATGTTGATTTCTTTGCTTTCTAAGTTCCAATTATTGAGTTCAGCAAACGAACTTACCACCTTTTTTTTCACAGTTTTCTCTCTATATATTTGCCGATATTATACTATTTTTAAGGCTTTCATCCACTGTCAGATTTTTCCCCCACCCGAAGGCAGTGAGGGAAATCTCCATATAATTATTTATGCACCTTCCAGCTTGCAGCTTCGCGACGTTCGCCGATAAAGTTTCGGTATATGCCGTCCTGCTCCATCAGTTGGGTATGAGTGCCGTGCTGTACAATCTTGCCGTGGTCTACGACGATGATCTGATCGGCTCTCTCTACGGTTTTCAGCCGATGGGCAATCATGATGACGGTCTTTTCGGCGGTCAGCGCTTGAATGGCGTGCATCAGTTCGTTTTCATTTTCGGGATCGACATTGGCGGTTGCCTCATCCAAAAAGATGACCGGTGCGTTTTTCATCAGAGCGCGGGCAATGGAGATACGCTGCTTTTCACCGCCGGAAAGACTTGCACCGCCTTCGCCGACAACCGTATCGTATCCTTGGGGAAGGCTTGAGATAAACTCGTGGCAGCATGCTTTTTTCGCTGCGGAGATGATGTCTTCCATAGAAGCGTCGGGCTGCCCAAAGCGGATATTGTTGGCGATGGTGTCGTGGAACAAATAGACCGCTTGGAACACAAAACTGAAATTCGCCATCAAAGAATCCATATCGTAATCCTTCACATTCCGGCCGCCCAGCATAACGGTACCCCCGTCTACATCCCAGAACCGTGCAAGCAGATTTACCAAGGTGGTTTTGCCTCCGCCGGAAGGACTGACAATCGCCGTCGTGGTTTTTTCAGGAATATGCAATGAAATCCCGTCGATGATTTTTCGCTTCTCATAAGAAAATGCGATATCCTGCGCAGTAATATCACGCACTGCCGGTGTAATATTTTCTCCGGATATATCCATCTGCGGCGTGTTCAGAATTTCCTGCGCCCGGTCAACACTCATATCAACCACGCGCAGCAGTGACGAGTATTGTCCTGCCGTTTCCAGACTGGTATAGATGATAAATGCGGAGATTACCATGACAACAGCATTCAGCGCATCCATGCTTCCGGCACAATAAAATACGCATGAAAAAGCTACCATTGCCACACCGGTAAGCTTGGCGATAAAACTCTGCAATGCTATGCGGGGCACCAGTGTCATTTCCATATCGGTATTGATCTTACTGTTTTTCGAGATTGCCTCATTTAATTCCTTGCTCTTAACTCCCGTCAACCGGTAAGCCTTAACCTCGGTCATCCCTTGCAGGTATTCCAGAACTTTTTCTACGAGCCTTTCATCTGCGCGTATCTTTTTTCCCGACACCTTTTCGGAAGCAATCCGGAGACGGCTGTTTGCAAAAAGAAACAGCGAAAAACCGCAGAGCAGCACACAGGCGATTCTCCAATCGAAGAAAAACAACATGATGACAATAAGCGAGGTTGTAAGCAAGCCGTCGCAGACAAGCATTACCACACGAGTCGCAATATTTTCAAGACTTTCCATTATATTAGTTGTGATAGACGTAATCTGCCCGAGGCTGTTGGCGTTAAAGTATCCCATCGGCAGATACCGCAGATGCTCCGCAATCTCCACCCGTTTTTTCGCACAAGTGTCATAGCCTCCTTCGGTCTGCAACATAACGGCCTTTGATTTTAGCAATCCCGATCCGGCAATGCTGATCAGCATAATCCCTAACGAGAGCAGGATATCCTTTGTGTCTACCGTTCCATTCATCAGCGCCCGAATCATCACCGCAATCGCCGGAATCTTTAGCGCCTCAAATAGAGCCTGAATAACATTGAGCCGAATGGAAGTGATGAATTTCCGGCGGTTTTCTTCACCGCAGAACGCAAAAAACTTTCTAATAACTTTAAGCATGATCTTTCACCTCAATATGTGCATTCCACATCGTTTCATATAACCCGTGATGAGAAAGAAGCTCATCATGGGTTCCGCTGTCTGCAACGGCGCCGTCTTTAATGACATAGATACAATCGGCAGCGGTAATCGTCGAGAGCCGGTGCGCAATCACGATGAGCGTCTTCCCCTCCGTCAGCTTAGAGATAGAGCGCTGAATAACCGCCTCGTTTTCAGGATCGGTGTAGGCGGTTGCCTCATCCAAAATGATAATAGGCGCCGCTTTCAGCATTGCTCTTGCAATGGAAATACGCTGCCGCTCGCCGCCGGAAAGATGCCCGCCGGAAGTGCCTACCACGGTATCGTAACCGTGCTCCAGCTCCAAAATGAATTCATGGCAACCGCTTTGTCTTGCCGCTTCCTCCACTTCCGCATCAGTTGCATCCGCCCGTCCAATGCGGATATTTTCCCTGACCGTCATATTGAATAGATAATTATCCTGCGAGACAAAGGCAATCTTATCCGAATAGGCTTCTTGCGGAATTTCACGAATGTCCGTATCCCCCAGCAAAATTTTTCCGCTGCTCACATCCCAGAGCGACGCGATAAGACGAGCAATGGTACTCTTTCCGCTGCCAGAAGGACCGACCAGCGCAATAAAGCTGCCCTCCGGGATTTCCATAGAAATGCCATGAAGCACTTCCTTTTCCTTATACGAAAAATGAATATCCTGCAGCTTCAACGTGTTTTCCATTGGAACTGCTCCATCTAACGGGCGCTCCATTTCCGGCGCATACAGAATACTTTGAACCTCACCGAAGATGGTTCCCATGGTTCGAAAATCGTCCGAATAACTCATCAAGGTTATAAGCGGTGTGATGATGCCGACAGACAAAATAATGATTGTTACCAGATTCTGCGGAGAAAGATATCCTCCCTTTACCAAAAGACCGCCGATGGGGAGCACGGAAACCATTGTAGCGGGCATGATTACCGTGGCGAATGTAAAGGTGAGAATACAAGAGCGCATCCAATCGATATAGCTGTGAGCGGCTTCATACGCATCATGCACGAAGCGGTCGTAGGAACTTTTTGTATTTCCGAAAACCTTGATAACTTGAATACCGCCGATATATTCAACCGCCGTATCATTGAGCGCCTTTGTGGCTGTAACCGTGCGTTGATAAAATTGAGGACTGCCCTTCATCATAAGACCGTAACAGAAAAAGCCCACCGGTATCGTTGCAAGCGAAGCCAGCCCCATACGCCAATCGATAGTAAAAATATAGATCAAAATGATGACGGGGATCAGTAAATTTGCGGTGAACTCCGGAACAATATGCGCCAGTGTTGTTTCAATGCTGTCGATACGTTCGATGAGCGTATTCTTGAGCACTCCGGAACTTTGCTCCAGCACCGCCCCCAGCGGCATTCTTGTCAGTTTTTCCGTGCAGCGTTTTCGGAGTTCAGCAAGCACTGCAAACGTTGCTCTATGACTTGTCGATGTGCTAAGCGCATGAAACAGTACACGGCAAAACCAAAACGCTGCGATAATCAGACAACGTATCATATAATATGAAAGGTCTTTGTTTCCGCCCATCAAACCATGTACGATGCCGGCAACAACAAAATACGGTGCGATGGAAAAGGCCACACCGATAACTGCGAGGATAACACTCAAAACATATTGTCCTTTGTGTTCCCCTGTTTGTCCCAACGCCCACGCGATAGGCGAAGGACTTTTTTCCTTTTCCTTCATAAGCAAACTTCCTTTTGTTAGTTAACAAATAATAGTTAGTATTAGCTAACATTTACTTAAACTCATCGCCACTCTTCACACACGAGGCGGTGTGTCTTTAACACTATTCAATTATGCAAGCTATCAGAACCCTAACAACTGCTTCCAGCCCGGAACAAAGAATGCCTCTACCGTTGTTAAGCAGCGGAGCGCTTCTTCCACGCTGTAATTATGGATAACCGGTTCAAAGAGAGCGGTCGTATATGCTGAAAGCAGGAGATGCAGCTCCTTTGGCGTAATGTCCCTCACCGCGTAGCCTTGCGCTTTCAGCATCGGCATATATTGTAAAAGTTGCGCTTGCTGCCCCTCTGTAAGATCGTGGAGAAAATGCTCGTACTTACTCCCCCGCGATTTTGCCAGCAATAGATGATATTCTTCCATATTCGGATAGATAATCTCACGCATCATGTCGATTTCAGAATCCCGCCACTGTATACGTTCTTCGTGATGAACTGCATCCACATACCGCGCAACGTGCGCATCCAACCAAGCGTTTATGCGATCCACCGCAGGAGCGACAATTTGATCAAAGAGATCTGCTTTGTCTACACAATGCCGATATATTCCCGCAGCCGTCATACCGCAGCGTTCAGCAATGCTCCGCATGGAAGACTTATCAAAGCCCATCTCCATAAATTCGGCTTTTGCTGCGGCTATAATTTTTATATGATTGGCGGTTTTGTCTCTCGGCATGGATTCCTTCTTTGGCGTACAGCGTTAGCTAACGTATATAAACATACAACCGATTGGGATGGGTGTCAAGGGGATGAGGGTATCTATTCCGAAGGATGCGAAACAAATCTACGTGAGTTTTTTAGAGATATCCTATCCATAGTATTTTTATTTTCGCTATAAATGTGTTATTATGTTGTAGCACTGCAATAGAAGCTGCAATAATTGCGATCTTTTCTATAAGATTCCGGTTTGTAGAAAATGATCAAAAATCTTACGATACAAAGGGAGCATACTATGAAGGTCGGTTTTGGATGCGATCATGCATCGGTTGGATTAAAACATATCTTAATGGAACATGTACGAAACAAAGGGTATGAATGTGTCGATTACGGAACAACAGATCCGAAGGTTCCGGTCGATTATCCCGAATTCGGTTTAAAGGTTGCTGAGGCAATTAAATCGAAGGAGGTTGAAAAAGGAATATTGATCTGCGGATCAGGTATCGGTATTTCCCTCGCCGCAAATAAGGTTCCGGGAATCCGCGCTGCCGCGTGTAGTGAACCGTGCACCGCAAAATTGGCTGTTGAGCACAGTGATATCAATATTGTTTCTATGGGGGTATGTATTGTAGGTCCTGAAATAGCAAAAGCAATTGTCGATGCTTTTTTTGATGCACAGTTTGAAGGCGGCAGCTACACAAAACGCGTCAATATGATCGGCGATATAGAAAAGAAGTACAGTAAATAATATCATAGGCGGGCGGTATAATGTAACAAACCGCTCCGCCCCCTGCCCATAGCCTTAGTCTATAGAGAAATAATGTATACCGCTACAATAGGGTTAGCGATGGGAGCTTCTGATTCACATCATGGACATCCTTGTCCGTATAGAAACGAAGCGGAGGAATGGAGCGAAAGCGAAACAGCGAACGTAGCGACTCGAACGGAGTGAGGGGAACCACCATATAAAGACAAGACCTTAGATTATCACTGCATAAAACTTTAGATTACAACCCGTCAAAACTTTAGATTATCACCATATAAAACTTTGGATTATTCCCAATATTGACTTTAGGATTCTCCCATAGTATACTTTGGATTATCACCACCAATGCTAGACCTCTTCAGCAACAGAAGGGGTAAACAGGTCTACTTGTAATCGGATTAAAAAAGGAGCGGCGATATGGTTAAAAGGACAGCGGAAGAGGCGTTGCGACGATTGGCTTCTCAGTTTCCGGTGATTGGGATAACCGGGCCGCGGCAGAGCGGGAAATCAACACTGGCAAAAGCGGTTTTCCCTGATAAAAAATATGTGACGTTTGATGACCGAACAATGCGGGATCTTGCAGCGTCGAATCCGAATGACTTTATTATGGCGTTTCCCGATGGTGCGGTGATTGATGAGGCGCAGAAAGTGCCGGAAATCTTTGATGCGATAAAATTGCATGTGGATCGGGAACACAGTGCTCCGGGAACGTTTATCGTAACGGGTTCCAGTCAGCTCCGGTTAAAAGCAAATATGACGGACAGTTTGGCGGGGCGGGCGGCGTTTTTGAAGCTGCTGCCGTTTTCTATTCACGAGTTACAGACGGGCGGTGTGCTGCCGGACAATCCGTATACGCTGATTTTTTCGGGGCAATATCCGCCCCTCTATGATACTGACCGGCACTTTATTCCGGAGGATTGGTATGAAAATTATATCGATACCTACTTGGACTTGGATATACGGGATCAGATCAATTCCGGCAATATTTCTCTGTTTAAGAAGTTTGTTCAAATCTGCGCGGTGCAGAGCGGGCAGCTGCTTTCTATGGATAGCATTGCGAGGGATACCGGCATTTCCGCACCGACGGTCAAGAGCTGGCTTTCTATTTTAGAGGCTTCGTTTATTATCCACTTCCTTGAACCGAACACCAATAATCTTGGAAGAAGTATCGTAAAAACACCGAAGCTCTATTTTGTTGATTCCGGGCTGATGTGTCATCTTTTGCGGCTGGAAACAAAAGAGGATTTACTCTTGAGTAGATACAAGGGAGCAGCGGTTGAGACCTTTGCCGTTTCGGAATTACTGAAATATCGCATGAATCAGGGCAAAAAAGCGAATCTAACCTTTTTTAGGGACAGCAAGGGCTTGGAGGTAGATACGATTGCGGATTGGAACCGCACTTTTGCGATTGAGATAAAAAGCTCCAATGCCCCGGATGCAAAGCTGTCGCGCAGCACAAAAAAATATTTGCAGCTGCTGAATGATGAAACGGCAAAAAATGCGGTGTTTTATTTATCCGATATGAGTATGGACATCAACGGTACTTCCTATGTGAGCTGGCGCGATTGGGAAAAGCATTTACAGTGAGCTTTGCACCAAGGAGTCAGGGTAAACACATCAGGTCGGTTGTTTAACACCCCCGCGGAAAAATTGAGACTATTCGACCAGAGTTGAACCTCTTCGCGGTTCAAATGGTCTCACAGTCTCAATTTTTCCGCGGTTTTTATCTACTCTACCTAATGCGTTTACCCGTCCGCTAGAAAAAATGTGCGAAATTTTAAACAAAATTTCGCACAGAAGGAAGGCAACCGCTAAAAATATTTTTAATGCGGTTGCCCTGCACACCCCCCAGATAAAAACGACATTAAAATAGATACTAAAAATGAAGCAGAACATTGAAAGACATATTTAAAATACTTGACACTATAGTGCGTAATGCACTAATATGCGCGACGAAGTTAGCTATTATTAACTTACTGAATATTTGGAGGCGTTACGATGAATAAAAAGTTCAGTGTACTCAATACGCTCGGTATGTGTGCATTATGTGCGGTGCTGGCGGTTTCGTGCAGCAAGGACAAAAAATGCAGATATGCAAACTATGCAGAAGCCGGCTGCAAAACAAGATGCAGAGATTGTGCTGCGGGAAGCAGGCGGAGACTTCGGCTATCCGAACCCGTTCCGGCACCAAAACCGCGGGCCGGGTTTTTTCAAGATGGAATTGATTTACGATTCGCTTTTGGAAAAGGATGAAAAAAGGGCTGATTCCGTGGCTCGCAAAGGAATGGACGGTGAGCGAAGACGGGCAAACCTATACGTTTACACTTGTCGATAATGTAACGTGGCATGACGGAAAGCCGCTGACGGCGGAAGACGTTGCGTTTACGGTCAAGTATTTTGAAGCACACCCGCCGATGCGCGGAGGTCTGATGCTGCACGGCAAGTATCTGATGGATTCCGTTACCGTCAACGGCAATACGGTTACCATTCACATACCGGAATATACGCCGACCGCGTTGGAAAAAATCGGCAGTATGCGCATCATCCCCAAGCACGTCTGGGAAAAAGTCGAAGACCCTGCAAAATTTTCCGGCGAAGGCGATGTTGTCGGATCGGGGCCGTATAAATTAGCTTCCTATCAGAGCGAACAGGGCGCGTACAAAATGGTACGGTTTGACAAATTTTGGGGATTAAAGCCTGCGGTTTCCGCAATAGAATGGATTCCTGTCAGTGATCCTATTTTGGCATTTAACAACGGCGAAATTGACATTACCAACTTGCCTGCCGACCTTGTAAAAAATTACGAAAACAACAGCGAATTTAAAATCGTGAAAAATTTCGGTTTACATGATTTCCGTTTCTATTTTAATTTTGATAAAGTTCCTGCCTTCCGCGAAAAAGAAGTCCGTCAGGCAATCGCGTATGCCATAGACCGGCATGAGCTTATTGAAAAACTTGAACGCGGTTCGGGACTGGAAGGCAGCCAAGGCTATCTGCACCCCGCGCATCCGATGTACAATCCTAATCTTCCTCAGTACGAGTTCAACCCTGAAAAGGCAAAGGAGCTGATGAAGGGTAAAAAGATTTCAGCGCAGTTGACCGTGGGCAGTTCACCCAAAGAGGTAAAGATGGCGGAGCTGATTAAAATCAGATTGGCGGATATCGGGATTACGCTGGATGTTGTCAGTGTCGACTCTAAAGCGCGGGACGGCATGATCCGGGATAAGACCTATCAGACTGCGATTGTGGAATCGGGCGGTATGGGCGGCGATGCGGATATGCTGCGCGAAATTTATTCATCCAAGATGAAAAAGCCGCACCTTGCCGGATATGCCAATGCCCAGCTGGATGATCTTTTGTATCGGCAGTCGATAGAACGGAATGCGGAAACACGGAAACAGCTGATCTATGATGTGCAGGAAATTCTTGCGGACGAAATTCCGATGCTGCTGCTCTATGGTAAAATCGATAATACGGTGTACCGCCCGGCGAAGTACGACCGGTGGACGGTGCGGTATGATCATGCAAAATTGGATCACCCCAAGTTATCGTATATAGAGCGGTAATGCCGTCGGCGCAGCGCGGTACTTGAGGATTTTCCATGAGGATAAAATATATTGTTTTATTCTTTGCTTTGATTACCGCTCATTTTTTTCTTCCCCGCTTGATGCGTACAGACCCCTTTGTGTTCATCTCCTCAGACGGAACGGAGGTCGCAAGCTACAGCGAGGAAGAAATCGATAAGTACAAAGCGTATTACGGGCTGGATAAACCGCTATGGAAGCAGTATCTGCATTACGTGGCGGGTATTGCTTTCGGCAATTTAGGTTACAGCATTTACTTTAAAGATACGGTAGTGAGCCTTATCTTTAAACGGCTGGTGTGGACGGCGGGAATTGTCTGCGCTTCTCTGCTGATTAGTTTGATGCTTGGGCTGTGCTTTGGAATAATGAGCGCATGGTGTGCAGGCAAACGGCTTGACGGTTTTTTGTATCATACGATGACGGGACTTTCGGAAATTCCGTCGTTTTTAACGGCGAATGTTATTCTGATGTTTTTTATTATCCACTGGAGGGTTTTGCCGACATCGGGCGGTATAACACCGTTTTTACCGCTTGAGTTTACCCTGCCTGTGATCATTGATATTATCAAACACGCCGTGCTGCCTGCGCTGACCTTATCCTTGCTCAAAACACCGGATTTTTATTTTGTAACACGGAGCGCGATGCTGCGGCAGCTGCAAAAAAAATATGTAGAAACCGCGCAGGCAAAATCATTAGGCGCTTTCACCATTGCGGTAAAGCACTGCCTACCAAATGCATCAAATCCGATTATCACCCGTTTTTTACTCAGCCTGCAAACGCTGTTTAACGGAGCGCTCATTGTAGAAAATGTCTTTAAGTATCCCGGTATCGGCAAACTGATTAGGGATGCTGTCTTTTATCGTGACTATCTGTTGCTGCAAGGCATTTTCTTTGTTGTTACCGTGTTTATCTTGTGCATCAGTGCATTGGGAGAAGCAGTGTACCGGCGGACTGACAGGAGCGCAGCGTGAGTAAGCCTCGAAATACACTGCCGTATGTGCCCTGTCTTTTTTTATGCGCCGTTGTGTGTGCTGCCTGCTTACCTCATTTCTCATTTTTGAAATCGGGCACCGTACCCAGCGGACAAGCGCTCAGTCCGCCGTCGCAGGAGCATTGGTTCGGTACGGATGATCTCGGTATCGATCTTTTTGCATCGGTTTGTTATGGAGCAAAAAGCAGTCTGCTCTTATCGGTTGGAAGCGCCGTGGTTGCAGCAATCGGCGGTAGTATTATCGGAATGCTTGCAGGCTATGCAGGCGGTATTATCGACACATTGATCGTGAGTATCATCGATTTTTTTATCGGTATTCCCGATCTGCTGCTCATGGTGGTGCTCGGCGTTTTTTTAGGGCCGGGCTTAGCGAATATCATCTTTGCTATTTCTCTTGTATCGTGGATAATGCCTGCGAAAATTGTCAGAAGCGAAGTGCTGAAAATAAAAACGGAAAATTATATCCGGCTTTCAAAAGCCTACGGCGCACATTTTTGGCATATCTTTGCGTGGCATCTTTGGAAGCCGCTTTTTTCTATTATATTGGTGAGCGTGATTAAGATTATGAACAAAGCAATTCTGGCGGAAGCCTCTTTAGCGTATTTGGGGCTTGGTGATCCGCTGTCAAAAAGCTGGGGCATGACTATTACCCGCGCAATGGATTTCCCTACTATTTACCTCACGGATTTTTGGAAGTGGTGGCTCGTATTCCCCACTACCGTTATGGTCTGTACCGTGCTTTCCGTTGCTGCAATCGGCAGATGGATGGAGCTGCGTATTGGAGGGCGTACCCGCTCATGATACCGGACGAAATACTCAGGGTTGAAAACCTCACGGTAAGATACCGCAGCGCAGATTCAAAACGGAAAACGCACGAACCGAACGCTGCCGGCAATACAGGCAAGGCGGAGACACAAACGGCTGCAATCGGTGATGCCGATAAGACAGAGCTTCAGGCTACCGCAGCAGGTGATGCCGGTAAGACAGAGGTTCAGACTACCACAGCCGGTGATACCCGTAAGACAGAGACTCAGAACACCGCAGCCGCTGATACTGATAGAACCGAAACCGGCATACGGAACGTGAGCTTTTCGTTAAAGCGGGGAGAACTTTGCGGCATTATCGGGGAGTCCGGCGGCGGGAAAAGCACATTGCTTTCAGCTATTATGGGCTTACTGCAGGAAAAGCGCGGCGGCGGAGCTGTCAATGCCGGTAGTGCGGCTGAAGTAACCGGCAAGATCATCTACAACGGCAGAGAAATACAAAGTGCCGGAAAAGCCGAATGGAAGAATCTCCGCTTTAAGGAAATCGGTTTGGTCTTTCAAAATCAGGATGAGCGGCTCAATCCTGCGCTGATCGTGGGAGAGCAAATTGCCGAAGTTCTGCGCAAAGAAATAACCGATACTACGCTGCTGGAACAAGAACTTGCTGTAGTGCTCCATTCCGTCGGACTGGAACCGAGTGTAAAAGGCCGGTATCCGCATGAACTTTCGGGAGGTCTGCGGCAGCGGGTGTTTATCGCAATGGCAATTTGCCTGCATCCGCCGCTCCTGTTAATCGACGAGCCGACAACCGCGTTGGATCCCGCATCAAAGCAACAGATATTGCAGCTTTTACAAAAGATTCACCGTGAATACGGTACGGCGATGCTGATTGTTTCCCATGATCTTGAAGTGATTGAAACCCTTACTGATAATCTGATGGTGCTGCTGCACGGATATATTATCGAAAAAGGTAAAACGAAAAACATCTTGGAAGAGGCAAAGCACCCGTACACCGCTGCGCTGCTGCAATCAAGTACCTATCTAAATCCATGGAAGGATTTGTGGGGCATTAAAGAAGCGGATGAACGCCAAAGCTGTCCGTTTTATGAGCGGTGTACACAAAAAAGCAGCGAGTGTTTATCGTATACGCCGTATCTACCGCCGGAATGCAGCGAAGGATGCACGTGTGCAAAAAACGGCATACAAACCATTTTAAGCGTCCGGAATATTTCAAAGACGTTTGATACGGGGAAAGAAAAAACAGTCGCCGTCAAAGACTGCTCTCTGCGGGTGCGGCATGGAGAAATTGTTGCGCTCCTCGGAAAGTCGGGTTCGGGGAAAACGACCGTACTGCATATCATTGCAGGGCTTTTGAACAAAGATGCAGGTTCCATCGTGTTTAACGGCACAGCAATAGAAAAAAACGATTTGCTTGCACGGGAACATGTCCTGCAAATTGTAGAACAGGATGCCTTTTCTTCAATGAACACTGCGCTCACCGTACAGGAAATTATTGCCGAACCCTCCGTCATCCGCTATCATAAAGGAGCCGCTGCCTTTACGGAAACAGCGGTGAAGTATGCAAAGCTATGCGGTCTTCCCGCCGATGCTGCAATGCTGAATAAAAAAGCGCGGGAACTATCCGGCGGACAGCGGCAAAAAACGGCGATTGCACGGGCGCTTTCGATGCAGCCGGTCTTGCTGCTTGCAGATGAAATAAACGCTATGCTCGACGATTCATCCAAGGTGAATATCATGCGGCTTTTAAAACAGCTGCAATACGAGCTGGGCTTTTCGATGCTGCTGGTTACACACGACATCGATCTTGTAAAAAAAGTCGCCGACTATGTGTACCGTATGGATGCCGGACGCATTGTGGAAGAAGGCCGCATAACGAAAGTGTTTGGTAAAGAGAATTGACTTTTTACCATAAGTACAATATGTTGTACTTATAAAGGAGACATTACTTATGGATGTTATTACGTATTCCGATTTACGGCGAAACTTAAAAACATATATGGACAAAGTGTATTATGATTATGAACCGTTAATGATTGCACGGAAAAATTCTGAAAATCTTGTACTATTATCGGTACATGAATACAACAGTCTGGTTGAAACCGATTATCTGCTGCGCAACGAAGCAAACGCCGAACACCTAAAAAAGTCGATTGAACAGCATAGAAACGGCAATTTGCACAGCCATGAGCTTTTAGAAAATGAATAAGCTTTTTACAGATGAAGCATGGAATGACTATATCTATTGGTTTAATACCGATAAAAAAATTTTGGAAAAAATAAACGATCTGATAAAAGAAATAGAACGAACGCCGTTTACAGGAAAAGGAAAACCTGAACCGCTCAAACATGCTTTATCGGGATACTGGTCGAGAAGAATCAATCAGGAACATCGAATAGTGTATCAGGCGGATGAAAAGCAACTGGTATTTATTTCGTTCAGATATCACTATAAAAAATGATAATGCGGATTATCATGAGGAGGTATATTGCTGAGTTTGATGGTAAAACCGCTATAAGGGGAACGCAGAGGAATGAATATCAATGAAAAATCGAAGTTTAAACATTTGACGGCATTTATCTTAGTTATTCTTGCAAAACAGCCGCTTAATCCGCGGGATATACACTCAATCCTACTGCAAGATTTTCCCGGCTTTACAATCGATATGTCAACAGTGTACCGCTGTCTGAGCAGTTTGGAAAAAGAAGGCTTGGTAACGATGGAATGGGAATTGCCGCCGGAAGGAGCTGCCCGGAAAAAATATGCGATTACGCAAAGCGGAAAAGATGATTTACATGAATGGAAGGAAGATATAGAAATCCGCAAACATAATTTTGAGGTGTTTTTACAAAAATTTAATGAAAGGAAGGTGTAATTTATAATTATGGAACTAACGATGTATGATTTTGAACAGTATATTCACAAAGACCAAAACGAAGCCCGTGCCGAACAGATGTGGGATAATAAAAGTCAAGACTTTTATGAACGCACCGAAAAAAAACCAAAACAGTTTGCCAATGGTTTTGTATTCCGGCTCATAAAAGACCGACAACTGCTCAAAGCGGATACTCGCATTCTGGATATCGGGTGCGGAACAGGAAGGCATTTACTTGAATTTGCGGCATATACTCCGCACCTTACCGGTATCGATATTTCTTCAAAGATGCTTGCGTATGCGCAAGAAAAATTGCAGCATATCCCGCAAGCAAAGCTGATTCATGGAAACTGGATGGAAACCTTTAACACAGAAAATGAATTCGATTTTGTATTCGCCTGTATGACGCCTGCTATCGCCTCCATCGAACATATACAGCGGATGAATATGATTTCAAAAAAATACTGCATGCTGGAGCGGACTGTGTATGAAAAAGATTCCGTTCAAGAAGAGATAGAGCAGCTCCTTGGGCGGAAATTATTTAGGTTACCGCATAACGATAAAAACTATGTCTACGGTGTGTGGAATATACTCTGGCTTATGGGCTACTGCCCCGAAGTTGTGTTTGATAAGCAAGTCCGCAGTACAACTCATACTATTGAAGATTATATACAAGGAATTGATTATAGCCCGGAAGAAAAAACAGCCGTTATGCAGCTTTTAACTGGAAAAGCAAAAGACAGTATGATTGCTGCGGAAGAGTCTGTGGTAAAAGCAATTATCCTGTGGGATACGGAAACAAGACTGTAGGGTTAGCGATGGGAGCTGCGTTCCAATCCCCTATTTTCTTTTGGAAAACTTCTCCATATACCTCTTCCGCTTCTTATAGGACTTACATGTAATTCTAAATCTGCCCTGCCTATATATTTTAGCATAATATCATCTACAGCTTTCTGAATCCAATATGTTTGATTTTCAAAAGTTGCAAAACCTGCCAAAACACTGTATTTTACATCTGGGTCTGAAGTTACTCCTGAATCATCGGCGTATAGTAAATACAAAGTCAATATTTCTTTTCTTCGTTTTAATTTTCCACCCTGTGGCAGTTACATCCAATATTTCATACCAATTTTCTCATCCAACCTGCCACACTCTTTGCTTCTATCAAAAACAACCAATCGGATAAATAGATAATCGGTAGATTAGACTTATCTTCTCTAAGCAAGCCATAAGTTAACATCAGGTTGAATCGGTATTGAGGCTTTTTTATTGTATCCACCGATACTTTCTAATCCTATCTTCTTCTTTTGTTTCAAATTTTCTTTTATCTTTCTGCACTACTTTTTTTAATAACCATCCACCATCTTTTCCGGCTTCATCAACAGGATCAGCTTTTTTTAAATTACTATGCTTTTCCCATAATTTAATCATAGGTGTATCGTTCCAGTAATAATTATCACCTCCCATTAAATCACGTAGAGAGAACCATTCATTTTTTCTATTTTTACACCAACAATACACTGCACCTTGCAGAAAGTTTATAATATCTCTTTCTTCATCAGCAGAGATTCCTAAAACTTCCCGTAACTCATTATTACCGCTTACTATCATCTTTTCCTCCTCGCAGTACAACACACCGTCCGTTATCATACCCCCCCTGTATTATCCCTTACTTTTTCACTTTTGCCAACCCTTTTATCCGAACGACTCGGAACCCTGCACCTTTCATATAAAACAGCCGGCAAGTGCTGCCTACCGGGCTTTCAATCATCCCCGCCGCGGATGGCGGTGGTTCTCAGCAGTAGCGATATTTTGGCTTTGCCAAAATTCGCGTTCAAAAATTGACAAGGAGGTCAATTTTTGAACTTGCCACGGACGGCGGAGGTTCCATGCAGTAGCGAGATTTGTGCTTGTGCACAAATCTCGTGTCTAAGAATTGACAAGAATGTCAATTCTTAGTCAGCACCGCCATCTCATAATTCGCATTTGTAAAGTATGCGGCGATAACCTTATCCTGATAAATACCGCCAGTAGGTACACCCTGACAAATTGTATACTGCTGAATACCGTTACTTGCCGGCACGGTCATAACCACCCAATTACCGGTAAACTTACCATTCTCAACGCCGTTTTTAACATCGGCGGCAGAAGCAATACCGTCTTTAAGCCAGGCAATACGAGCTGCATTTGCTGATCCAAAAAAGCCGTTATGATAGTAACTTACATATGGCACTTGCTTGTTGTTTTCTTTGCGCACGCCTATTTTAAGGTAAGAGCCCGGGTTCATATACGTATCAACCGTTGCAATTTTAAAATCGCCGGTGTTCGGCTTACTTGACCCTTTCACCTTTGCGGGTGCAAGGTATGCATAACGAACGCCGTTATTGCTGCCTGAATAGTACCCGATGTGAACACCATCTTGATCATCGACAACGAGGTCTACATAAAGCGGAGCTCCGCTGTCGATAACAACTGCATGATTCTGCCATTGACTTGTAAACCTATCAGAATCCGTCGGCTCTGTATAACTGCCAGTACCCATATCGCGATAGCTATATATCAATTGTGAATGCGACGCATCGTACCATACAACAATAGCCCTATTGTTGGAAGTAAGTCCTACAGCTGCATATCCGCCTCCCTTATAGGTTGAGCTTTTGTTTGCAACGACTTCATAACCTTTTGCCGAACCCGAATTATTCGGCTGTGCACCACTGCCATCCGGTTCAATATTATAGCTCAATCCTCCTGTAACATTGGTTGACGATTTTACCGTACCGTAACGGAATTTCACGGGAGCATCATTTGCAACATTTTTATCAAAATACACGAGCGCCAACCTTGCAGGATTAGAGGATGTACCACGGCCTCTAACCGCCATTTTTGGAATTTGTACACGGTTTACATCATATACTCCTCTAATTGCATTATTAGAATTTTCAAGACGACGTTTTTGCCCATTAGTAGAATAAGCGTATGCTCCTACTTGCGCTTCTTGGAAAAAGAGCGTAAAAGCCGTGCTGTCGCTAGCTCTATCCGTATTTGTTGCACCGAGATAGGGTTTTCCGCTTTCGTCATAAGCAATGACAGTGTTATGGTATTTACTGTAACACTTTTCCCAGTCATTATTTTCTATTCCATTAATCTTAGTTGACAATCTCATAGCATCGCCATTACTACCAAAACTTTTTAAATTACCATACGTCAAATAGTATTTTGAATCTTTATCCATCACAAACTGCGGACTTTCCAATGCGGCATTGTTGATCAATTCTTTCGTTTCCCACACAAAGAGCTTACGATTTGCCGTAAGCACATCATTATTCATATTGTTTGCTTCAATGTTATACGGCTTGGAAACATTAACCTTGTTGTTGATAGATTCTACGGAACTGACCGTCGCAACAAGCTCGCCGGTAGAGTGCGCAGGCTTAATTTCATAATCTGTAGTTCCTGTTAGTGCCACTCCGTTAAGCTTATAGCTAGCCCCGCTCAGATTAAAGCCGGTTATCTTAATCTTTTCCTTTTGCCGTACCGGATATTCGCCGGTCGATGCACGTGAGAAAGCACCTTTAAATCCGCTGTCTGCACTTGTTAATCCTGTTACTATCTCCGTTATATACGGCACAACGTTTACCGTTGTTTTCGGCTCGTTTGCAGTATAAGCGTACATAGAAACCGTATTTGCCTCAGTGGGGACGTCATCTTCAAGCATTACCTTATTGCCTGTTACGCTTCTTATACGTGTAAGGTACTGCGTTTCGCCTTTTGTAAACACAACGAACTGTCCCGGCTTCTTATTTGCGAAAACAGCGTTTTCTGCAGATCTTTTTTCGCTCCGGGTAACGCCTGTTGTTTTTGCTGTAGTCACTCCGGTATCGGAAAATGTCGTTGTTCCATCGTTAGCCGTTACTTTAATGTCTTTCGCAAGCCCTACGCCCGCTTTTTCAGTGTCCCAATCAAGCTTCCATGCGACATAATAGCCAAGATAGTCGGCACCGAGTTTTTCCACGGTTAATACGATACCATCTGCCGAAGTTATTGTTCCCGCCGTCCAAGTAGAGCCGCTGCCGGAAAGCGTAGCCGTCAGTGTTTTACCGGATACCTCAGCCGTAATTGAATCGATTTTAACATTGTCATACGCAAAACCACGTAGGGTAACTTTACCCGAAACGGAAGAGTGATCGTTACCTAAACTGTTAATCTTTGCGATTTCCACATGTCCGTTGGCGCGTTTGTTTTCGTATAGTGAGTTATCGTTTTCGCTGTTCCAATGGAACGGGAGAATGACCACCGTCGGCGGTTTAGTATCGATAGCTTCAAAAAGCGTAGTAATATTGACTTTTGCAAAAGCGGAATCCGTGCCTTGTGTATAGCCCGCCGTTTCGTCCCATAACTCAAGGATAATTTTTGTCGGCGTACCGTTTGAATTGTTGATTTTGTCTGCAGCCGTGCCAAAATGATCCTTTAAGTCGATTTCACCGCCGCTTGTAATATCGGTAAGCCCTCCCAATAGAGTACCGTTTTCTTTTTTAAGCTGATATTTTACCGTACCGTATCCGCCGGTAAAGTCAACCTTTATCTTTGAATTATTCTTATTCTTAAAAGCAAATTCGGTACTCTCAAAATCTGCGGTAAAGTCAAGATTGCTGTCTTGCTTTGGATTTTTAAGAGCCTTATTTATAGCGTTGTTTTCGAAGCTCTCAGGGCTGCCTGCTATGTCGGTCATGAGCGTAACTTTAGAAACAACAATCGGCTTGTTTTTTACAACAACATCGATATCGGGAACTGTATATACGTTATCCTGATCATCATAAATCTTGCAGCTCAGTTTTCCTTTACCGTCCTTTAGGGTGCTTAAATTGATTTCTCCTTCCCAGCTGACTTGCCCGCCGAGATGTTTGGTTATTTTATTTCCTGTAATTTCACCGCTTGATTCGGACACCCCGTCAACGGTAACCGTCGCTTCAATCTTTTTTATGCCCGAGCCGTCGTCGTTTGCAACACCGCGCACAATCCAGTTTCCACCGTCGTTCCGTATAATATACGGCGCTTTATACAAAAGACAATTGTACATGCCCGCTCTATCAAGATTGGGGGTAAAAGACACGGTATTTCCACTAACGCCTGTTACTGTGCGGATCTTATCGTTGATTAAAAGACGCAGTTTACTATAATCGGGAGTCGGACCGGGCGCATACTCTTTTACTTTTTGTGCAAGATTGGAATCCGCTATGGAAGATACCCTGACGTTTCCGCTGTATCTGTAGATAAAGTCTCCCAAATCACCTGCAGGAGGCGTAATATCGAAGTTCAGCTTTACGGTTTCTTCTCTCAACAAGTTTTGCCCCACATCAACTATTTCGATTTTTATCGTTATTTCGCCTTTACGTTTTGCCGCTTCGCTGAGCGGACTTAAATCAAGAGGGATTTGAAGCGC
Source organism: Treponema vincentii (assembly GCF_010365865.1). Taxonomy (NCBI): domain Bacteria; kingdom Pseudomonadati; phylum Spirochaetota; class Spirochaetia; order Treponematales; family Treponemataceae; genus Treponema; species Treponema vincentii. The sequence continues at coordinate 783,962 of NZ_CP048020.1, read as the reverse complement.
ATAATTTTTTGCTCCGGGAGAAGCAGGCGCATGGGCGGTATCTTCGGCAATCCAGCCCTGCGATAACGCCTGCTGCAAATTATATTTTTGGTTGCCCAACAATTCCGGAGATGAAATCTTGACGGTTTTTATTCCCGAGTCGTCATATAGAGAACCGATAAGTTTTTTCCCGTCAGTGATCCACATACCTGGTGTGTAATTTATCGGGTTCAAACCATCCGATTTATTTACCAGCTTTAAGGGATCCGGGCTGCCGATCGTAGGATAAGCTTTATCTATGAATATTTTTACAGGCTCTGACCACGGACCGTATTTATTAGTAGTTTTATTTTTGGCACGGACTCTGAAATAAACATTCCAGTTTTGCCCGCTTGGATTGTTAAATGCTTCGTTTCCGTTTATTGAAATTTGCCAATTTGATCCTCCGTTAGGACCTTCAGTACCCGGTACAAGCTGGCCGTCGCCGCCTTTATGCCAATCGGCATCATAACCGCCGCCGGATGTTCCGAAAGTCATATTCCCGTTTGCGGTATCGTTAAAGTTGCCGTTTTTTGAAAACTGAATATATACGTTACCGATATCTGCAGGAGTACCCAGTCGGGCAGCTGCCGTACCGAATATTTGGACGGTACCGCCCAAAGTTTGATTTTGCTGCGGTGAAAGTATTGTGACAACCGGCTTGTCCCCTGCTGAATCATAGCGGACTGTAAATGGTTTTACAGCTTTGTTCCCTATGTTATCCTCGGTCAAAATATAGACGGGAATATCGTACACATCCGGCTTCCCCGTAACCGGATAACCGTGAGAGGCGGGATTTGATGAAAAATCATCCAAGTTATACGTAAACTCCCATGAAACAGGGGTGGTTTTATCCATGACGCGCCAACCGGTGGTAGCGGGGGTCGGTACGGAAACCTGTTTTCCTATGATGTACTTCGTACCGTCTTTGTTTACTCCGGCATGGGCATCGGTAACGTATCCCATAATCCTTTGGGTTCCCGCCTGCTCGGCATTGGCCGGAGGATATTTTAAATCCGCTATGGGAGCTGTTGTATCTTTAATAAACGCTATATTAGCTGTAGCTGTCTGACCTGCGTTATTCTTAGCCCAAAAATGAACTTTGTGTTCTCCCTCAGATAATGAATCAAATAGCGTTCCTGAAACAGGCGCAGCGGTTTTCCATTCGGTTCCAGAGGAGTGCGGAAGTTCTGTATCGCTTTCTCCCGCCGCTCCATCCAATTTATAACACACCTTAGTAACCGGCTGTCCGGAAGAAACATTTGCAATGACATTAAAAGCTTCTTTTACAAACCCGGAAGGAGCAACGGGAAGTATCATGAGGTGGTCGCCTGCCGCTTCAAACTTGATAACGAAAGAACCTCCAGGTGAATTATTTCTGTCATAAGCAACAAAATCATTATTTTGGGTATCTTTTCCTTCTACTTCTATTACATAACATCCGGCAGAAAAAGTAGCAGGGTTCGGCAGCTTCCATTCTACGGTCAATTCATTTGCACCGGTAACAACATTATCGTGCTCGTCTTGTGTCGATAAATCCGCAAATTTTAAAGAATAAGCAGGGGTAGCGGACTGCACCAAATTCAATATTTTTTTATCGCCGGAAGTAACATACGAAACATCATCGTTGCATTTATACATATTGATGACAATACCGCTCGCTCTGTATCCATTGTAAGTGAAAGTATTAACCAATGAGGTGCCGTTTTTATTCGGAATGAGCTTGAGAGAAACTTTAGGCCGCACCGAACCGCTGAAAAACTCTACACCGGGACGAGGCAAATCTGCATCGGGAGTCGTCGCGGGATAGGATTGAGGAAAGTTGGTTCCATTCGTTACTTTAAAGCCGGGTGATTTATTCGGATCGAGCGTAAAAAGGGAAAATTTTTGAACGCCAGAGCTACCATTGGTCATGATGCGGGCATCTTTCAATATCTGCTTTACAGACTGTCCCTCAGTATCATTGTCATCATATAATTTTGCCAGAAGCTGCTGTGTTTTATCCGGCGAAGAAGCCGAGCCTTTTTTACCTGCGAAATAATCGTTTATAACATCGGCGGTATACCCCTTTTCTAAAACCGATTTGATATCTCTATCCCGCAAATAATACCATTCTGAAGTATTTCCCTCGCCTTCGTTTCCATCGCCTTTAAAAAAACGCGCATTATCTGTTAAAGATATATGGGCTTTAATTTTGGGGCTTGCGTGGTCGGCGTTATATTTATATAAAGGATCGGTAAAATCGGAAGCGTTTTTTGTAGCAGTAGCTATTTCTTCGTTTATATTTTTTCCGACAAATTTTTTCGATACGCTTATATTCGTCCCGTCAACTTTTAAAGTAAGATCCTCTATTTTGCTTCGATCTTCCGCTTGTCCTATGACTGTAAAAACCGAACCGTAAGGGTCGGCCTGTGCAGTACTATCATCGTTTATGATAATTGTCGACGGCCGCTGTACGATAAACACCGGAGGTGTGTTGTCTATCTTATAGTTCTTTGTAAATGTAGAAATTTTTCCGCCCTTGTCGGTAACGCTGACAATTGCCGTATATTCGCCGTCGGGGATAGGATACTCTTTTACAAGCTCATGCCCCGGCACCGTTCCCACGGATTCATTGGCGATGTTTGCAGTCCAGTCTGTATCGTCGGCGCCCGGCTTGGTAAGAATCGCCGGAAAAGAACGCGTTCTGTCTTTCGTTTCTATGTTTTCAAAAACAACTGCAATCGATTGGATACCGTCATCGTCCTTTGCCGTTCCTCTCAAAATAAATGAACCCCGTATCGGCGTTTCACCTGCATTGGGATAGGTAATCTCCCCGCTCGGCGGAAGGATGTCGATTTGGCTGCCTAAGCCCGGTTTACAGGTAAAACCTACAATAGCAGTTAATATAATCAGTACAACAGATACTGCGCGATTCATCTTTTTCATAAGCTTTTTTCTCCGCTCCATTTCGCAAACGTTTTTACCACACATACTCCGGTGGTAAAAACGCACTATAATTTATTCTGCGCTTCTCTACGGCAGAACCTCACCGTCTTGCTTTCCCGTCTGAACGGTAACGCATAACCGGCACAACTTTCTGCTATTCCGCTTCTCGTATCGGCAGCAATAGCTCAGAACTTTAATGTTATTAATGATAAACTTTTTTTATACGATTACTTTTACAAATGACTTTTAGGGGAGCGGTGGATTACCGCATATATTACTAAATATTGCCTAATATATACTGACAATTCTGACCTTTGTCAAGCAAGATATAAAATGGTGTAAAATGGCTATCTCAAAGATCAAGAATAATTCTTATTTATTTTTATGGCAAAAAATTAAAACCTCGTTTATACTTATAGTAATAGAACAACGCTTATATCTCAGTGTGTTCATAGATACTTCTCTCGGTTTTTGCGGAATACGCCTCTGCAAATATCATAAAAGGAGGATATATGCCGAAAGTATTATCGATTATCTTGGGAGGCGGAAAAGGAACCCGTTTATACCCACTTACTCAATCCCGTTCAAAGCCGGCCGTACCGTTCGGAGGGAAACACCGTATCGTCGACATACCTATCTCCAACTGTATCAATTCCGGTCTTAGACAAATTTATGTATTGACTCAATTTAACTCCGCATCGCTGCATCTGCACATTGCGCGGGCATACCGCTTTGACAGTTTTTCAAACGGTTTTGTCGAAATTCTTGCTGCAGAGCAAACGTTTGAACATTCAGGCTGGTACGAAGGTACCGCGGACGCAGTAAGAAAAAATTTTACGCACTTTAAAACGCAAGATCCGAAATACTATATCATCCTTTCAGGCGATCAATTATATCGTATGAATTTACAAGATTTCTTAGCGCAGCACGAAGCTTCCGGAGCAGACATTACCATCGCCTGCACGGCGGTCAACCGTCGCGACGCTTCCGGATTCGGTATTATGCAGATCGATAAACAATCGAATATCACCGCTTTTATGGAAAAACCCGGCCCTGACAAAAATATTGACGAATGGAAGATTCCTGCACAGTCGGGTATTCCGGTCGCAAGCCCCGATAAAGAATATCTCGCTTCGATGGGTATTTACATCTTTAATGCAAAGGCGATGGAAGACTGCTTAAACAACAGCATGACGGACTTCGGAAAAGAAATTATCCCCGCTTCGATTAAAGATCATAAGGTTTCGGCATTTGTGCATAACGGCTATTGGGAAGACATCGGTACCATTCGCAGCTTCTACGAAGCAAACCTCGATTTAACGGAAATTACGCCGCAGTTTAACTTTTATGATGCGGAAGCGCCGATTTATACCCACTACCGAAATCTGCCGGCTTCAAAAATTAATGGAGCGCAGTTGGATCGTGTTACCTGTAGTGAAGGTTGTGTTATTACCTATGCGACAATTACCCGATCCGTAATCGGTATTAGAACCATTATCGAATCCGGCAGCGTATTGGAAGGAGTTGTCTGTATGGGAGCGGACTACTACGAATCCGAAAGCAGTAAGGCAGGAGATGAAAAAGCCGATATTCCTTGTGTCGGTATCGGGAAAAATTGCCATATTAAAAAAGCGATTATCGACAAAAATGCACGAATCGGGCATAACGTATCCATCGGTATGGGGGAAATTCCGCCCGACGGCGACTACGGCTATTATCACGTTGTTGACCGCATTTACGTTATCACCAAAAACGCAATTATCCCTGACAACACCGTCATTTAACAAACAGGGCAGCCGCATCAGGCTCGTTTTTCATATCCCCGCAGAATAATTGAGGCTGTACAACCGTTGAAGATGGTTCAAATGGTCTCACAGCCTAATTATTCTGCGATTCTTATCTAATCTACCTGATGCGACTGCCCTATTCTGTGCGACCTTTTGCTTTTATGCGTTTATAAAGTCTTTTTAAACCATGCAATCGTTTCGCCGGTAAGGGTATGCAGCATAGTTAAGTCGCCGGAAAAAACAAGGAACGTATGATCAGCGCCTTCCAGAATAAGGGCGCGGCTTTTTTTGTTCTTGGCGCCGGCTGCTATCGTCTGTGCTACGGAAGGCAGCACTACATCATCTTTGGAGCCTGCGATGGCTAAAATCGGGGCTTTAATCGCAGCAAGTTCCGCCGGATAATTGATTGCCATTGCATTTTCATAATAAGCGGGGCTTTGTTTAAGCGGCGGCCGCCATGAATAGGTTACTTCATAATAACCGTTTTTCTTTGCTATTTCGTATTGTTCTTGTTCCCCGCTTTTCTGATCGTAGGCACCTGCCCATGTAAGCACACTTTTGAAGACATCATTCCGTGCAGCTGCTAAAAGAGCGAGCCTTCCGCCTTGACTCCATCCCATAATCCCGATTCTTTTTGCATCGATATTCTTCAATGCACAAAGGTATCGATAGCAGCTCAGAGCATCTGCGATGCCTTTATCATAGGTAAAGTCGATATAATCACCCTTGCTGTCGCCGTTTCCGATGTAATCGAACCGAATGGTTGCAATACCGGCACGTGCCATTTCAGGCGCAGTGTAATCGTAGGCCATACCTGCCTCATGGCGGTTTGAACCGTTTCCATGCAGCATCACCACTGCGGGAAACTTTTCGTCGGCTTTTCCTTTAGGAAGGGTCAGCGTAGCAGGAATTTCATGATCTCCTGCGGTGATAAATATATCTTGTTCGGTATATTCATACTCTTTCGCACCCGCAGATGCAAAAACCGGTATCAGCATTGCAGCCGATACACATACAACACAGAGCAATTTTTTCATAACATCTCCTATAAAAAATTGTTGCCGCGGATTGTAGCACATTTAATTACCGCTCTACAATATCGCGCTGCCATGTACAATACTAGGTAAAGGTAGATTACAATGCTTCAACATCTTCTTTGGTAAGCCCGGTTGCCTGTGCTATTTTTTGTACGGATAAGCCGAATTGCAATAAGTTCTTTGCCGTTTCAAGTTTGGCTTGGCGGGAGCCTTCGGCTTTACCTCTTGCTTCACCTTCAGCTCTACCGCGTTCAAGGCCTTTCCGTTCAGACTCGTTTATCATCGAGAGCCGGTCGCTTTCATATTCCCACGCTGCCTCATACCGCTTCCGCTCTTGCTCATCCAGATAAAAAATATCCATCACTTTGTTTGCCTTCGCCATTACCGGATTCCCTTGTGCTAACATGGCTCTCTCCTCCTATCTTTTGAAAACATGCAGGCATCTACTTCGTTATTTCACAAAAATTAGTCCTCGACGTGCAAAAGCACGCCTGCGGGTAATTTTTGTTCATGCCTCGTATCTGCTCTGCCTCTTTTCAAAAGCGCTGGTTATGATAAATCACAGCTAGTTTATCACTTTTTGACCTTTATCGGTAGAGACTTTTTCCCACATCTGTTCCGCCAAGGATGGCGGTGATTCCACGCAGCAGCGATGTTTTGCCGAATGGCAAAACTCGTGTTTTCCGATAGACACGGATGTCTATCGGAAAACGACATCTCTACATCGATTTTACGGCCGTCGTGTAAGCGGATTTTAATGTCGAGCCGCCCGGTTTTATCGTTGTAGAATCGGGGAATCTGTTCGCTGTTTTCGATGCGAACATCGTCAAAATCATCTTTGCTCAAAAGGGTAACCAAAGAGAGGAACTCAATCATGATATCTTTGTTTTCCTCGGTACCAAAGAGCTTTTTGAATGCGTAGTCGTTTCGAGCGGTGAACCGCATCGAGCTGCTGTGGGATTTGCTCATTTTCATACCTCCTACAGTCCTTATGCGACTTTTGGAGCAAAATGGCAGGAAAAATTCATCATTTCTTAAATTAAATCTAACTGAGTATTTAGCATAGCTCATGAATGATAAAAATATCCGGTTATGCTCTATCAATATTGCCATTACGCATCGGTCTTAGTATTATCCTTACGGTATGAGTGAACAAGCGGATGTGCGGGAAGCGCTTCATCAATATGCGCTGTCGGCGCCTAAAACCAGCGGCGTGTATCTGTGGCGAGATGAAAAAGATATCGTTATTTATGTCGGAAAGGCGAAATCGCTCAAGAATAGACTGAGTTCGTATTTTGCGTCAAAGCGGGATATAAAAACCCGTATCCTCGTTTCGCGTGCGCGCCGTATCGAGTATATTCAAACCGATAATGAGTATGAAGCGCTGCTGCTTGAAAATAATCTGATTAAAAAATACAAGCCGCGCTACAACATCAATCTCAAAGACGGGAAAACCTATCCCGTGCTCAAAATCACCAATGAACGTTATCCCCGGCTGTACCGGACGCGGCGGATACAAAACGACGGCGCCCGATATTTCGGCCCCTTTCCCAATGTGCCCGCTGTTGATGATTTTTTGTCGCTCATTAAACGGACATATACACTGAGGCAATGCAAGCGTCTAAAAAAGCGTGAACCCTGTCTGTATTTTCATATCGGCCGATGCAGTGCACCCTGTGCGGATAAAATTTCCGAAACCGACTATCGAAAGGATATTGATGAAATTGCGCTGCTGCTTGAAGGAGACTTGAAAAAACCGCTCGCCGAATTAACGGAAAAGATGAAAGCAGCAGCAGCAGCCCGTGAATTTGAAAAGGCCGCCCATATCAGAGACGGGGTGCAAGCGGTACGGGCGCTTCGAGGCCAAAACTCCGTTGAAGATATGGATCCGGAAGCTCGCGACTATATCGGCTGGGCGGCGGAGGGAGCGCTGATCACCTTTACGGTCTTTAAAATGCGGGGTGGCAAGGTTGTCGGACGGGACTTATACCGAACGGAAAGTCTCAAAGATGAAGCCGAGGTATTACCTGAATTTTTAATTGCATACTATACCGACCCGAAGCAGACTCCGCCGCATATCTTCGTGTGTGCGGGACAGGAATATGAACTCGCAGAGCAATGGTTTGCCGACCAGCTCGGCGTTAAAGTTACCATCACGGCGATTCCGTTGGAAGAGCGGAAACAAGCCTCTGCAACGGATACGGAAAGCCTCACCGCTGTGAACGAACATTCATATCATATTGATAACACCGAAGCGGCAGCCGCCGAAAAAACGCCGGTATATGGCGCCGTTACACCTGATGAGGCTGATACCACACCGGTATCCGGCAGCGCAAGCGAACCGGAGACAGCAAAACAAACAGCGGCTTCATCAAATAGCGTAGATAGGTCGGAGATACCGGAGCGGTCGGCAGCAGACCGTCTGCCTCCTTCCGTCCTTCGGCGGCATAAAGCGGCGCTTGCAATGGCGCAGTTTAACGCAAAAGAGGACGCTGCCCGCCGCGTAAAGGAGCTGGGAGACTTCCCTGCCCTGGAAGAACTCCAAAAAATATTATCGCTTGACCGGCCGCCCCATCGCATCGAAGGTTTCGATATCGCTCATTTGCACGGCAAGTACACCGTTGCAAGCCTCATCTCGTTTAAGGACGGCAATCCCGACAAAAAGAACTACCGGATTTTCAGGCTACGCACTACGGACGGTATTATCGACGACTATGCCTCCATGCGGGAAGCGGTGGCGCGGCGGTATACCCGTTTGCTGAACGAGGCGGCGGAGCTGCCCGACCTGATTATGATAGACGGCGGTATCGGACAGGTGAATGCGGCCAAGGCGGTACTCGATGCCTTGGAGCTTGACATTCCGTTAGTGGGGCTTGCAGAAAAAAATGAAGAGCTCTACCGGCCGCATATCAACAAGCCGATTGTACTGCCGCGGCGGAGCGCAGCCTTACGGGTTCTCCAGCGGGTACGCGACGAAACGCACCGGTTTGCCAACACTCGCAACAACCGGTTACGCTCAAAAGAGGAACTGCACTTACAATTTGAACAGCTACCCCACATCGGGGAAAAACGGGCTGCGCGTTTGCTGCGCAGCTTTTCAAGTATTGAAAAGCTTGCAGCCGCTTCCGTGGAAGCGGCTGCCGCCGCGGCGCGGATCACGCAAGCTCAAGCGGAAGAAGTCATTGCCGCCGCCCGGAAAACGGCTCTTAAAAATGCCCTATAGGTAATATTTCCGATGCGGTTTATCTTGGGCGTTTGGCCGTACTACGTCTATCTCCGCTTTTGACACATAAAAGCCATTTTTCGGGTTCGGGGATTTCAAATGTTAAATGTTCTCCCGTAAACGGATGATTAAATTCGAGCGTCCGCGCATGAAGGGCAAGCCGTCCAAAAGGATTGGTCTTTGCTCGGTAATTTTCATCTCCGGCAAGAACATACCCTTTTGATGCCAAATGTGCCCGGATTTGATTCTTTCGTCCCGTTTCAAGGCTTAATTCAAAAAGCGTATGATGCACACCGCGCTCAATTATTTTGTAATGAGTTATAGCGCTTACCGTCTTAAAGCGGGCTTTATCATGCGGAACAAACCCCCGATTGTGCGCATTGTATGCAATTTCATCGTTAATCGTACCGCTGTTCTTAATTACGCCGAGCGTGCTCCGCGCATAATTTTCCTTCGCAGGGTTTTCCGCAACGGCACGGTAAATACGCCCCGTGACAAGAGTCTGCCAATTATCCATAATCTTTTTTTGGGATTTTTCCGTCATTGCAAACATCATTACCCCTGATGTTTCTCGATCAAGGCGGTGAACCGCAAACGGTCTATGAGCTTGAGAATACGTCCCCTTTTTGCGCATTATTCGCTCAAGAATTTCAAGAGCAGTCTGCGCACGGCTCCCCGGATACGGCACGGAAAGCATTCCGTCCGGCTTGTAAATCACCGCAAGATACTCATCTTCATACAGAATTGTAACTTTTTCCCGCTCGAAATCTCGCTTGTGTTTCTTTTTACATCTTGTTCCGGCTGTCATACTAGGATTCTCTTTTTCCCTTTGCCCGCCGTTTCCGCCGGAATATGAAAAAGAGAAACGGGCGTTGTGTGCTATTGGTTTATGGAGAACGGTTTTATTCATACAAATATACAATCACAAAAGGTATCATATGTACAGTATGAATTGTCGAAGACAATGCGCTGCCTTGCAATTTTTAATGTTCGTTGCTATAATTTTGTCATCATACTCTGTGGAGGAGCCTTATGAAAAAGATATCCCGTTATTTTGTTCTCTGCGTTTTGCTGTTTGGAGCTATAAGCGTATTTCCGCTTGCTGCCGAATCAAAAGAAGCTGATGTGTATTACGTTAATACCCAGCTTTTAAAAATATTTTCCCATCCAAAAGGATACTATGTTATCTATCGGCGAGCAGGTTTAAATACCGGAGAGGCCTTTATCCCGTTTGAATGGTTTAGCCCGAAAGAAGGCAAAGCGGATATTTCATTCATTAATACCCGCATTAATCCGTATTTGTCTTTCTTTATCCGTGACGGAAAATGTGAATACATTAGAATTTCTGCCCCGCGGCAAGATTTAAATACTTCAACATGGGGTATATTACCCAATCCCCAACAGTACAATGATAAATTTGACGGGGTAGAGACACTCGCACTTGAATTCTAATCTATACCGAAAGTGGGCATAAAGAGCTCTAAAAATTCGATTGATTTTCAGAGCTCCCCGTCATCTTAACACTATGTGCCCGTTTCCCATTTAAACTTAGGTTATTCATGAATAATATTATTACACCTGCCGTTCCGCAAAAGTTAATCGATTTTTTACATTTCTATCCGATGTTCCTCATAGTCGGCCATAAAGAGCCTGACGGAGATTGTATCGGAAGCAGTATCGCAATGTCACTTTTTTTACAACGACTGGGAAAAAAGACACAGATGCTCTCTGCCGGACCGTTCCAGCGGTCGGAAATTCGGATGTATGAACCGCTTTTTTCCGCTCATGTGCCGGAATCACTCATCAAAAACCCTGAAAAAACCGGTGTCATCATTGTTGACTGTTCCGGGATAGACCGAACGGGCAATATTGCTGAAGAACTTACATATTTTCCTTCGATCTGTATCGATCATCATGCCACCAATACGACAAATGAAGCAAGCTCGCTTGTATATGCGGAAGCTCCTTCAACAACATTTATTATCCAAACGATTATCGAAAAGATGACCGGCTCCGTAACACGGGAGGAAGCGGAGATGTTGTTCTTCGGTCTTTGTACCGATACCGGCTTTTTCCGTCACTTGGATGAACGGAGCGGCGAGGTTTTTGCTCATACTGCACGGCTGGTACAGGCAGGCGCAAACCCCAAATATACATTTGCAGCGATTAACGGCGGTAAATCTTTCGGTTCACGGATACTTATCTCGCGTGTATTAGCCCGCATGAAGCCGTATTATGACGGGAGACTCATCGTTTCGTATGAAACGTACCAAGACAAACAAGAAATCGGCATCGAGAACAGGGATTCCGATATGGCATATCAGCTTATTCAGAGCATCGCGGGGGTAAAGGCAATTTGCATTGTCCGACAGGATACCGAAACGCATTGTAGTGTCGGTTTTCGCTCTCTCGATACTATCGATGTCAGTATTATCGCATCCTCTTTCGGCGGCGGCGGGCATAAGCAGGCCGCAGGACTTTATATAGAAGGGATTGCCGAACAGTTGATCCCTAAGTTCGTTGCAGCGTTTGCCCCCCAGTTTCAAGACGTATTTACTCACGTAAAAATCTAACCGAAAGGATTGCGGTTACTCATGTAAAAATCTAACCGTAGCTATCTATGACCAAGACTGAGCCATAGAGATAAGTTTACTCTGCAAGCATTGCGTTGTTTCAAGCAGTTGTTGTAAATCCAAGTTGTTCTTCCTGCGGCACAGCTCAGCTTTTACCGCCTCGCTTACATCAGAGCTTTCCATCAGCCTGCAATACGGAGTCTTTGCCGTATCATATTTCTTTGTGACCTTTGCGTCTATCCGTTTTTTTGAAATAATTTTCATCGAAGGAAAAAAGAAATTGACCAGTGTATTATACTGCTGATAAAGGTCAGCCATAACCGCTCGCGCAGCTTCTCCCTCAAAGCGATAGTAACCGACAATGTGCCTTACGACACTATCATTTTTCTGTTCAACAAAACAATTATCATTCTTTTTATACGATCGGCTCCGAGTGAAGATAATCTCATTACTTTTACACCATTGCAACAGCTGTGTATTTTTGAACTCACTTCCGTTGTCGCTATCAATACCTTTCATCTGAAACGGGAGCTTTTCTTTCACATCTTCTATTGCTTCTTTTACCCAACGATGAGCTTTGTTTAAAAGGGCTCGGTTTTCCGTCCAGCCTGAATGGACATCGGTAAGGGTAAGCGTGCAAATATACTGTCCTTGGGTACTTATGCCGCAGTTGGCAACGGTGTCAACCTCAAAAAAACCCGGCTTACGTTCATCCCAATCGAAAAAGGTACGGATGGGGATGAGCTTGTTAAGATTCTTTGCAGGTCGTGTTGTTGAAATACCGCGGATGGAATGTTTTGGAATTTCCGGTTTGAGAATCCTGCCGACTGTCGCGCTTGATATGCGGGTGAGTTTTGTTTTCAGTTTTCATCATAGCTGAACTTTTGAGCAAAGTAATCGATATTATCCCGAATGAACGGCACAAGACGTTTTGCACACAGATACATCGAAAAAATCCACAGCCGGATGACTTCTTGTTGTACGTCTTGCCCGTAGTATTTTCATACTTCCGCTTTTACCTGTCTTTGTAATGACCTGTACGCTCTGTCTTGCGACATTGTTAAAGTGCGTGACTTTTACGTAGGCACTGTTTTCAGAACGTGAATGGCATACTTTCGATTGTAACCGGTTGTTGCGATGAACTCATCGATTATTTTCGTCTTGTTCTTTTTGCTTGCCGTACAGTAACGCTTCGCCGTCTCTTCGGTTAATTTCTTTTTCGTTTTCATGTCTAACCCCATTGCGCCCTTCCTTTGGGCTTCTATTTTGGGTTAGATTTTTACGTGATGCACCGCTTCTTTTTCGGTTAGATTTAACGTGAGGCAATGCGCAAGATTGACATAACATTCGTTTTACAGTATACTATCCTGCGTTTTATTTTGAATAGATAAATCTAAGGAAGGTGAACTATGGCACGCAGATGCGATATTTGTGGGAAAGGGCCGATGAGCGGTAATACGGTTAGTAAATCGATGAATCACCAACGCCGCGTATGGCGCCCCAACCTTATCGACGTAAAAACGGAAATTGACGGTAGAACGTTAACATTGAAACTGTGTTCCCGCTGCTTAAAGAGCAACTATGTTGTTAAGAAAGTCTAAATATCCGTTTTTATTCTTACTAAAAAGAGTCCTCAGTAAGGACTCTTTTTTTATATCCGCCCTATAGTGTAAAAAGAAGCACGTAAATATGGAAATTTTGTGAGACTTTCCAGTATAAAAATATAACCTGAGGTATAAAGAATGATACGGTATACACATAAAAAAATAGTATGCATTTCGATTTTGCTAAGTACCTTGCTGTTTACGGCGCCGCTTCAACTGATAGCCCATCCGCACCTCTTTATTTCCGCTCAAACGGAGTTTGTATTAAATGAAGGAAAAGTCTTAGGGGCGTATGAAACGTGGACGTTTGACCGTTTCTTCAGTGCGGATATTATTCAGGGCTACGATCTGAACCGAGACGGACTTTTTGATAAAGCTGAAACAAAAGATGTCTATGACAATGCTTTTATCAACACTAAAAACTACTCGTATTTTACCTTTATCCGGCAGGGAGATAAGCGCCGTAGCCCCGAAAAGGTAAGCGATTTTTCCGTATGGCAAAAAGACGGCATCGCTTCGTATCGATTTTATGTTGATTTGTCAAAATACAGCGGTGATTTTTATTTTGCCGTATACGATTACAGCTTTTTCTGTGATTTCCGGTATGATGAAAAATCTCCGGTACTCTTTCGCGGGTCTTTCGGTAAAACGGCTCCAAGATATACGATTGCCGAAAACAAAAAATATCCTGTGTACTACGACCCTTTCGATACCGCCGATATGACAACCATGTATGATTCGTGGAAACCGGGTTTGCAAACCTACTACCCAAAAGAAATTCATATTACCTACTAAGGAACACCGAATGCGATACGGAGTTATCTTGTTTGTATTCTGTATTATAACCGGCGCTCTCTGGGCAAACCCCTTTACCGGCAAAAAAAATACGCCTGCTCCCGTCCGCACGGAGAAACCGGCTGATTTTATTGTAAACCGACAAGCGCAGCTGCACACAAAGCTCGGCGATTCCATCTATGAGTGGACGCAGACACATTCGGCACAAGCATTTTGGACAATTATCGGACTCGCCTTCTTTTATGGGATTATGCATGCGCTGGGGCCGGGACACCGGAAAACACTGGTGTTCTCATTTTATCTGACTCGGCAAGCCCCCGTGTGGGAGCCCGCTGTAACCAGCCTCACCTTAGCGGGGCTGCACGGTATAACCAGCCTCTTGTTACTGTTAATCTTCCGCAATGTGAGCGGCGCGTTATCCGCACATACCGACTCTGCAGCAATTTACCTTGAAGGTTTTTCGTTTATCCTACTGCTGCTGCTTTCCGTAGCTTCCATCTTGCATCTGTTGTCCGGTGCATTCCCCAATCGGTTTCCCCGGCTTCGTTTCAGCCGTCGATCACTCACGTCCGATCAAAATGGCAAACCGACATACAATACCGGCAGCTACGGTTCCGCACGGTATAAAAACTACCGTCCACAGCACCGCAGCACAGAGAATATACAATGGGGCGCTTTTTTACTTAGCGGTATGTATCCCTGTCCTGCGGCTTTGCTCGTGCTGGTACTGGTTTCTACATTGGATGCGGCGGGTATCGGTATCATTGCGGTTATCGGTATATCGGCGGGCATGGCAATTCCCATCACCGTTGCAGCATACCTCGCATGGACGGGACGGCAGCGGTTGTTTAAGCGAATCGGCAAAACACAAAAATATGCCGAAACCACCGCATTAGTGCTCTCACTGGCGGCTTACAGCGCCATCTTTATTTTTTCGTTTATCGCAGTACTGCCTTTCATCAAAAGTGTGATAGGGTAACACCTCTCCCATTATCAACAACTTACCACATCTACTCTGTAGGTAATACAAAGAAGAACAGAAAGAAACTTGATTCGTGCAAGGGTTTAATACCCGTCATCCTCGGCAACGCTCGCATCGGGGGTGTTGATTTAGATTTGCGGCGTAAATTTTTCGGTAAAAAACACCAAGTTCTTTGCAAGGAATACGGCAGAATAGGTAACAATACTGCCGGCACATAAAAGCGCAAAGGGAATCCAAAAAGAATCGCCGAATTGGCTTAAATCGATTTTACCCATATCGCTGAATGGAAGGAGAATAAATCCGAGTATCAGAAATGTGCCAACCGCGATCCACGGAAGAATTGTTTTGTTTTGCTCCTGTCGGGCAGCAATCGGTGCACTCTGTTTATTCAGCAAGTGTATTGCTCTCATCGTAGTATTGAGCATCCGCTCATCGGCTGCAATAGGTGTGTGCAGTATATGCCGTTGAACATTCTCTGCAGCCGCTATCCGGTTAACGGCTTGCCGACACGATGAACAGCATAAAAGATGCATTTTGAGCCCTGTCGGCATCGGTTCATGTTTATCGAGTAAAAGATACTGATCTTGAAAAATATCACAATGCATAGAATCTCCATCCATAATTACTAATGGGGTACAACGGCCGGATACGCAAAATTCGATCCCCGATGTGTGTATTCAAAGACCGCACGGTCTTCTTTAAGATATTCCCGTAAAATCTTTTTTGCACGGAAAATATGGGATTTTATCGTGTTCAACGGTAGTTCGGTGACAGCCGCAATGTCGGTATAACTCATATCGTAAAAGAAATAGAGGTCAATACAAATACGGTAACTATCGGGTAAATTACTTACTGCCTCACGTACCGACAAGATGATACATTCATTCAAATGTTTTTCTTCGGGATTATCCCCCCGATACTCAATTTCAGTACCATCTGCAAGCGAGGTATAGCTCCGCCGTTTTTTAACCGAATTAATTGCCGTATTATAGGCGATACGCATCAGCCATGTTGCAAAAGAAGCTTCCGCACGGAACGTTCCCAATGCAGAGTATGCCTTTAGCATCACATCCTGCACAAAGTCTTCACAATCGTCGGTGTTGTCAAAAAAGCTCAACCCGAGCATATAGACCCGTTTTTGATATTGCGCCGCCAAAACGGCGAAAGCCTGTGTATTGCCGTTTAATACCGCTTTGCACACCTCGTAATCCCGCAGCGTTTGATTAAGCCCTTCTTTTTTATAAACGGCAGCATAATCGGTTGTCATATTCATCGCCTATCCCTCCGTTTTTCCTTCCGGCAAAGCAGCGAATTTTTGCCCTTCTTTATTCCAGCTGCGGTGCGTAATAGTATAAAAAAGAATAAGGCTGATACCAAGCGCCAGCGGGATAAGCCCGCCAAGTAGAATATAACCGACACCGGCAATAAGATAGAATAGTCCGAATAACACGCTGCCGATAACGGTCAGCATAATACCTAACAGCAAGCAAAAAAGGCGGATATTAACAGCGGGTTGGATATAGGTGTTCGTCTTAATTTGAAGCATAATCTGCTTATGCCGCCATAAAAAATAAAAAAAGACCAAAACACTTCCCATCACAATTCCAACAATCGGAATAACGGCGATAATAATCTGTACTGCGACCATTTTTACTGCTTCCTTCCTTATTAACTAATAGAGAATAACGAACTCTTCAAAGTAGATATTATGTATCGAGCCTAATACGAGCTGCTTATTTATCCGTTCCATAAGCGCCCGTTTTATATCCTGTGGCAATTCACTGCTGAGCCGATACGCACTTTCGAGAGAGAACCAATCGAGTATGCTTTTTTTAAGTGCTTCTTTTTGTGCAACCAGTTCTTCCTGAAACGCAGTATCCGAAGCCTTATATTCAAGGAAAGGCTTGAGGATAACAGTGATCGGCGGATTATCGGCTGTAATGGCGCGAAGCTGACCAAGGTCTCCATACAACGCATATTCCTTAGGAGGAATATAAACGGCGCCCGCATCCGATTCCTCATCCTGCCGGCCGGAAGCCCGTTCTTTTGTCTTTTTGACAACAGCGATAACTGTTCCGATTATGATAGCCGCAATCAGAACAATGATAATGCCTCGCAACAGCTTAAATAGTTTGTCCGACGGATATACACTCATATTTGTAGAAGTATACCAAAAAAAAGCGATTGACAAAAGCCTCTTTTTATCTATAATGTGTTCATTGCAATGCGCTTTTGCCCCGGTGGTGGAATTGGTAGACACGCTAGTTTCAGGTACTAGTGCTTTCACGGGCATGGGGGTTCAAGTCCCCCCCAGGGCAGTCCTTCTGTCAGATACGGAATGTATACAATAGATATCTCCGGATAACCGATGACCCTTTTCATTCAAACCCGCACCGCATAAGCTTTTTTTACCGATAATACAGTTTTACCGAAATAATCTTTTAGAAAGCGCTATATCAAAGGAGTTTCCTATGAAAGATAAAAAACGCGGATTTTTTCGTTCGATCTTTCGCGGTCTTAATCTTCTTCGCCTCATTATTCTTAATCTTATATTTTTCATTTTGCTTTTTCTATTTATTGCAGGTATTTACAAATACAATGACGGCACGGGGAAACAAAAAAATACCCGCATTACGGTTTATGCCGACTCCCTTTTATTGATTAATCCGGCAGGACGCCTTACCGAAAAACCGGATGAATTTGTCTGGCGGAATTACCTGCTGTCAGACACAACTTCCGATGCCGTGTTATTATCGGATATTACCGATGCATTACGCCACGCCGCACATGACCGGCGGATAACGGGAGTTTTACTCGATCTTACCGGTCTCTACGGTATTTCCACAGGACATTTTACCGAATTAAAGACGGCATTGCTTGAATATAAAGAGTCCAATAAACCACTCTATGCTTTTTCAACAAGCTACGGATTAGGACGCTATTACATTGCCTCTTTTGCCGACCATATCTACCTTGATCCTATGGGTGAGGTAGACTTATCGGGATTTTACACCGAATCGCTTTTCTACGGAGAAATGGAACATAAACTCGGCGTTCGATGGAATGTTGCCCATGCGGGAGCTTTCAAGTCGATGGCGGAAACTTATACCCGTACCGAAATGTCTGAAGGAGTGCGTAACAATAATCTATCCGTACTGAAAGACTTATGGCACACATACTTACAGGATATAGCCACAAACAGAGCCGCCGACGCGAATAGCTTTGAAGCCTATACGGTGAACTATAACGATGCACTGCGGAAGGTAAACGGAAACAGCGCCCAAGCGGCACTTGATGCAAATCTGATCACCGATATCGGCACGTACGAAGAATGCGGCGTTGAACTCGGTGTATTGGATGAGGAAACATACAACCTTTCTTCACGGGATTTTATCAACTACAATAACTATAATAAGTCTTTTAAAAAGAAAGAAACGGATAATCGGATCGGGGTTATTTATTTAACCGGTTCGATTACGGGAACTACCGGCAATACTGCCGATAATGCGGACAGTCCTACCCTCGTAGATTTATTCGACGAAGCTGCTGATGACGATTCAATTAAAGCAGTAGTATTACGGATTGATTCGGGCGGCGGAGAGGTGAATGCTTCTGAGGATATACGGAGAAGTTTAGATAGATTGTCGAAAAAAATCGGAAAGCCTGTTGTTGTGTCGATGGGTGATATAGCAGCCTCGGGAGCATATTGGATTGCTTCTTCCGCCGACTATATTTTTTGCTCACCGTATACCATTACCGGTTCAATCGGTGTCTTTGCCGTTTCACCATCTATTCAAAAAGCGGTACAAGAATACTTCGGAATCCGCGCAGACGGAGTCAGTGTTTCCGGCCGTATGCCCTACTCAATTTTCCGCAATCCGACCGATGCAGAAAAAACGCAATCGGAATTGGAAGTTATGCATACATACTCAATCTTTTTAGATACGGTAGCGCAGGGCAGAAATCTCCCGCGTGCAACCGTTGAAGAATTAGCTCAAGGGAAAATTTATTCCGGAGCGCAGGCGAAGGAGTTGCAGCTCGCTGATGAATTAGGTGGTTTTACCGATGCCGTCAATTATGCCGCAACAAAGGCAGGCATAAAAGAAACGTATTCGTTAAAGGTTTTATATAAAGAGCCGCCCGTAGCCGATGAAATCTTAAAAACGCTGCTCGCAGAAAATGCCCGATTTTATAAAACCGCCGATCTGCAAGTATTGCACGAGCTTTTCGGACTGCACTCAAAAAAAGGCTTTTATGTATATACCCCAATCAAAGCACCAACGGAAGAAAGATAGTAGGAGATATTTTTCTTTTTTTCCGACAAAAAGAAAAATATCCCCTACGACCCCTAAAAAGGAAAATAACGGCTTAGGGCTCTGCCCTAAGAACCCGCCTTTGTTTCAAGACATAGTTCTGAAAATAAAAGCTAAGAAGTGATGGTTTTAACACTAACTCGTTTCAGTACCGCAATATGGATGGCGGTGGTTTCATGCAGAAGCACAGATACAAAAATAGCTAAGAATCTCAAGAAAAAATTTCCATTTTAATTACGAACACACAAAAAAAACGCCCCCATGCCGGAATCTTCTCCAACTTGAGGACGGTCGATTTAATTTGTAATTGGTAATGTTTTTTTACTTACAACATTGCAATTTTCAATTGCTTGCCGAAAACGGCGGCAGCTTATTCGCAGAGGAAGCAAGCAACTTGGTGGCCGTTTCCTTTGTCTTTCAGCTGCGGAATAGTGTTTTTGCAGTGCTCCATACGCTTGGGGCAGCGATCGTAAAAATAGCAGCCCGTGCGCTTTTCCGCAGGAGAAGGTACGTCACCCGACAGGATAATGCGCTTGCGCTTACGCTCGATTTCGGGATCCGGAATAGGAGCTGCGGAAAGGAGCGCTTCCGTGTACGGGTGCAGCGGCTTTGAGTAGAGCTCTTCGGCATTCGCAATTTCTACGATAACACCGAGGTACATAACCGCAACCCGCGTGGAAATATACTGGATAACGGCAAGGTCGTGCGCGATAAACACATAGGTAAGCCCGAACTCATCCTGCAAATCCTTAAAGAGGTTAAGAATCTGCGCTTGGATGGATACGTCGAGCGCGCTAACCGGCTCATCCGCAAGAATTAACTCCGGCTGAAGTGCAAGCGCACGGGCAATACCGATACGCTGCCGCTGCCCGCCTGAAAACTCATGCGGGTACCGGTTGCGGAAAAAGCGGGAAAGTCCGACCTTTTCCATTAACACCTCGACACGGTCGTCAATTTCTTTTTTAGTATACGAAAGGATGCCGCGCTTCGTTAAAATCCGCATCGGTTCCGCGATAATATTTCCTGCCGTCATGCGCGGGTTCAGCGATGCATACGGATCTTGGAATACCATCTGCATATCTTTTCGCGCCTGCATCAGTGTATGGCGTGAACAGCCCGCAAGCTCCATCCCCTTAAACAGGACGGAACCCGACGTCGGCGTATACAGCTGTGCAATGGCGCGGGCTGCGGTTGATTTTCCGCAACCGGACTCCCCGACAAGGCCGAGCGTTTCACCCTTTTTGACCGAAAAACTGATACCATCCACCGCACGGATAGCACCTTTCTTACGTGAGAAGAGGCCGCCTTCCGCAAACGGAAAATGCATCTTTAAATCCTTGACGGTCAATAATGCTTCCGATTCGTTATATTTTTCTTCCATGATAAGCGCCTCCTATTCGTTATTTCCCGCAGATTCAGCTGCATCACTATTCGATACGGCGGCCGATTCCTTGGCAGCGTTTCCCGACTGATAGAGCCAGCAGCTCGTGCGGTGACTGGGCGAAAGACTGTATGAAGCGGGATACTCCGTCTTACACTGCGGCATCGCTTCACTACAGCGCGGATAGAACGGACAGCACGGCGGCAAGTCGATAACATTCGGCGGCTGTCCGCTGATAGAGAACAGACGTCCGGTATTTTTCTTATCCATCCGCGGCACCGATTTAATCAGTCCGCGCGTATAGGGGTGCGCAGGATTTGCAAACAGTTCATCCACCCCGCCCTGCTCTACAATGCGACCCGCATACATAACGCATACGCGGTCGCACATACCGGCCACCAATCCGAGCGAGTGGGTAATCAAAATAACGGCAGTGCCGAGCCGGGCGCTCAAGTCCCCGATTAAGTCCAAAATCTGTGCCTGAATGGTAACGTCCAACGCGCTGGTCGGCTCGTCGGCAATCAGCACTTCGGGGTCGCAGCTTAGCCCCATCGCAATCATAACGCGCTGCCGCATACCGCCGGAAAACTGGTGCGGATAACAGTCAACCCGCTTTTCCGCTGCGGGGATGCCGACCAGCTTGAGCATTTCAATTGCCCGGTCACGCGCATCTTTTTTCGATAAGCCCTGATGCAGCCGGATTGTTTCTATCATCTGCGTCGAAATTTTTAAGAAAGGATTAAGACTCGTCATCGGGTCTTGGAAAATCATCGAGATTTTATTTCCCCGCAACTGCCTAATCTCTTGTTTATCCATCTTGAGCACGTCTTTGCCGCCGAACCACACCTCACCGCCGATGATTTTTCCCGGAGGATTGGGAATAAGGTTCATAATCGCTAAGTTGGTTACGCTCTTTCCCGAACCGGACTCGCCGACAATCGCCAGCATTTCGCGTTTATGCAAATCGAAAGAAACACCGTCGACAGCCTTTACGATACCGGCATCAGTCCAAAACCACGTTTGTAAATTTTTAACCTGTAAGATTTTCTCGTCTGATTTTTGATTATTCATCGTTACACCCTATTTTTACTCTGAGGATCGAAGGCATCGCGGAGGCCGTCGCCGAGAAAGTTCATTGCAAATAAGAAAACCGTCATTGCGATTGCCGGAACCAACAGCTGCCACGGATAGAGCGTCATTACGTTTACACCATCGGACACAAGCGAGCCCCATGAAGCACGGGGTGCCGAAACACCGAGCCCTAAAAACGACAGAAAACTCTCATTCATAATAAAGCCCGGAATGGAAAGCGTTGAGTAAATGATGATGATACCGAGCGTATTCGGCAGTATGTGCCGGAAGATAATACGCGGCGTAGAAGCACCCATCGAACGGGCAGCTTCGACGAATTCGGCATTCTTTAAGCTGATAACCTGTCCGCGTACAACACGTGCGATGGTCAGCCACGAAACGAGCGCAATTGCGACAAACAGGATGACGATATTTTGCCCCAAGATCGCCATCATAATGATAACGACAAGCATATACGGCAAACCGTACATAATATCGACAAAGCGCATCAATACGTTATCGAGCCAGCCGCCGAAATAACCGCTCACCGCGCCGACCAGTACACCGATAAAAAGCGAGGTAATCGTACCGATCAATCCGATCATAATGGAAATGCGGCCGCCATATACGACACGGGCAAACATATCCCGCCCGAGCGCATCCGTACCTAAAAGATAGCGGCGGTTGTGCACCGGATTATTCGCTACTTCCTGCTGTAAAGCCGCGAGTTCTTCCTTTTGTTTTTCGGAAAGGTCAGCGCGTCCTTCTTTTTTTGCCGTACGCATCATATCCGCACGAAGAACGCGCACCATCATATCCCCGGCCTTACTAAGAGAAGGCGGCAAGTTTTGGTGGATAATCGTCTGTTCGGAATAAGAATAAATCGGCAGAAGCGGCGCTAAAAGCGAAAGCGCTGCATAAAAACCGACAATAAACAATCCGGTAAGCGCCATTTTATTTTTTTTCAGGCGCCGCCATGCGTCATCCCAGAGGGAAATCGGCTTCATCGATTGGTTGAATTCATTAACCGGGAGGCCGTCCTTCGTTTTAACCGGTGTAGCTTCCTGCGTTTGGTTTGTTCCGTCCGTTTGTTTAACGTCCATCTTAACCTCACTTATATGAAATGCGGGGATCGATAACCGCATAGAGAATATCAACAACAAAATTCATCAAAATCAAAATGATGGAATACATAACCACCGTTCCCATAATCAGCGTATAGTCGCGGTTAAGCGCAGACTGTACAAAGAAGGTACCGAGTCCGGGAACCAAGAATATTTTTTTCGATAACAACGGAACCGGTGATAATACCGGCGAACGCGGGGCCGAGATAGCTGATAACCGGCAGCATTGCCCCCTTTAAGGCGTGTTTAAAAAGAACGACGGGATACGAAAGACCCTTTGCATACGCCGTACGGATATAATCCGAACGCAGCACCTCCCAACACACTGGCGCGAGAAAGGCGGGCAATGTATGCAAAATACGGTAATGACAGCGCAAGAGCCGGCATAATAAGCGTTTTAAGCCCCTGACGGCCGGTAATCCAGCCGGAGGTCGGCAGCCATTTTAATTTTACCGCAAAAAGGAGCATTAACAACGGGCCGACAACAAAAAGCGGTACCGAAATACCGATAACCGCTATGGACATCGACGCATAGTCGGCAATGGAATTCCGCTTTACCGCAGAAACAAGCCCAACCAGCAAACCGAACACAAGAGCGCTGCAAAGAGCGGTAATACCGAGAATAAGAGAATTCGGCATCGTATTGCCGATTAAGTCATTGACAGTGTAATCTTTATATCTGAACGACGGGCCGAGGTCTCCTCGCAGCATATTCCCCAAATACCGCACATACTGCTTGGGCAGCGGTTCATCCAAATGATAGACTTTATTGATGTTTGCGAGCACCTCAGGCGGAGGATTTCGTTCAGCGGAAAAAGGGCCGCCGGGCGCAACTTTCATGATAAAAAAGCTGAATGTTACAATTAAAAAAAGCGTCGGAATCAAACTGATTAACCGGCGTATGATAAATCGAATCATGCTTCCCCCAAAATTTGTATATGTTTACGGAAGCATTGATAGGATAAAAAAATGAGTACACCGATTGCATCATGCATTATGCTAAACCGGTATCCTTGCGAATGATATCAATACTCCATACTCACATTTTTTAATTTAAAGAAGCGCGGGGATGTCTCAAAAACCGGTTGCTTTTTCGCCACCCCCAAGCTCCTGCAGCGCCGGCATGATCCGTTAAAATCAACCGGCGCGCTTGAGACATCTTGAAACTTCAGATTCCAAGAGCGGTCTCATTATTTTACTTTCTTAATACCGAAATACGGATGAGCATCCTGCGGATTATTGTACCAGCCATCCCACTTTGTCGTATCGATAAGACTCTGGCTGACATACGAATAGATCGGCAACATCCCCTGATCTTCAGTCAAAAGCACTGCTTCCGCATCATGCAGAACTTGGAAACGTTCCGCCCCACCTTTCATAGTAGCGGCTTTGCGCACCAATTCATCAAATTTGGGATTGCTGTATTCTCCATCGTTAATGCCGTGACCGGTTTGGAATATCTCCAAGAAGTTGTTCGGATCCTGATAGTCGCCGATCCATCCTGCGCGAGAAATATCAAAATCATGCTGATGGCGTATATCGAGGAACGTTTTCCATTCGTAGTTCTGAATCTTAATGTCGATACCGAGGTTCCGCTTCCATGATTCTTGGATATATTCGGCAATAAGTTTGTGACTTTCAAGCGTGTTATAAATAACCGTTAGAACAGGAAAGCCTTTTCCGTCAGGATAACCTGCTTCTGCAAGCAACCGTTTAGCTTGTTCGGGGTCGAATCCCGCACTTGCAGCGGGCGTATAACCTGCCATCGGAGGCACCATCGAAAGGGTTGCAATCTGCCCTCCTTTGGTAACTTTATTCACGATCTCTTCACGGTCAAATGCCATCGACAGAGCTTTACGCACGCGAGCATCCTGCAGCGGGCCTTTTTTTACGTTAAGGATGTAATAATAAGTACCGAGTTGAGGCGCAACTTGATAATCAGGATGCTGCTTTACCTCATCCATGCGGGGAACAGGCACGCCGTAAGACCAATCTATTTCTCCGGCCTTGTATTTTTTCAAACGCCGTATTGCTGTCTTCGATCGGTAAGAATGTTATGCGAGAAAGATGGACGTTCTCTTTATTCCAATACTTTTCGTTCGGTACAACGGTAACCTTTTCCTGCGGTACCCACGATTCAAGCACGAAGGGGGGCCGTTTCCGACAAAGTTACCGGGTTTAATCCAATCGGTGCCGAATTTTTCAATTACATGAAGCGGTACGGCATTAAAGGCATAGTGCGCAATAACATCGATCGCATAGGGTGCAGGACCGGTCAGCTGTACTTCAAATGTCATATCGTCCACAGCTCTGATACCGACAGCCGATGCATCAGCCTTACCGGTATTGAAGTCTCCCGCTCCCTTTACGATTAAGGTAATCATATTAGCATACTGAGACCCTGTTTCGGGAGCAAGAGTCCGTAGCCATGAATCAACAAAAGTCTGTGCAGTAATCGGTGTACCATCGCTCCATTCCGCTTTGCGCAGGTGGAAGGTATAGGTCATACCGTCTTCGCTGATATCCCACGATTCGGCGACGCCCGGTATCGCGTTTGCGGTTTTGGGATCGTACGTTACCAAACCTTCAAACAATGCCAGATTAATGCGGTGTTCGGTCGTCCCTTGAATCTTTGCGGGATCCAAACTCTGCGGTTCGGCACCGTTACCGATAATAAATTCGGCACCGGACGAACCGGCTGCTGAAGTTTTTTCACCGCTCTGCCCGCCGCAGCTTGCTAAAATCAGCGCGACGCTTACCAAAGCAGTTAATAAGCATACCATTTTACGCTTCATACTCTACTTCTCCTTTTAAGTTATAGTGAGTGATATTATTTAATTATACACAATCTTTCTGATATATCAAGTATATTTATACAATAAATCCGGAAAAACCGTATATTTTTGCATTTTTCTACCAAGACAAACGCATCAGACACTTTTTTGAATATCCCACAGAATAATGAGGCTGTTCAACCAGAATAACGCCAAGGAATTGCCATATAGACTAGCATTATAAGGGAAGATTCTATATACTACCCCGATGGATGGGACAAATTCATTACGTCAGATTCAAAAGTCATTCAAAAAGGCTCTCTATTCTCCTAAAATACCATTGAGTACCATTCGAGAAGAATACGACTCCTTTTTTTATACGCCGTATCTACCAAACAATACGGATATAACACGCGAGACAATCGGTTCGGTGCCGGTAGAGATATTAAAGCCGGAGGTAGCGGCGGCAAACCGTGTCATTCTTTATGCGCACGGAGGTGCTTTTGTTAACGGTTCGTGTAAGGCTTCGAGGAACTTTTGCGCTTCGTTTGCTCATGAATGCGCGTGCACATTGTTTTTGCCGGAGTACCGCCGTGCGCCGGAATATCCTTTTCCTGCCGGCTTGGAAGATATCTTTATTACATATAGAGGCATGCTGAAAAAATATGCTTTTTCTCCGGAATCGGTCGTTATTGCAGGGGACGAGGCGGGAGCAAATTTGGCAGCCGCACTTGTTCACTATTTAAAACAGAAAAAGCTGCCGCAGCCTGCCGCACTCGTACTCATTTCGCCGTGGCTGGATGTTTCATGCTCAAACGAAGAAATACATACGTTACAAAAATCCGATAAATTCTTGCTAAAGGAATCGTTTCAAGCGGCAGCCGGACGCTATACGACACCTGATAATTTGCAGAACCCGCTGGTATCCCCGCTGTACGGTTCCTTCGCCGATTTTCCGCCGGTTTTTATTCAGTGCGGCGGTAAAGAGCTCTTTTTAGCGGATGCGAAAGCGCTCGTACAGAAGATTGAAGCGGCCGGTGGACAGGTGCAGTTAGATATATGGCCTGAGATGTGGCATTTCTTTCAGGCAATGGACGCACAGGCAAAAGAAGCTCACTTAGCGGTAGAAAAACTGGGGCAATGGGTGCAGTCTCTTTTTATTGAGGAAGAATAATGATGGAATTGGTAGCCCCTGCCGGAAATCTGGAAAAACTGCACTACGCATGGGAATACGGAGCGGATGCCGCCTATATCGGTCTCAAAAACTTTTCGTTACGGGTAAAAGCAGATAATTTTTTTACCGACGAATACAAAACTATCAGCGCACTGAAAGAGCATTATGCAAAACAGGGAAAATCAAAGAAACTGCTCTGCGCACTGAATATTTCTTTCCATAATGAAGACATTAAGGCCTTTTTGGCGGAAGCCGATTATTTTAAGCTTTATCCCATCGACGCCTTTATTGTTCAAGATGTCGGAATGGTTTCCGTACTGCGCAAACATTTCCCCGATACGCCGCTCCACCTCAGTACACAGGCAAACTGTATCAACTATGAAGCGGTGCGCATCTACCGCGATCTGGGGTTTAAACGTGTGGTACTCGGCAGGGAG
Organism: Treponema vincentii; assembly: GCF_010365865.1. Lineage (NCBI taxonomy): Bacteria > Pseudomonadati > Spirochaetota > Spirochaetia > Treponematales > Treponemataceae > Treponema > Treponema vincentii. Next base: position 756,741 of record NZ_CP048020.1, on the reverse strand, counting down.
GCCTCGCTCGCCGATATTGCCGAAATAAAAGCGCACGTACCGGAGATGGAGCTTGAATGCTTTGTGCACGGCGCGATGTGCATTGCGTATTCGGGGCGGTGCCTTATCAGCGCATACCTTACCGGCCGCAGCGCAAATGCCGGCGCCTGTACTCATTCCTGCCGCTGGGACTATTCGCTCGCCGTTGAAGAGAAAGAACGCCCTGGGGAATACTTTCCCGTAGAAGAGGGCGACGGCTATACGGCGCTTTTTTCATCTAAAGACCTTTGCATGATAGACTACCTTACCGACCTGAAAAAGGCGGGAGCCGATGCGCTTAAAATAGAAGGAAGAATGAAAAGTCTCTATTATACTGCGCTCGTTACCCGCGCCTACCGGAAGCGGATTGACGCCTTATTCGGCAAAATCTCTCCTGCCGAAGCGGAGCCCTTTGTGAAAGAGTTGTACAATACGGCGCATCGTGCGTTCGGTACCGGCTTTTATTTTTCAAAGGATGATGCAAATAAAACAACCCGTGGGGAATCCAAGTCACCGTATATCATGGCCGGTACCATCGGGAAAGAGCTCGGCAACAATCGCTACGAATTCATATCGATGAATAAGATTACCGCAGATATGCCGCTTGAGTACATCGGCCCCGACATCTGCGCAATCGAAGACCGCAATTACACCCTGCTCGACCCCGAAACCGGCACCGCCCGCGATTGGGTATGCCATGGACATCCCTGCATTATCGAAACGAACATCCCGCTGCGCAGCGGCTTTATTGTGCGTACGAAAAACCGTGAAAATTCGGAAACGATAGAATAGTCCATTTTATTCGTGAGATATTGTTAGAAATGATTGACATTTTTCATAATTCTTGTTAGTATAGGCAAACATCAGGAGGTTTAGATGTTATCTAAAAAACATATCGTATACGGAGCGGCGGTATTGCTGCTTGCCGTATTTTTTACCGGATGTAAATCGACATCTGCAGCTGCAAAGCTCGAAGCGGGAAATGAACTTTCTGCGTGGAAGGGCGAATGGCAATCCTTTAGCGCGATTTCCGGCGCAACTCAGTTGAACGACGCATATAGAATGCAGGCGGAAAAGATGCCGTACTATACCGAAGACGGATTAAAGGCGGCGGTTTCCGATATGTTTGCAACACCTATCGTAAAAGCAAAGTTTGACGGTTCCAACACCGTACTGTTTACCGTAATGGACAAAGACGGCAACGAAAAACAAATCCCGTGCGAATACCGTTATACCGGAATGAAACCCATGCAAGGGTTTGAAGGCCATTCATGGTATGCATTTGAAGCGATCAAACCGGTGCAAGGCTTAGCGGAAGCGCAATATTTTATTATCGTACCTCCGCATCGAGATTCCGAAGACAGCTTATTGCACTGGCATGCACGGTTCGGCAGCAGAGACATTAAGTCACTGGTAGAAAGCGATCCGCTCTGGTGGCCAACCTACGCCGATATGGCAGTCTCGCATGAAAACCTGTTAAAAGAAATGACCGATACGATTAAGGAAGTTGCGGAGATGTTACCGAAAGCGCCTCTTATGCCGTATACGGGTAAATGGGTCAACACTGCGCTGATCTACGACGATCCTCGTCCTGCCGTTCAGGAAGCGTATGCAAAGCTCATTAAAGAATTTTCCGGCAAAAAAGACGGCAGCGACTTTACCAAAGAAGAAATCATTATGATGGCAAAGAAAAACTACGGTACCGCTTCCGACTTTACGCACCTTGAATTCGTTACCGGAAACGATAAGAACGAAATGGTTGTATGGAAGGGTATGACCGAAGTTTCGAGAGTTGCTTACAGTCGCGACGGCGCTAATAAACTGCGCGCTACGGCAAATGCATTTGTTGCTTCCGACCGGCAAAAAGCGGGAAAATTCGCCTTTTTGTCTATGACAACGCCGCACGGCAGTCCCGCGCACATGCATGTATGGTACGGTATGAAGCCGAGCGGAATCGAAAAGACGGACGGTAAAAAGCCGACCTGTATTCCGGCAGACAGCTCTGAAGAGCTTGTTGCAAAGCGCGTACTCGATACATGCCGTAAGCTTTTAAAAGAAGCGACAAAATAACCTGATGAAGAGTAGGAATTTATTTCTCCCAAAATAAGTTTTTGAGCGGTCTTATATGTCCCCATAAGGCCGCTCTTTTTTTATTCGGCAGTCTTTGTGCTTTCCCGTTGCGTTAATCCGCGCTGCGCGGCAAGCATTTCGAAGGCGGCAATGCGAGCTTTTTCCAATAGCGCAAAGTCGCGGATGGGATCGGCAAGTTCAAAACCGCAATAGCCGGACTGCTCAATGCCGCCGATGTCTCCCGGCCCCCGCAGCTTTAAATCTTCTTCCGCAATAACAAACCCGTCAGTCGTGCTTGCCATCACCTTGAGCCGCGCCATACCGGTTTCGGTGATATTTTTCCCATAGAGTAAAAAGCAATAGGATTGCTCGCTGCCCCGCCCGATTCTGCCCCGCAGCTGATGCAACGCCGAAAGGCCGAAGCGGTCGGCGTGTTCGATGACCATACAGGTCGCGTTCGGCACATCGACACCGACTTCAATAACGCTGGTAGCCACAAGGATGTGAATAGCGCCTGAACGAAAGTCCTGCATAATAGCCCGCGCTTCGTCCTCCGGCACCTTGGAATGCAGGAGCGCAAGCCGGTGATGGGGAAAATCCCGAGTCAGCTCTGCGAACATATCTTCCGCCGATTTTAGGCTGAGCGTATCCGAATCTTCAATAATCGGGTACACAAAATAGGCTTGCTTTCCGGCAAGGATATCCTGCCCGATAAAATAATACACTTTTTCGGCCTTGCTCTCGGGAGCAACGTATGTAATCACCGGCTTACGCCCGGGAGGCATCGTTTTGATGACGGAAATATCGAGGTCGCCGAACATCGACAGCGCAAGCGTCCGCGGAATGGGGGTCGCACTCATCATCAAAAAATGCGGAGCCTTTTTTCCGCTGTCGATGCCCTTTTGGATAATTGCAGAGCGCTGGAGTACACCGAAGCGGTGTTGCTCGTCAATAACGACCATACGCAGGTTTTTATACAGCGTCTGTGCGGAAAAAAGGGCGTGCGTACCGATGATGAGGTCGATATTACCGGAGGCAAGCTGCTGTAACAGCTGAGAGCGTCCCGCCGCTTTGAGGTTACCGGTTAAAAAGGCGAGCCGTACGCCGAGCGGTTCCAAAAGCTTTGCCGCGTTATCGGCGTGCTGCCGTGCCAGCAGCTCAGTCGGCGCCATCAGCGCCGCCTGTCCGCCGCCTTCTATCACTTTTAAACAGGCTAAAAATGCAACAAGGGTTTTTCCCGAACCGACATCGCCCTGAATAAGGCGGGCGGCGGGCGCCGTTCCGTCGAGGTCGGCGTTAATCTCTGCGGTAACGGCTTGCTGGTCTGCGGTAAGCGTAAACGGCAGGCGCGAGAGCAGCTCCTTTTGCAGCGGGCTGTAAGCGTACTGTAACGGCTCCGCCGATTGAACCGCACCTTCCGAAGCGCCAGCCTGCACCGCTGTTGCTTGCCCATCTCCTGTTGCTTGACCGTCTCCGTTCGCTGTCTGTGCAGAAAATACACTCCCCTGCCCTTTTGCCCCCGGCGTACGCGGCAACACACCGCGCCGCTCAAGTGCACGCATACCGACAGCCGCTTCATAGATGAAGAACTCTTCGAAGATAAGCGCAGTGCGGGCGTTTTCCGCCTCCTGCATGGAAGCGGGGCGATGCATTGCAAACAGCACGGTTCTTTTATCGGGGTAGCCATATTTATTCAATACATCGGCGGGAAGCTCGGAATCGATTCCCCGCACATACGAATTAAGCGCCTGCTCAATGAGCTTACGCAGTTTTGTCTGTGTTAATCCCTGCGTCAGCGGATATACCGGCAAAACACGGCGCTCCGCCGTATCGTATTGTTCTATATCGAACGAACTCGATTGGATAGATCCGTATTTAACGGAAAAACTTCCGTAGACCAGCGCCTTTGTACCTTCCGGAAACGATTTCTCTAAAAAAGGCCGGTTAAAGCACGCCAACTCACCGCGAGTTCCTTCCGAATCGCAGACAATCAACTTGAGCGTTTTCATACGCCCGTAGCCGAACCATTGCTGATCCATAATCGTTACCGGAACATTCAATTTATGAAATTTATTCCATTCGCTGAGCGTATTATACCTACTACGATCTTCCCATGCGCGCGGCCAGAGCCGCAGTAGATCACCGACCGTCGAGACTCCCAGCCGGTTCAGTTGTTCAACAGTTGTTTTCCCCGCCCCATACAGATTTGACACGGGCGCTTGAATTTCTCCAATCAGCATGGGGGCAGTATACCACAAGAAAAAGCCTTACGGCGAGATGTTTCGTTATATAAGGGAGCAAATGCATCATAGTGTTTTTATCGGTGTCGATTCTTTATAGGGGTAAACGATATTCGACAATTGGTAGTATACCTTGATGAACGCCGCCGTGTACATTTGCTAACGGCGAGTTCTTGCAAAGCAAAATCTCGCTACTGCTTATACCCACGGACATCCCTGCCCGTTCAGCTTGGGCTAGTTTCCGATAGATTGGAAAGAGTCCCCTCGATATTCTTTATAGCATTGTTGGGATTGGAGCCGTTATTGTGTATCTTGCCTCTCTGCCAGCTAACAGTGCCGCCATTTATATACAACGCGGTTCCGGCAACATCTACTCTTGCGGGTATTGAGTTCCCATGATTCAGTATTTCGGGGCTTTCGTCGTTGCTTTTGCCGGTTTCTCCGATAGTCAAGGGACCGCCCCCACAAAAAATCCCCATACCTCTACAGTCACAGAATTTCGACGCATGCGGTGCACATTGATTGTTTTCTATTACCGTATGCCCTTTAATAATGGTAATAGAACCGGGTTTAGCGCTGCAAGCTAAACCGCAACCTTTGGCTTCTAAGCGCAGCTCCGAACCGGTTTTGGCACTCATATCGATGACGTTATCGGAGATAGTACAGCCGTCGATTACCGCCGTATAGGGGCACCACGGCAGACTGATACCGCCACCTGACGAATCTGCAATGTCACCATCATCTTGAACGGTATTATTTTCGATTCTACAGTTTATCATCGTAAGGTGCTTGTTCCCTGTGCCATGGTCGTATCGTATTCCTCCGCCGTGCGCTTTACTGATACAGTCTTTAACCGTCACATTGATAAGCGTCAGATTTGCGTTTGCCGACGCCCAAATACCGCCGCCTCCTGATCCCACTTTATTGGCAGCTACAGCATCCTTGCCGCGTTTTAACGTAAGGTCTTTCAGCGTAACGTCAACAGCGCCCTTTACCGTAAAGATACGGTGCGAAGCTGCAATGTTCGGACTCGATGCCGGCCCAAGATGCCGCGCGTCAAGGATGGTGGGCTGATTACTGCCGGGCGCCCCCTGAATGGTTAGATTTTTTGATATTTCGATATGGCCGTGGTTGCCAGAGGCGGTTGTCGCATTAATAGTGCCGCTTAAGGTTATCACGCCGCCGGCAGCAACATCCGTCACTGCCTTCCGTACCTTTTTCCATGCTTCGGAGGAACCGCTCGTGTCCACACTATATCCGAGCGTATGCGTCTCTTTTGCATCCGACATTAAGTTTTTTCTATCGGCGAGCCGTATGCGGTAGGTATGGGGTAACGCGGCTGTAAGATCATACGGCTTTATATCCGTTCTAAGGTACACGACCCACTGACCGGAGGGCACCGCGTAAGAAGAGTCTGAAAACAAAGGATCGACGTTTGCGCGCGATAACAGTTTTCCGTCTGAATGCGTTATGTCAAAACCCGTACCATTTACGCTTATCGGAATGGTCTTTTCCGTTCCGCCGTCTTCTGTAACGCGAAGCGCAACGATATCCCCATGCAGCTTGTCGCCGCTGTTTACGGGATCAAGTATGTTGGTACCGTTAATTTCACAGCACACGACATAACATGGGGTCGGATCCGTACTTTTCGCTATTGTTATCTTCGTAATCTCAGGCGGCAGGGTGTTGACCATTATATTTGTGCTGAAAGTTTGCGTAAACGGTCTTCCGTCATCGCTTTTCAGCGTAATGACCGTCCCGATATCGGCGGTACCCCATTCATACTTTTTTAAAAAGCTGCTTTTATACCTCAACTCCAAGGTATCGGGAGCACTTTGCATGAGTGTATAATCCGTACCCGGCGACGGCGGAGACGACAGACCGGGAAAACGGATAACGGCTGCCGCATCCAAGACAGTAGTCGGCGTGACAAATTTAAATTTTTTGGGATTTCGCACCGTCAGTATGACCGTTGCATCACGATCCGAAGGGAGACACGCAACGCCTACATCGTTTCTATAGTATTTCGTATTGATCTTAAAACCGGTAACGGCGGCTTCCGATGACCAATAACTTAAAAACTCCTCAATATCAGCAGCATACGGCTGACAACAGGCAAAGATAAGGCTGAAACTGATCACCGTTATAAAAGTAATAAACTTACGCATAGCGTTTCTCCTTAATACGCACTATGACAGAAGTTACAAGAAAAGACAATATCATGAGCAGGGGGCTACAGGGATGCCATCGTTCAGAAATGTCCGTCCTTGTACATTCTTGGGCTACGAGTTTGTAGGCAAACTCGCTTCTGTATGGAACCACGGACATCCCCGCCCACGAATGTACATCCGTGTACATTTGTGGGCTACGAGTTTGCAAGCAAACTCGCTACTGCTCAATTTCACGGACATCCCTGTCCGTTCTGAAAAGCCTTTCACCGTTAGCTTTTTTGAAAATAGCCTGTCCGGAAGTGTACATCCGTGTACATTCGTGGGCTACGAGTTTGCAAGCAAACTCGCTACTGCTCAATTTCACGGACATCCCTGTCCGTTCTGAAAAGCCTTTCACCGTTAGCTTTTTTGCAAATAGACAGGATAGATACGAGGCGCGAGCACAAATTAACCGCAGGCGTATCTATGATACGTTGAGGATTAATTTGTGCGCAGCAACGAAGTAGATACCTGTCTATTTGCAAAAAGTAAAAAAGGTTTTGAAAATTTTATACTTATATAGTATAATACGCAATTGTACGGAGATTTAACTTCTGCTGCTTAAAGAGCACAGTTAAAGTTAAATACCGACTTATTTTGAGGAGGCAGATATCTATGAACTATGTTTCAAAAGTATCTCACAAAGTTGTATTGGCTGTGCTGGCGTGCAGCCTCTTGGTTCTTGCAGGCTGCGGCGGAAAAACCGCTGCTACTGCCAACAAGGATAAACCGCTCGTATTCTTTAACCGGCAGCCGTCTGATCCGACAACCGGTGAAATCGATATGACGACGATGAACTGGAACGACAAGACCTACTATGTCGGTTTTGACGCTGCAGGCGGCGGAGCCGTTCAGGGGGCATTGATTGTGGAGTTTCTTGCAAAGGCTGACGCTTCGATCGACCGCAACGGCGACGGCGTGTTAGGCTATGTACTGTGCATCGGCGACGTTGGCCATAACGATTCCAAGGCGAGAACGGAAGGTATCAGACGGGCACTCGGTACATGGGCGGGTTCCACCGATCCGGGCGTTGTGCAGGAAGGTTCCATCACCATCGCAGGAAAGACCTTAAAAGTTGTTGAGCTTGAAGGAAAGGCAATGACCGGAACCGATGGCTCTACATGGAACGCAAACGCCGCAACTGAAGCAATGGGCGGCTGGGCAACCAAATTTGCAGACCAGATCGACATGGTTGTTTCCAACAACGACGGTATGGCAATGGGCTGTTTACAGGCTTCAAACTACCCGGCAGGTGTTCCGATTTTCGGTTATGATGCAAACGCAGACGCGATCGAAGCAATCGGAAACGGCAAACTCTCGGGAACCGTTTCTCAGAACGTAGACGCACAGGCGACCGCAACGCTGCAGGTATTACGCAACTTGCTCGACGGTTTAACCGGAGAAGACGTATACACTAAAGGTATCTCCGTTGCCGACAAATACGGCAATAAGATCACCGCACCCGTACAGTATTGGGCAGACGTAAAAGCCGTTATGGCGGAAAACTCAGGCGTAAATGCCGAAAACTGGCAGAATTACTCCGGCGGCAGCCGTGACATGGGCATCAAGCAGACACAGGCGGACAAGAAAAAGGTGTTATTGACAATCTACAACTCTGCCGATAACTTCCTTTCTTCTTCGTATGTTCCGGCGCTCAAATACTATGCTCCGCTTTTGAACATCGACCTGACCATCGTACAGGGCGACGGACAAAACGAGTCCAGCTGCTTGGATCGCTTTACCAACCTGAACAACTTTGACGCATTTGCCGTCAATATGGTAAAGACCAACTCCGGCGCAGACTACACCGGCAAGCTGAAGTATTAATCATTGTCAAAGAATTGACCGCCGTGTCAATTCTTTGACGCGAGTTTTGGCTTTGCCAAAACTCGGCCTTTTCAGGTGTACACGGACGTTCGTTTCTGAACGATGGCATCCGTGGCGAACACGAGTTTTTTTGTTTTGCAAAAAACTCGCGCAAGGTACTTGACGTAAAAATAGTCGGAGGAACGATTACTCGATAAGTCAAGGCGTAGGAGCGTTTTTTGACCAGCTTACTTGTTTTATAATGGGGCATAACAGGTTGTTCATACCTCTTTTTTTGCTATAATAAAAACAGGGAATAAAATAATGGAAAAAGATTTTGACGAGCTCACTATAGCGGATGACTATATGTTCTATCGCGTAATGGAAGACACGGATATCTGTAAGACGCTGTTAAATAGAGTGTTACAGGGAAAGGTAGAAACAATCACCGATATAGAGCTGCAAAAGACAATTGACGATGCAGGACGAGCTAAAGGAGTCCGGTTTGACGTATGGGCTAAAGATTGCAGCGGACGTATTTATGACATAGAAATGTCGTTTTCCGATAGACATCCGTGTCTATCGGAAAACACGAGTTTTGCCGTTCGGCAAAACGTCGCTACTGCATGGAACCACCGCCATCCTTGGCGGTACTGTGATACATTTTCAGTAGCGGCACGGATGCCGCACGTATTAAGCAGAAGCGATGTTTCGATTTATCGAAACTCGCCGTCAAAAGTGTACAAGGATGTACACTTTTGACGAAAGCGGCGATTGATGTGAGCTTATTAGGAAAAAGTAAACCGTATGAAAGTCTTCCTGATACGTTTATTCTCTTTTTCTGCACCTTTGACTATCTCAAAAAAGCGCTACCGGTGTATACCTTTAAAACGATGTGTAGTGAAGATAACCTGATAAAATTGGATGATGGAATAACGAAGATCATTATAAACAGTCAAGCGGCGGCGTATGAGAAGAATGAGGAGTTGAAAGTATTTTTAGAGTACATGAACGGTAAGGTGAACAGCGATGACGAGTTTATCCAAAAGTTAGAGCACCGAATAAAAGAAGTAAAAGCAAATGAAGAGTTGAGGAGGGAGTATATGTTAGTAAATACCATTGAACGAGATGCTCGGAATGACGGATGGAAAGCGGGTGTTGCGCATGGACTTGCTGAAGGTAAATCCCTCGGACTTGCTGAAGGTAAATCCCTCGGACTTGCTGAAGGCGAAATACGCGGTTCCCGACAAGCAAAAGTCGAGACAGCAAAGAATCTTCTGCAATTCGGCTTATCCATTGAAAATATTGCCCAAGCGACTGGTCTTTCCAAAGCAGAGGTAGAAGCATTATAAAGTATCTCCGCTGTTTTTATGCCCTTGCAGTGAATAAAATAAACCGTGGAGGGCAGGTAAGCTTGGCTGTAGCCAAAACCTCACTTCTCTGACAGAATATCAGTACTGACAGAGATTATCAAATAATAAGATTAGTAAGTATAAAGAAGAAAAAAAAGTTGTTGAATGTACTGCACAGGGAGTTTTGCGCTCCGAAACCGAAAAAAACCATGTAAGGAATAGCTATGGAAGACACGGTACTTGAAATTAAAAATCTTTCAAAGTCTTTTGCTAAAAACAAGGTGTTGGAAAATATCAGTTTGACGGTGAAAAGAGGGGCGGTTGTCGGACTGATGGGAGAAAACGGCGCCGGAAAATCGACGATGATGAAGTGTCTGTTCGGGATTTATGCGAAGGACGAAGGACGCTTTTTCCTTGAGAATAACTTGATCGATTTTAAGTCTCCCAAGGATGCGCTGGAAAACGGCGTAGCGATGGTGCATCAAGAGCTGAACCAATGCCTTGACCGTACTGTGATGGATAATCTCTTTTTAGGAAGGTATCCTGTCCGGTTCGGTGCGGTGAATGAAGTGAAGATGCAAAAGGATGCGGATGCGCTGTTTGCGTCTCTTAAAATGAATGTGAATGCACGCACGATTATGCGTACAATGTCCGTTTCGCAGCGGCAGATGGTAGAGATTGCGAAGGCTGTTTCGTATAACGCGAAGGTTATCGTGCTGGATGAGCCGACTTCTTCTTTGACGGAACCGGAAGTTATTAAACTGTTTTCTATTGTACGGTCGTTAAGCAAGAAGGGTGTGTCTTTCGTATATATCTCTCATAAAATGGATGAGATTTTTCAGATATGCAGCGAGGTTGCGGTACTGCGTGACGGGCGGCTGACGCTGGCAAAGAATATCAATGACACGAATATGAATGAATTGATTTCGGCGATGGTCGGGCGTTCGTTGGAAAAGCGCTTCCCCGATGTGGATAATGAGGTCGGGGAGGATTATTTTGAGGTGCGGAATATTACGACCCGCTATGAACCTCAGCTAAAGGATATTTCTTTTACGGTAAAAAAGGGAGAAATTTTCGGGCTGTACGGGCTGGTCGGCGCGGGGCGGAGCGAGCTTTTGGAAAGTATCTTCGGCCTTCGCACTATTGCATCGGGCGAGATGCTCTTGGACGGTAAGAAGCTCCATTTTTCCAATGCGAAGGAGGCGATGGACTATAACTTTGCGCTGGTAACCGAGGAGCGGAAGTTCAACGGGATGTTCGGTAAAGCTACCATTAAATTTAATACCGTTATTGCGAATATTGAAACCTATAAAACATTCGGTGTGCTGTCAAACCGCAAAATGCAGGAGGCCGCCGACCGTGAAATAAAGACGATGCACACAAAGTGTGTTTCTGCGGATGAGCTGATTAGCGCATTGAGCGGGGGGAATCAGCAGAAGGTGATTATCGGTAAATGGCTTGAACGCCAGCCCGATATTCTGTTGCTTGATGAACCGACCCGCGGTATCGACGTCGGAGCTAAGTACGAAATTTATCAGCTTATTATCAATATGGCGAAAGCGGGAAAGACAATTATCGTTGTTTCGAGTGAGATGCCGGAAATTTTAGGCATTACGAACCGCATTGCCGTTATGTCGAACTACCGCCTTGCCGGTATTGTCGATACCGCTACCACCGATCAGGAAGCGCTGCTGCGGCTTTCCGCTCGGTACTTATAATTGGACAGCTGAACATCATTAAATATAATTGAACACGGAAATTTACCGGAGGATAGGATGAAAGATACACCCGAAAATAGCACACAGTACACGTTCACGCAGGAGCAAATTGCGCAGGCGGATACGGCAAAGCTCTTGGAGGAAGATGCCGTTCTTGCCGAGTATACGGATCGGCTCGACGCATTGCGCAAAAACGGAGTGAACAAGGTTTCCGCATTGACGCAGGAAATTGCCGCCGTACGAAAAAATAAATTGATAAGCGCCGAAGAAAAAAGCACCCGGATTGCAGCCTATCGTAAAGAGATTGAAGATGCTAAGACCGTTGCGGCGCGGCATAAAGATGAAGAAAAAGAGCTGACGCATAAAGCGATACAGCGGGTGAATGCGCTTTCCGATGCCTTTGAGCAGGAAGTAAAAAAGAATGAAAATGCAAAGGCGGCGCGGTATAAGCAGGAATACGCGGAGAAGGTGCAAAGCATTACGGAGGCGGCGGAGAAAAAGAAGAAGGAGATTACCGCCGCTTTTGCGGGCAAAACCTCCGAGGAAGAACGGCGGGAAGCGCAGCAGGAACTGACCGCTGCACACAATGCGTTTAAGTCCGCGCTTTTTGATGCGAAAAATCAGTATGAGGCAGCGCTCGGAAAATGTAAAACGGCAAAACATCAGGTGTATGTCGATCGGGTACAGAAAAATATCCATTTGCGCAACAGTAAAACCAATTTTGCCGAGGATTTTAAACTCGGCTTAAAGGATTACGCCTATAAGTTTACCCCCGCGCAGTTCTTTTTGGCAAACGGATTGTACATTGCGATTGCAATTTTCTTTGTGGTGTGTATTATCGTGGCTCCGCTGTCGGGAAGCGGAAATCTCTTGACAATTTCCAATATTCTAACGATTTTGGAGCAATCTTCGGTGCGTATGTTCTACGCGCTGGGCGTTGCGGGACTTATCTTGCTTGCCGGTACGGACTTGAGCGTCGGGCGTATGGTCGCGATGGGTGCCGTCGTTACCGGTTTAATTCTCCATCCGGGAACGAACATCGTAACATTCTTCGGTATGGGGCCGTGGGATTTTACCGCGCTGGCGATGCCGATACGGGTAGTGCTTTCGCTCGGAATTTCCATCATCCTCTGTGTGATATTCAGCGCTTTTGCGGGCTTCTTTTCGGCGTGGCTGAAAATTCACCCCTTTATTTCGACGCTCGCGACCCAGCTGATTATCTACGGTCTTTTGTTCTTCGGGACGAGCGGTACGCCGGTCGGTTCCATCGATGCCGGTATTAAGGACTTTTTCGGCGGCCGGTGGGAGCTTGGTGTTGTGGGCGGCGAATTGGTAACCTTCCCCAAGCTGATTATCCCTGCGGTTATCGCCATCGCGATTGCGTGGTTTATCTGGAATAAGACCGTACTCGGCAAGAATATGTACGCGGTAGGCGGCAATGCCGAAGCCGCAAGCGTGAGCGGTATAAGCGTATTCAAGGTAACGATGAGCGTGTTTATTATGGCAGGGATTTTCTACGGCTTCGGCGCCTTCTTCGAAGCGTTTAAGGCGAATGCGAGTGCGGGTACCGGACAGGGGTATGAGCTGGACGCAATCGCAGCCTGCGTAGTCGGCGGTATTTCGTTTAACGGCGGTATCGGCAAGCTGGAAGGCGCGGTGCTCGGCGTTATTATCTTTACCGGTTTGACGTACTGCTTAACCTTCCTCGGCATTGACACCAACTTACAGTTCGTGTTTAAAGGCTTTATCATCATCGCCGCCGTCGCCCTCGACAGCGTGAAATATTTGAAGAAGAAGTAAAACACAGGGAAATCGTACCAGACGCTTATATTGATATTCCCGCAGAATAATGAGGCTGTTCAACCAGAGTAACGTCAAGGAATTGACATCCGTGTCAATTCCTTGACCGCCGGTTTTTTCCAAAAACCGGTTTCTGCTACCACCCCTGCCATCCTTGGCAGTTCTAACTGCGGTTCAAATGCTTGCCCAATCTCCTGATTTTGCGATTTATATTTACTCGTCTGATACGTAATCGCATATTTTCAAAAGGTTGCAGTTTATAAAAAAATCGCATATACTTTTATTGTATGCTGCATCTACAAGGGCATATAATTTGGAGGAACAGGTATGGCAACAGTTAAAGCGATGGATCTTTTTGAAGCGTATGCAAAACAGAAACTGCCGATGGATCAAGGATATATTGTTTCATCGTTCTTTAAAGAAGATTCTGCGTACAGTATTTACGAGATCGTTTCCTATGCGACCCTAAAGGATATTTACCTAACCAGCAACGGATTAACTTTCCAAACAAACGGGAAAAAGCTTTTCCTGTTTGTTGAGCCCGAAAACTATCCGCATAAATCTATGGAACCCTATTGCCGTGAACGTGACTTTCAGGTACCGCTGCGATTTAAAGATTCAAATATCATCACTGCAAAGAATCAATCAAAGATTATTTTCAGCAAGGATCCGCAAGAAGCACTGTCTGCATTTACTATCGTAAAACCTACAGGTATAAACTTTGCTTTCCTGTTTTACCCACTCCCGGATGTATTTAAATCCATCGAACTGTTCTTTGAACAGACATTGAACAAGGAAGCCGGAATCCCGGTTCGCGATGCAAAAAATGCTGCAAAAGAATTCGCATTGTTAAGTTCAAAAGTATTAACATGGCCGAATCTTGAAGAGCAAAATGCCGGTAAATAATTGGATGTAAATCCAAACGGCTGCGTTATTGAAACGCATCTTAAACCGCTCTGAGTACGCTATTCGCCATTTGAATAGACCGGAGCGGTTTTTAATTTTCTCCAAGGAGTTGTTTTAATTCCTGTATCTCTGCAACCAGTTTTGAACGTGGAATATTTTGATATTGCTTGGGTAACATCTCTTTACTGGTACATTCGAGTACGGCAACTAAATTCTGTAGTTCAATATCATAGGGATACGAAGGCGGAATAAAATCATCGATTGTCTGTTCGATATCTTCCGTTATCAGCATCATGCGATTGTCAGCACTTGCATTCATTTTCGACCGAACCAAAATGGCTTCAATGTCCGCACCGGATACGGGAAATTTCAGTTTTTTGTTGATAATATTAGAAAAAGAAATATCTTTTGTTTTAATTTTCAGCTTCCGTTGCAGCGTTTCAAAAATCTCAACTTTTTCTGCCAGCGTTTCGGGGTAAAAAAGTGCCAAGTGCTCCTCTGCTCTCCCCTGCCGTTTTAAGTCTATCGGCAACAAATCGGGACGGCTGGTAATCAAAAACCAGATAATTTTTCCGCGGTAATCGGTGTTGCCCATAAAATTTGCAATTTGCGCAAATACGCGGGAAGAACCTGCCCCATCCTGCATTTTACGGTTTCCTAAAACGGCGTCGGCTTCGTCGATCATCACGGCAACAGGTGCCATCGCCCGCAAGATGTTCAACACTTTTTCCAAGTTCGATTCTGTTGTTCCCTGCCATTGCGTATGAAAATTTTTAAGCCGCACCATCGGGATACCGATCTCTCCGGCAAATGCCGAAACAAGGAAGGACTTCCCCGTACCGATCGGCCCGGAAATTAAATATCCCATCGGAAGTACATCGGTTCTTCCTTGTTTGAGCGCCTTCGCCATCGACTTAAAGCGCTTCTTTACAAATTCATGTCCCGCAATAAACGAGAGGTCATGCTCCGTTTCCAAAAATTCCAGCAAACCTCCCGCTTCGTTTTCGATAATCTCTTGCTTTTTTTTGCGAAGATATTCAAACGTGATCGGTACGTCTTCGTTATACGACTCTTTTGCCAGCTGATTAAGGTTCAATAAATTTAATCCCGACGTCAGTTTTCCTACCCGTTCAGCGTTGAGAAGCCGCTCCAACAACAATTCTTCCTTATTCTGCAAATACGTTAAAAAATGGATACGGATTGCTTCGGACGGGAGCGGGATAGCAACTTTTACTGTTGACGGAGAGGCAACAAGCCGGGAGTTAACGTCGGCAAGGTTCTCGGTCAGCATGACAACCGAAATATCTTCATTAGTAAATTGAGGATCATGCGACCATCGGTTCAGGGTAACCAAGCAGTAACGGTCAACCGCATCGAGGTTTCCGATTTCCTCCGCAGGGATAACCGTTTCCGCATAATCGATAATAAGCACCATTCTGCGGCCGCTGCCCATATTGAGCGTAAAATAGCGTTCAAGATACGCAAAGGCTTTGACGGGATCACGGGAATAAAAATCTTCGACGGGGACTTCGGGATACCGGCTGTGCATCGTCGCAATATAGGCTTGCTCCATCTCTTGCATACAAAAAGACACGCCGCTTGATTTATCGTAAAATACGATAATATCTTTATTGCCGAAAATAACTTCCGAAATATAATCCCATATCTTTACAAAAACAAAATGAGCACTTGCCCGATGGTTGTGCGGTAAAAAGTCACGGATATTGCCGTGCACAAAATAAAGGTTGACCGTTTCGGTACAATATTTGGTTGCGAGCTCCTGTGCCCACGGCGGTAAATCGTGGATAAGCTCGCTATTGTATTTTATCAGCTTTTTTCCCGAAGACAATTTCCCATCCCCCTCTTCTATAATACCATATACAAAAACCGGTAAAAATACAATAGAAAAGGGAAGCTATCCATATAGGAGTTCTTAGATGATTCTTATCACTTTAAATTGAAATAACAGAGAACCGACCAAAAGGCCAAGCGCAATACGGAGTAAAAGGATAATGAGAATCGTCAATATGAGCCGAGTGCGATACTGCAACGGTTTTTGCGGAAAAAAACCGGTAACTTTCGCAATAACGGGACTTAAAAATCTATCTAAATTATACCAAAACGGAGAACTGCTTGACGAACCGAAAAGATCGTACCCCAGCCGGATAATCAAAAAGATGATCAGCAAGTTCAACATAAAGCCGATAAACGACCATACCAGTTCTATGATACTGACACAGAGCCCCCAAAGCGAAATGGTACCGGTCGTCAGAAGGGATGTGATAAGCTGCGCCGCAATGGACAAGATACCGAGCGACAAAACAGGAGAAAAATCAACCATACCAATGCGGGTAAATCTGAACCGTCTGAACCAATTCAAATAAGGATCACAAATGGATGACAACATCCGACCGAATGATGAATATGCCGCAGAGGGAACCCACGACAGCAAAATCTTAATAAAGCATAAAAAGAGATAGACATTGATAAGCTGCCTAACAGTTAATAATAACGAACGCACCATAGCAGGCTCCTCATATTAATCGGCAAATTTTACCGATCGCATTTCCGTATAACATACTGATTAAAATTCAAACCGTAAAGCCCTCGCGACGAAGTAGCTGCGCCTTTTCCGTAAGCCTTTTGCTAATAGCCTGTTGACCAGTGTACCTCCTTGTACACTGGTCAACGACGAGTTTTTCTCGCGAAAAACTCGCTACTGCTCAATCCACGGACATCCTTGTCCGTTCTGATACGTTGAGGATTTTCAGTAGCGGCACGGATGCCGCTGGTTTAAACAGAAGCGATATTTCGGCTTTGCCGAAATTCGCCATGAAAAGTGTACACGGACGTACACTTTTCATGATGCAACGAAGTAGATGCCCCGCATATTTGCAAAAGCTATTCTTTCCAGACTTGAAGAACCCCAGATTGCTTCCCCAGCTGTTCGATAAATTCATCGGAAGAGGATACTTTCAGCTGCGAGGAGCCTTTCACCTGATAGACGGTATCGTTATCGGTAATATGGATAAAAATATCGCAAGTGCCTTGTGCGCCGAAGAGGAAATCCTTGAGCGGCTGGAACTGTAAATCGGTTTCGATGAGCGGATCAAGTTCAAGATGCACCTCTTTAATCGAACGCTCTTTCAGCTCGTCGATGCTCACCATCGATTCAACGAGGAACGACGGCGTATCGCGCGAGCAGTCCACTTTCCCGATAAGACCGCAGACGGTTTCAGGCAGCGCATTGGCGCGGTTTTCTTCCCACGCCTTGGAAAAGAAGGTTAAATCGATGGTGCCGGTACGGTCTTCAAAGGTGCCGAATCCCATCCATTTGCCGTTTTTAGTCTGATAGGGGCGGATGCCGGTAATCATCCCGACGATGGTATACAGCTTTTCTTTCTGCGCACGCCGGAAATTAATCAGCTCCAGGGTAGCGCTGCGGTCAATCGCCTTTTTGTACTCATCGAGGGGATGGCCGGAAATATAAAAGCCCATCAGCTCCTTTTCGATACGGAGCTTTTCCTTTTGCGGCAAATCGTTGACCTGCTTAAAGGTAAAATCGGAAAACTCCTTAATGCCGGTGTCCTCAAACAGACTGGTTTGACCGACTGCCGAGCCCGCTTTTTTCTGCGCGCTGAACGCCATTGCCGCTTCAAGATTATCCAGCAATTCGGAACGGTTCTGACCGAGCTTATCGAAGCACCCCGTCTTGATGAGCACTTCCAAGTTCTTTTTATTCACGGTGTGTAAATCCAGCCGGTCAAGAAAATCGATAAACGACTTATAGGGGCCGTGCGCGGTGCGTTCAGCGACAATATCGCGGGCAGCCTGCTCCCCTACCCCCTTAATACCGAGCAGCCCGAATACGATATCTCCTTCATAGACCGAAAAATATTCTTCCGAGGTATTAATATCGGGAGCGTGGAGCGCAAGCCCCATCTTGTTCGCTTCACTGATATACTCCGGCAACTTATCCGTCGAGGTAATCTCGTTGGTGAGGTTGGCTGCCATAAATTCCGCAGGGAAATTCGCCTTGAGATAGGCGGTTTGATACGCCAGTACCGAATAGGCGGCGGCATGGCTCTTGTTAAACCCGTAACCGGCAAAGGGAATCAGAATTTCAAAGATACGGTCGGCGTCTTTTTCCTTAAAATTGTTTTTTACGGCGCCTTCGATAAACCGCGTTTTCTCCTTCTCCATAACCTCTTTTTTCCTTTTTCCCATTGCGCGCCGCAGCAAGTCCGCTTGACCGAGGCTGTAGCCGCCGATACGCTGCGCTACCTGCATAACCTGTTCCTGATAGACGATAACGCCGTAGGTTTCCGACAATATGTCTTCGAGGCAGGGGGTCGGGATATTGAATTTTCGATGCATCGAATTTCGATTCGATAAACTGATCGATATAGGCCATCGGCCCGGGACGGTAGAGGGCATTTAACGCGATGAGGTCTTCTATTTTATCCGGCTTTGCGCGTTTCAGAATATTCTGCATTCCCTGACTTTCAAACTGAAAGACCGCGGCGGACTTTCCTTCGCCGAGCATTTTAAACGTCGCCGCATCCTGCTCATCGATCTGCGCAATGGAGAAGTTCGCGTACTCCCCTCCCCGCTTTTTGATGAGATCTTCCGTATGCTTAATCAGCGTCAGCGTCTTAAGCCCGAGGAAGTCCATCTTTACCAAACCGCAGTCTTCTATTAAATCCATCGTAAACTGAGAAGCGGTCTTACCCGTTTTGGAATCCTTGTACAGCGGTACATAATCGGTCAGCTTCGTTTTACCGATAACGATACCCGCCGCATGAAGGCTCGTGTTCCGGTTGAGGTCTTCAAGCTTTTCCGCAATGGAAAAAAGCTCCGTGTACCGCGGGTCGGAGCGCATTTCGGCAAGCTCGGGGACATCCGCAAAGGCCTTTTCAAACGTGAGCTTGGGATCGGACGGCATCATTTTAGTGATGGCATTGACCTCGCCGAGCGGAATTTCCAACACCCGCCCGACATCCTTGATCGCGGCTTTCGGCTTTAGGGTTCCAAACGTGATAATCTGTCCGACGCTCTCATCGCCGTATTTTCTGCGGACATAGTCGATAACCTCCTGCCGCCGTTCGAAGCAGAAGTCAACATCAAAGTCCGGCATGGAAATACGTTCGGGATTAAGGAAGCGTTCAAACAGCAGCTTGTATTTGAGCGGGTCGATATCGGTGATCCGCATCGCGTAGGCGACAATGGAACCCGCCCCGGAACCGCGCCCCGTCCCAACTGGAATGCCGTGCTCCTTCGCCCAGTTGATAAAATCCCATACGATGAGGAAGTACCCGACAAAATCCATCTTCATGATAATGCCGAGTTCATAGTCGGCACGCTGGGTCATCTCTTCGGTAACGGGATCGTAGCGTTTTTTTAATCCCTCGTGCACGAGGTGGGTGATGTACTCTTCTTTTGTCGCAAAATCTTCCGGTATTTGATACACGGGAAGAAGCGGCCCCGGCTGCGGAATGTCAAAATTACAGCGATCCGCGATGCGGCAGGTGTTGGACAACATTTCGGGATAACCGGGAAAGAGCTGTTCCATCTCCTCTGCCGATTTAAGATAGAATTGATCGGTTTCAAACTTCATGCGGTTGGTATCGGAACGGTTCTTTTTTGTGCCGATACAGAGGAGAATATCCTGCGCAACCGCATCCTTTTGCTCCGCATAGTGAGCATCGTTCGTTACCACCATCGGCACGCCTATCTTGCGTGCCATCTCAATCAGCATCGGCGCAACCTTCTCCTCGTCGGCGATACCATGCTTTTGCAGCTCGATAAAGTAATTGTTGATGCCGAATATGCTGCGGTAACGCCTGACATGAGCCTCGGCCTCGGCCTTTTTACCCTGCAACAGCAGCGACGGCAATTCTCCCGCAAGACAGGCTGAAAGGCAGATAAGCCCCTCCGAATACTGTGTCAGCAGCTCCTCGTCAATGCGCGGTTTATAGTACATACCCTCGGTGTAGCCTTTGGAGCACAGCACCATCAAATTCCGGTAGCCGGTTTCGGTTTCGGCAAGCAGGATAAGGTGAAAGTATTTGCGGACGCCGGTATTGGTATTCTCCGGCTTTGCGAACCGGCTGCCGTTCGCAACATATACTTCGCAGCCGATAACCGGCTTTATCCCCTGCGCCTTACATTCGCGGAAAAAGCGCAAGGCGGCAAACATATTGCCGTGGTCGGTCAGCGCGAGGGCTGTTTGTCCGAGGTTTTTGGCGGTTGTTATCAGTTTCTTTATGGAAGAAGCGCCGTCCAACAGCGAATAGTCGGAGTGCACGTGTAAATGAACAAAATCTTGAGGCATACCGCAAACTATAGCAAAAACGGGGGCCAATGATAAGAGGTGCGGAAAGCGCACCTAATCATAATTCATAATTTTAGGTTACCCATCCCCGCCCTACTCTTCCGTCGGAGCGTATAACTCAAAATGACTGACGGCATTTTTGCCTGTAACAAAGGCCGGAATTGACACCATCACCGCATCTTCAAAAAGCGGAATGGTGATAGTACCGGTAACATCTTCTTGTCCGTTAAAGAAGCTAACCTTTACATGATGAGTCTGACCCCGCAGCATAATTTTATCGCGGTCGCCCTTAAACATCTCGATAGGTTTTTCACCGTTAAACGAAATGGTACAGCCGTCAATCGCTTTATATGCGCCGTTCGGATCGCTATTGTTGTCTATCAGCACGGTATGAGAGCGGCCGAATAAAAACATAAGCGCCATAATGAGCAAATAAAAAATGACCAAGCCTATTTTAACCAGCCGCTGACCTTTTTTTGAACGTACCCGAATCATTATGCCCTCCCGCTTTCGGCCCGCAGCGCAGCCCGCTGTTTTTCCGCATTCTTTTGATTACGCGCCGCGTGCATAACAAGCGATAACGCAATCGCCGCATAGCCGGAAAACTGTCTGAAGTATTCACCGATCATCGCAGAATCAAAAAGGTGCTGTCCCGCCATCGGCGTAACGATGTACAAAAAGTGCAGCAAGATAATGCCGATAAAGACATTTTTAATATTTGCCTTATTTACCGAAGCGCCTCCGACGAGAATTGCCGCAGCGGCAAAGAATCCGGTTTGGTCATGCGCGTTATAAGTGCTCATGTTTCCCATATTCTGCAAGAAGATAATCTGCCCGATACAGGCAAGCACTGTAGAAATAACAATCGAAATAATCCGCGTCCGTTCAACTGCAATACCCGAAGCGAGTGCAACCGTCTGATTCTGCCCAATTGCCCGCATATCCTGTCCGAGCTTGGTCTTTCTAAACCACACGATAAAAAAACACAGCGCAATGATAATCAGATACGAAAGAATCGGAATTTTAAACCCTGCAATCGTGAGCGGGATTGCCGTATCGAGCATCTGCCGTACGGGCGCTAACTCAAGCGTATTGCGCACTCCGTAGCCGCGGGAAAGCATAATCGCCTTATTGTGCATCGGAATAACCGACCCGAGGATGTACAGCACAAAGAATTGATAAATTCCGTTAAAGAAAAACCCGAGGATATAACTGGTAACCATTTCCCGCCCGCGGGCACGGTTCAGTACCGAACCGGCGACAATCCCAAGCAAGATGGATATCGGCATCCCGATGCAGGCTGCGAATACCAATCCGTAGATACCGCCGATGCTCCAGTCCATTGCAAAAATAAGGCCGATCTGCCCAGCCATCGCGCCGAGCACCATCCCGAAGTTAATCCCCATCCCTGCCATAATCGGCAGGATGAGCGCAAACACCAAAAAGGAGTTTCTGCCGATCCGCGTTAAAATTTCGGCGATAATATGGTGCGCCGATAAGCCCGACACGGGAATGGCAAGGAACGAAATAACCAAAAATATGATGGATACCAAATTATCCAGAATAAAATCAACCGCGGAAAAATTTTCCCACTTCTTTTTAAGCATATTAGACGATACCATAATCTACCTCGCCGCCTGCGTCTTCCGCGTCAGTGCATACAAAATCATACCGTTTGACAACACAATACGGATAACCTCCGACATATCGGTTTGCAGCACACTGTTAATAACCGAGGGAGTCATTGTTAAAATACCTTGAAACAGAAATGTTCCCAGCATTACGTTTAAAATTGAGGCTTTATTGACCGATGCGCCGCCGATAAGAATAGCCGCTACCGCCGGGAAGGCCATAAAGAGCGGCGCTTGATACAGCTGAATAAAGCCGAAACTTTGCTGATACAGCAAAATCCCGACACCGCCGATAACGGTGGACAACACCGTACTGATAATCCGCGCTCGATCGATATTCACACCGCTCGCCCGCGCAAATTCGGGATTTGAACCGACCGCAGTCAATGCCGTTCCCGTCCGTGTCTTCATAAATACCTTCATAATAAAAAAGCAGACAAGGACAAAGAGAATAAGCCCGGTCGGAAACACGAATGAACCTGCTTGAAACGCCCATAAATTATTCAGTATTTTCAGCCAGTATCCTTCGAGCGTGATGGTTGTACGTAAGCCTTTTCCCGCATAGCCCCACACCATTGTCGGATTGGTGTACGGCAACAGCAGCCACAAAATCGACATGAACATAACCGCAGCAAAGCCGACATACAAAGCGATGGTCATCTCTTCGCCTTTAATCAGATTCAAGAGTTTACCGTAAGCATAGCCGATCACCGCACAGATTAATATCGTAAAAAACACGGCTGAAAAAAAGCCTGCCCATCCAACTAAGTTCAGTTCCATCGCGATTGTCGCACCGAGCAGTCCGCCGATAACGCCGAGCGATAACCCGAAGTTAAGACCGCAGCCTGCCTGCACCATCGGCACCATCGCAAGCACCAAGAGGGCATTCATCCCAAAGCGGTTTATTGTATCCGAAAGAGATGCGCCGATACTGACATTCACAAAAGGCGCTGCAATAAACAGCGACAAGAGGAATAAGAAAATAATAATACGCGGCCATCCGAATGCCGCAAGTTGTTTTTTTAACTGTTCCATCTATTTTACTCCTGCCATATAAAGTGCAAACTCCGCCGGATCTCCGGACGGCTGCAGTATATGCGCAACCTTACCCTGGAATACGACCGCAATACGGTCGCACGCAGACCGCAGCTCTTCAAGTTCACTCGAAATCATCACAACGGTAACGCCTTTTTCTTTATTTAACGTGCGGATTGCTTCCAACACCAGCGCTTTAGCACCGACATCAATACCCCGCGTCGGCTCCGCAACAAAGAGCAAATCGGGCTCCAGACAAAAGGCTTTTGCCAAACACAGCTTTTGCTGATTACCGCCGGAAAGCTCCCGCGCCTTTTGCTGGGAACCGGTGCATTTAATTTGCAGCATCTTGATATACTCGTCGGCAAGCGCCTTCATTGCCTTTTCGTCGCGGACGGTGATTAACCCGCCCAGATATTTTTTTAAGTATTTATGTTTTGCCTGCATAGCGGTAAAAGCGATATTCCAGTCAAGACTTTCATCCAGTAAAAGACCGACGCCGCGCCGATCTTCGGAAACAAAAGCAATCCCTTCCGAAAGCACTTTTGAGGTTTTGCTGATGTCAAGCGGCTTGCCTTTAAAGATAACCTCACCGCCCGCACGGAACAGCCCCATAATACCGTTGGGGATACCGATTTTTCCCTGCCCCGCCAAACCGCCGATACCGAATATCTCTCCCTTTTTAACGGAGAAACTTGCATCATCAACCAGCTCTCCCGGCATATCCACCCACAGGTGTTTTACCTCGAGGATGGTTTCGTCAAACTGACGCGCCGTTCTTTCGGCCGTCTGCCCTTCAACCTTTCTTCCGACCATCGCGGCCGCAATCGCCTGCATATCCGTTTTTGCGGTTTCCGTGTCTTGGATTGAAACACCGTCGCGCAATACGACAACCCGGTCGCAAATTTCCATAACTTCGTGTAAGCGATGAGAAATAAAGATAACCGCAATGCCCTTCTCCGCCAACGCCTTGATGGATTTGAGCAGAACCTCCGCCTCCGATTCGGTAA
This sequence comes from Treponema vincentii, assembly GCF_010365865.1. Taxonomy (NCBI): domain Bacteria; kingdom Pseudomonadati; phylum Spirochaetota; class Spirochaetia; order Treponematales; family Treponemataceae; genus Treponema; species Treponema vincentii. The sequence goes on along the minus strand of NZ_CP048020.1, from coordinate 732,611 downwards.
GGACGGCGGTCGGTTCATCCAACACCAACAGCCGCACATTATCGCGGTCTATTTCGCGGGCGATTTCGGTAAACTGCTTATGCCCAACCGGCATTTCGGAAATGAGCGTCTTTGCACTAATCGAAACCCCGAGTTGGTTAAGCCGCTGCTGCGCCCCGCTCGCGCATCGCTTTGCGGTTTAACGTCGTAAGCCGCGGCCCAAAGAGGTCGGAGATAATGCTTTCCTGTTCGAGCTCGCGGTTCAGCATAATATTTTCACCGGAAGAAAAAACCCGGAATCAGCGAAAATTCCTGATGCACCATTCCGACGCCCGCACCGAGAGCGTCGAACGGCGTTTTGAACACGACCTCTTTGCCCTGCAGCCGAATCGTTCCGCCGTATCCGCCCGTTTCGGCAATCACCGGCATACCGAACAGGATGCTCATCAACGTTGTCTTTCCGGCTCCGTTTTCTCCTACCAGCCCAATCACCTCTCCCGCATGGACATCAAAACTCACCCCCTGCAAAACGGGCGTTCCTGAAAATTCCTTCGTAATATGATCGATGGATAAGATAACTTCATCATTATTCATAAACTTCTATCATCCTTATAAACAATAGAGATATCCGATCTCAATGTTTCCTCTTTGCTATCGATAAAAAAAACGGGTACACGCATTCAAGGTAACCTATTCCGCAACTTCCGTTTCGGAACAGGTTTACTTCAAAATTTTCCATGTACCCGTTCTGCTGAGGAGGCTTTTTTTAAATAGTTTCCATTCTCTACTATTTATTAAATTTCATATTCAAGTATTTCTGCGGTACCTCTTGCTCGGTTGTAGACAAAAAGCCTTTTCCGAGAATATAAGTATCCATAAATACTAACGCTTGGTTTTTTGCACGCACACCGGTATTTGCATCCGTATAGTATGCGCTCTTCCACCGTGCATTGGGAGTAAAGACACCCAGCGCTTTTGACAAATCAGCAAGGCTGCCTTTCTCCGCTTCGCCGTCGATAATGCGGCGGGCATATTCACCCAAACCGGCACTGACGGTAAAGCCATAGGAGTATGCCCACGTACCGAACCGGCCTGCTCCGCCCTTGTCGATAACGGACTGCTCAACCTTCTTTAAGATAGCGGCAAAGTCCCCTGCCTGTTCGGTAAGGTCGATACCAAGGGCGCCCGGATACCCCATTAACGGTGAAGGAAGGTCTGCTTCAACAAAGATGCCGCCGTACTGTAAAAGCTGCTTTAAGAGCGGCTCCGTATGTGCATCGTTCGTACAGAAGAATGCAGTTTCTTTGCCGTATTTTTCAATCCACTGCGGAACCTTTTCAAGGATGAATTGCTGAGCGCCCGCAACGCCGACATCGCTGGTCGGGTCGGGAGCGGTCTCAAACACAAATTTCACCCCGGTATCGTTACATGCGGCTTCCATAATTTGGCGGCGAAGGCCGAGCGTTTCATAGGACATATGCCGTGGGAAAGAAATATGCACAAATGTCTTTGCACCGAGCTCCTTTGCCGCCCAAATAATCGTATATCCGCGGGATACAAAGTCATTGCTTATCGCCATATCAGCCGCAGCTTGAATAACCAGCGGGTCTTCATGCGGTTCTCCTGCAAACAACAATATGTCGGGACGTTTTTCTCGAACGCGCTTAAACGCCTCTGCAGTTCCGGGAATTCCTTGATTGACGATAATGGCCTTCATCATCGGATCGTCCGCAAGAGCGGCAATCTGTGTAATAGTCGTTTCCTGCTGCGACATAAAATCGTCAGGATAGGTGATATGTTGAATCATACCGCCGGTCTTTGCGGAACCGTACATTTCTATCAGTTTTTCGGCGCCGCGGAGATCATCTTCGGATTGGGAGACGGTTCCCGTTACAATACCGATATGATACGAAGCATTCTTTCCGTTACCATCCGACTCGACTTTCTCCGGTTTTGTTTCCGTTTTTTTGCTACACCCTAAGATGGATAGGCTCAAGAGTACGGCAGACAACAAAACAAATGCGGCATACATTCTTTTTTTCATAGTTATCTCCTTTTGATAGTGTAAGGGTATCATAACGCGATACCTCCTACATTCGGCAGCTTTTAAAATGTATATTAAAAACAACCGTTAATTTGATACTAAGGCCTTATACAAAAAATGTCAAGCACAATATGCATAAATATACAAAAAATAGAGAAAAACTATGAGTAAAATAGTATTTTTATGCAAAAAAGGAAAGTGTTAAAATTATTTAACCTAAAAACAGCTGACAATGCAAATACTCACGCGAAGCAATTTTCAATTATCTTTCTTTCTGCTATACTTTACCGGTATTATGAGTATTCGATTGACATCCGCACAAAAAGGGATCTTGTGCATCATTTGTTCGGCTTTCTTTTTTACTGTAATGAATTTATGCGCAAAGCTTTCCGGCGATTTACCGTCTATCCAAAAAGCGTTTTTTAGGAACAGTATTGCCTGTTGTACATCACTCTTTGTTTTGATAAAGAACCGTCAATTTGTGCTACCGCAGAAAAAAAATATTCCCTTCCTTATATTGCGGGCGGTATTGGGCACTGCCGGTTTAGTTTCCAATTTTTATGCGGTCAGTCACTTAGCGCTTGCCGATGCTTCTATCTTGGCAAAGCTTGCGCCGTTTTTTACCATTTTTTTCTCGTTTCTGTTTTTAAAGGAGCGAATCCGATTTACCCGACTTTTCGCAGCGGTATGCGCATTTGCCGCAAGCCTCTTAATTATCAAGCCTGCTTTTGCCGGATCGGGTCATATCTTTGCAGCCTCAGTGGCATGTTTCGGTGGTCTCTGTGCAGGCGGTGCATATACCTGTGTTCGCTATCTGTTAACGCATAAAGCATCCGGTACATTTGTAGTGTTCTTTTTTTCGGCTGCTTCCATGCTGATGCTATTGCCTTTTTTCCTCTACAGTTTTGCGCCGATGAGCTTACAGCAGCTTTTCTGGCTGATTGCAACCGGTGCAGCAGGCGCAGGAGGGCAATTTACCGTTACCGCGGCGTATTCTTATGCACCGGCAAAAAATATCGCGGTTTTCGACTACACTCAAATCCTCTTTGCCGCAGCGTTCGGTTTTTTACTATTCCATGAAGTTCCCGACCGTTACAGCATTGCCGGATATGTCATTATCTGCACGATTGCCCTTGTGCTATTTTTGAAAAAAGACTAATTACCGGATTGCCGTTACAAGCGGCAGCAGCTCCAGCGGCTTTGCGATTATATTCGCTGCACCGGCGCCTTCCAGTTCGGCACGGTCGCGGAAGCCCCACAGGACACCGACGGTTGTCAAGCCTGCGTTTTTTCCAGTGTTTATATCCACGGCAGTGTCCCCGATGTAGAGGCATTCCTGTTTTTGGCGGTGTAAAAGACCTAAAATCTCAAATACGCCGGTAGGATTCGGTTTGAGCGGAACCCCTTCCCGCTGCCCAAAAACAACAGAAAATGTACCCTCATCAAAAAAAGCTTTGATGATCTTTTGCGTAGTCGGCTGCGGTTTGTTCGAAAGAACCGCGAGTTGAATCCCCCTGCTATGCAGCTCTTGTATCATATCGGCGACGCCGTCGTACAAAGAGCAGAGGTGTAAAAAATCGGCATCATAGGCCGCATTGTAATCCTGTAAAATCGTATCTTCCAATGATGCATCCGTAACGCCGTGATATGCCAAAACTCTATGAATAAGCGTCCGAGCCCCGTTTCCCGCAAAATACTTAAACTGTTCCACCGGCGCGGGAGGTAATCCGTGCTTTGCCGTTTCGGTATTGACAAAATAAGCGAGTGTCCGGACGGTATCGGTCAATGTTCCATCCAAATCAAAAATACATGCTTTAATCATACTATAGAGTATACAAAATCGAGCAGTAAAAATAAAGATTCCAATTGACATATTAGGTGTTTTCCGGTATAGTAGCTTCATATTTTTTGCGGATGTCGTATAACGGCTATTACCCCAGCCTTCCAAGCTGGAGACGAGGGTTCGACTCCCTTCATCCGCTGGAGCACACAACAACAATTCTTTCCCGCTCATATTTCCATCTCAACTACTTTCTCTTTGATTAATATACCGGATACCGGTTGTCACATTGACGCTATTCGTATAAAGTTCACATAATAGTCTTGCAAAGGAGACCACCACAGTATGATCAAAAACAACGCTCATTTTCAACGACTGCATTTCAGTAAAAAACAGGTTCGGTCCATCGGTACGAAACTGCTCATTGTTACTATCATGCTGCTACTGCTTCAGTATGGGATTATTGCCTATAAGGATTGGCGGAGCATCACACAGTTTTCGGAAAATCAAATTAAAGCAACCGCAGATCTTAAATATTCTGCGTTTTATAACGAATTAAATAGTTATTCGCTTGTCGGCCGCATCCTTTTAGACGATATCGCTCGGGATCAAAATATTGTTCAAGCCTTTGCTTCACGGGACAGAGCAAAGCTGCTGGAGTTAACGCAGCCGATTTTTACCGATATAAAGCAAAAATATAGAGCGCAGCAATTCCATTTTCATACGCCGTCGGCAGTCTCTTTTCTTCGCGTTCAGAATCCTGCAAAATTCGGCGACGACCTTTCTTCTTTTAGAGCGACCATCGTAGCCGCCCAAACACAAAAAAAAGAAATTTACGGCCTTGAAGTTGGGGTAAACGATCTGGGTTTTAGAGTCGTACGGCCGCTTTTCGATACGGCAAGACGAATGCTCGGAACCGTAGAATACGGCGGTGCGGTAAATACGGCATTTATCGACCAATTCGTTCTAACGACAACACCGGAAGTATTAAAAGACGGCTTAAAAGTAGCGGTTATTGCTCGTACCTTGGATAATACCTATCAGCTCATCGGTTCCAATTTTGAAAGCAAAGTTGATTCGGATGCTGCACAAATCACGGAAACATTGCCCGATGACGGAATGATTCGCACTGAAAAAAACGATGCCTTTGCCTATTATCCGCTAAAAGACTTTTCTGGACAAAGAATCGGATATGCAAAATTCTGTTTTTCAATCGAACATACTTTAACAAGAAGAACGGATTTCTTCCTTAAAACAGCGATTATTCTCATTGTAATCCTTTGCCTTTTTGTAGTAACAATTACCGGATTTACCCGAAAATTTATTATAAAGCCGGTCAAAAAAGTTATCCATGCGCTCATGTCCATAGCGGAGGGCGATTTAACCGTTCATCTTTCGGTCGAAGGGAACGACGAGATAGCCGAACTCTCCCAATACTTTGAACAAACCATTGAAAGAATCGGATCGGTTATAGAGGCAGTTTCACATAACACCGGCACTATGCAAACGGTCGGCAAAAAACTTGCCGGAAATATGGCAGAAACTGAAATGGCGGCACAAGAAATAGAAAAAAGCGTTGCATTAGTACAAAATCAAACGGTAGACCAAAGCGCGAGCGTAACCGAAACGGCTGCAACAATTGAAGAGGTCATTAAAAGACTCAAGCAGCTGGATCAAAGTATTGAAAGACAAGCGGAAAGCGTTGCACAATCATCAGCCGCCATAGAAGAAATGGTCGCAAATATCGGCGCCGTTTCAGACCGCCTCGGAAAGAATAATACGGTTATCAAGACAGTTTATGATCAAACTAAAAACGGTAAACACCGAGTAAGGTATGCTAATGAGGTTGTCGGGCAAATTGCCGAAAAAACCGAAGCGCTTTTGGAAGCAAGCCAGGTTATCCAAAATATTGCCAGCCAAACAAACTTATTGGCTATGAATGCGGCAATCGAAGCTGCCCATGCCGGAGAAACAGGTAAAGGCTTTGCAGTTGTTGCCGACGAAATCCGCAAACTTGCCGAAGAATCAAATACACAAGGAAAACAGATCGGTACCGTTATAAAGGATGCAATACAAATAATCAGCAACTTAACCACCGCCGGAGCCGGAGCAGAAAAAAGCTTTGTTGAAGTATATGAATCGGTCAACCAAATTTCTCAACAAGAAGAACAAATTGTTACCGCAATGGCCGAACAGGAGAATACAAGCCGCGAAGTGTTGGCGGCAATTCGGAATATTAACGAAGTTACCGGCGGTGTCCGCGATGCTTCCGCCGAGATGCTGCGCGGCGGAGAGCAGGTCGCACAAGAAATGCAGCGGTTAAATCAAATAACACTGAGCATCAGCGAACATATGCACGGTATGGTTGCCGCTTCCGAACGGATTGGTGATGCCGTACAAGCAGTTAACGGTATTGCGCAAGAAAACACAGTAAGCATCGAAAATCTTGCTGCTGAGGTTAGAAAGTTTAAGATATAGGGGGCGTTTCTAAAAGCTGCGATATTTGGGGCTTCCCATAAAGGAATGCGAAAGATTTTTCACGGAGGGACTCAACAGACTGTTTCTTTTGCCGATAAGATAGAAGGAACACGCGATCGCATGGGGGATTAAAAATGAGTTATAACAGTCAAGCCTTAACGGCATATAAAGAGACACGGGTAAAGACGGCGAGTCCGGGATCTCTAATCATTATGCTGTATGATGAGGGTATTAAAAATATTACCCTTGCCATTGAAGGCATGCCTGGCGGAAAAATCGAAGCGGAGAATATTGAGCGCATCCACCAGTATATATTAAAAGCACAAGATATTATTACCGAGCTAATGGCGGCTTTAAATATGGATGAAGGAGGAGAAATTGCTGAAAATCTATTATCGCTTTACTCCTTTTTCAACCAACAGCTTTTTCAAGCGAATATACAAAAGGATCCGCAACCGCTTATAACGGTACGCGGCATGATGGAAGAACTGCGTGAGGCATGGCATCATGTTGTAAACTCAACAGCCGCCGCTGCAACAGAAATAAAACCGGTAGTTTCGGGCGTCAATATAGCAGGATAGGGTTATGCATACAGCCAAACTTAACGATTCTGAAATTGCCGAACGGGTTGCGGTTCTCAAACGATTCAGGTCGTTGTTAGAGCAACAGCGGCTTAAATTCCGCGAATATCTTACAGTATTAGAAAAACAAGAAAAAAGTATTTCCGATGAGAATACCGATGCTGTCCTACAGCACACGGAATTGGAAGAATCTATTATTGCCGAAATATTTACTATTCAAAAAGTAATCGATCCGCTGGAATATATGTATACCAATATTTGCAAAAATGAACATTCTGATATTCCACATCTTAAAACGGATTTAGATGACTTGCAAAAACGAGTTTTGGCTCAGAATAAGAGAAACCGTGAGCTCCTGCAAACGCATATTACCGGTTTACGGCAGCAAATAGCATCATTGAAACGGCCTTATGCGCATAAAGAAAGTATCTATGCCAGTACGGCACGGACTGCAGCTCTTGTCGATCTCAGTTTATAATCGATACTAGTCGAACCTTATGCTTTGCATTTTTTGTGCTGCACATACCGTATGAATATCCCATTACCGCCGCAGTATCAGGAAAAAGGAAAGAGAGAGCCTGCATATACACGAAAAATCGGTAGTTGCATGACCTACCGCTCCGATATTGTATGGATCGATATTACGGATAGAAGTCAGGATATCCTTACATTGATAAAGACACACGAAAATTTTGACTACTTTCCGGTATGTGCAGGTAAGATTGATTCAGTTATCGGCATTGTTAGTGCACGGGATTATTTACAGAGCAGACTTGAAATACCGCCTCCGAATCTGCAAAAGATTTTAACAAAACCGCTGTTCATCCCCGAATCACAAAACGTTAAACATACACTCGAATTACTAAACGACCGTAAGGTAAATGCAGCCTGCGTTATTGACGAATACGGTGGCATTGAAGGCTTTATAACCAAAGGCGGTTTGTTAGAGGGCTTGTTTAATAGAAGCATCCAAACAGCAAGCCATATAGGCTCACAACCCATTAGGCAAGCTGACGGCAGTATTATTATCAATGCACAGGTGAGTCTTGACGAAATACAGGCACTCGGACTTTTAAATGATATTGAACGCCCCCCTACCGAAGAATACTACACCCTTGCCGGTTATTTGCTTGCGCGGCTCGGCACCATCCCTCGACTGGGCGACAGCATCGATACCGGCTCCTACGTTTGTACGGTACTCACCATGAACGGACAGCGTATCGATCAGATTGCCGTAAAAAAGAAAGAAACGTAAACTCTTCATTCTTTATAAACAGTCTCCCTTTATAGCATACCCTCAATATTTACGGTTAAAAAAGAATGGCGACTCTCTTGCACAAGAGTATATTTACGGATATAATCACCCCCTCTTAAATATCAATATAAATTATATATAGCCGAAAGAATCGATATTTAGGAAGACTTTATTTGAGAGGCTTGACACAAATGAAAGAAACCATTATCATCCCCGAAAATATTTTTCAATTCGCCGTAAGCTTATCTGTATATTCGGGTTGCTAATACTGCTTGTAATTTCCATTTTAGGTATTACAACAATAACGATTTCAAAAAAGGCGCTACTGGAAAAAGTCCGTCTGCAACTTACCGAAAAGGCGAAAGATACTGCCTCACTGATAGATGAACGTATCAATTCTTTTTTTACTACGCTTGCAGCTATTGCGCGGCAGGAAGTATTAAGAAAAGACATTTCGTATGAAGAAAAAACGGCTATCCTTGCCAATGAACTTGCATTTAGCAATTCGGAAATCAATGCGTTCGGCATTTGCGACCGTATAGGAAATGCATGGATCACTGACGGCAATCAATTAAATATTTCCGATCGGTCATACTACCAATCGGCCATCAACGGCAAAGCTTATGTAACCGAACCGATTATTTCTCGCGCCGACAAAGAACTTTTTGTATTTTTTTCCGTTCCTATTTATGACAACCAAAAGCATATCATCGGAGTGTTATATGCGCGTGTCTATGCTGCAGGGCTTTCCAATATGATATCCGATATTGTAGTTGGAAAGACAGGCGACTGCTATGTCATAGGACTTTCCGGCAATACTATAGGAGATTCCGACATTGAGGCGGTAAAATCCCAAGAAAACAGTATGGAAAAAGCGAAAAGCGATCCTTCCTTTGTCGAAATAGCAGCATTCGAAAAAAAAGCATTGCAATCCACAGAACCGGATGTAGGGTTCTATGATTGGGATGGCGAAAAACAAATAGCTGCTTTCGGAATAATTGCAAAGACCGGATGGCGGATTATCGTTGCCGCTCCTATATATGAATTTTTAGGCAGTATAACGGTTATGCAAAAAGTGCTGTATACCATTACGGCCATAATCTTAATACTCGCAATTATTGTCGTGTATATTACTGCATACAAAATAGTAAAGCCGATAAAGGCAGCAGTAGAAGCGTTAAAAGATATAGCGCAAGGAGAAGGTGATTTAACGGTACGCTTACCGGTTGCAGGACATGACGAAATAACGGATCTTTCAAATTACTTTAATCAGACAATAGAGAAGATCGGTACATCGGTTAAAGCGGTCGAAGATAGCTCAGAGGTTATGCAAAATGTCGGCGAAGAGCTTGCAAGCAACATGACCGAAACGGCAAGCGCTGTACATCAAATAAATGCAAATATCGAAAGCGTTAAACAACAAACGCTTACTCAAGCAGCAAGTGTTACCGAAACGGCAGCGACTATCGAAGAGATTGTCCGCACCATTAAGCAGCTAAACGGTAGTATCGAAACGCAGGCAGCGAGTGTTGCGCAATCTTCTTCATCAATAGAACAAATGGTTGCAAACATCACATCCATTGGCCAAACGCTCGGTAAAACCGATGAAGCTATCAGAAGCCTTACCGGTGCTACGGGAGACGGGAAAAACACATTGATAACCTCCAATACGGTTACCAAAAAGATTGCCGAAGAATCGGGGTCTCTGATAGAAGCATCAAGCGTTATTCAACATATTGCATCGCAAACAAACCTGCTGGCAATGAATGCTGCAATAGAAGCCGCACACGCAGGCGAAGCAGGTAAAGGCTTTGCTGTCGTCGCAGATGAAATCCGCAAACTTGCCGAAGATTCAGCTGCTCAAGGCAAAACGATAACAACAACGCTTAAAACGCTATCGGGTGAGATTGAAACGCTTGCAGATTCTTCCAGAATCGTCGAAGGAAAATTCAATACAATCTTTACCCTTGCCGAACAGGTTAAAGAGATGAGTAACAGCCTTACCGAAGCAATGCGCGAACAAGAGCACGGCAGTAGAGAAGTACTTACCGCGATCAAAAACATCAATATGGTAACGTTGGAGGTACAAGCAGGCTCCGCTGAAATGTTGAAGGGCAGCGAAGGTGTCGCGGAAGAAATGCGAAAACTGGATAACCTTACCCGTGTTATTACCGACAGTATGAACGAAATGGCTTCCGGTGCCGTACAAATCAACAATGCGGTACAGGAAGTTAACGGTATTACGCAGCAGAATAAACAAAGTATTGAGAATTTAGTTGTAGAAGTCTCCAAATTCAAAGTCAAAGTAGGGGGTATTTTTCTTTTTTTCCGATAAAAAGAAAAATGCCCCCTACGACCCCTAAAAAGAAAAATAACGGCTTAGGGTTCTACCCTAAGAACCCGCCGTAATTCTAGGGGTTAGTTCTGGAACGGAAGTTTAGCAGGTATGATTTTTACGTACGCGCTATTTTAAGCATTGCGACGCTCAACACCGTAAAAAATTAAAAGAGGGAGGAACGCACCGGCAAGCGGAGAGATATACTCCCATTTTGCAAAAAGCATGGTCATCATCTCGGTTACATAATAGAGAATTGCAAGGGCTAAACTAAAAAGCAAACTCATCAGCAGGATATTTTTTTTAAAGCGACCTCCAATAGAAACGGAAAAAAACAAAACGATGAACGTTGTAAACGGGAATGAAAAACGACGGTAATATTGCGAAAGGTATTCATGGTAGGGTAACCCCATTTTTTTTAAATTGTCGATAAAGAGTTTTGCCTGTGCAATAGTCATCTCATCAATAGATGTAATATTCCGTTGAAAGGTTTCGGGAGGTTCGGAAAAAAGTTTCTCATCGATTGAATCTTGATAAAGCACACCATTCTCGCCAGTAAAAGTGTAGACAGCCTTATCCGTCACCTCCCAATGATCGATTTGCCAGTGTGCAGATTCACCTTTTATGACAGTAGAAATATCTCCCGATTCGGTACGCACAACAATCAATATATTATTCAACTCCTTTTGAGTATCATCATAATAATCGGCAAAATACACGATTTTTCCCGAATCGGATAAAATAACCAAATCGCTGCTATTCAAATTCTGTTGAGGTTCCAAGATGGAATTTACCAGTGCAATTTTCTGCCGCTGAAAGTGGATTAAGATACGATCCTCAAAATAAAACATCCCAATCGATAGCAAAAATCCACACAATACAAGCGGCGCCACCAATACGGCAAGCGGCATACCGGAGGCAAAGATCGAGGTAAGTTCATTTTTTGCGTACATATTCCCCATTGTATACGAACTCGCAAATAAAACCGAAAGCGGCATTGCAAACGAGACACATTTTGGAAAATACAAATACATCACCCGAAGCAGCGTAATAAAGCGTGCTTGATTTTGTAAATACTGTGGCAAATTGAGGAATAGATCACCAAGCTGGAGCAGTAAAATAAAAAATAAAATCGTTATCACAAAGACGGGGAAAAAGAGTCGGATTAAATATCGTTGAAGAATCTTCATCTGAATAACTTTTTCCCCAGCAGTACAATAGCAGCGGCAAATACCATAATATTAGGAACCCACATGGCAACCGTCCCATTCCAATCAAGCCGTAAACAAAGTGTCTGCCCGCCCATAAACAATGCCCAATATGCAACAGCAATTAAAAGGCCTAACACAAAACCCGCACCTTGATTGTGTACCTTACCGGCACTGCTGATAGCAAAGGCAAGCAGCACGAAAAAGAAGGCACCGAAAGGAAAGGAAAACTTCTTATGGAACTCCATCCAATACAAATTGAGTGTTCTCCTATCTTCGTTTTGTGTTTGTTTTTCCTTTATATCCTTATAAAGATCAAATGAAGACATTTCGGACGGACCGATCGTATTAAAATAAGAAGACCTAATACTCTTTGCAAGCACGTTGTAGGTTACCGTTTCGCCGTTTACTGCATCATATTTTTTTTTGTCGGAAGGATCTAAAATGAGAAGGTGTGGTAGCAGCATTTTGAGCGACATCACGATTGAAGGATCATTGGATTTTTCAATCTCTGCAGCCTGTGTACCGAGTATGCGAAATGCTTTATCTGCATTTTTATCCACAATCAAAAGATTGTGGATTTTACCATCCTGTATTAATCCCGTTACAACAACCGCATTATGATTGCGCTTTATAGAATAAGAAGAAAGCTCCAGTGCAGGAGTTGAAGTCGCAATATCCCAATAGACTCGCCGAAAATTAATGGCACTGACAGGCAACAATACATCGTTGGTAAAAAAGGAAACAACCGAAACAACTAAACCGAACAGTAACACAGGCAACATCAGAAAGCGAGGCGACACACCAAGCGCGTTCATAGAAAGGAATTCCAAATCACTGACAAAGCGCCCGAGCCCCATTAATATACCGATTAGAGCTGCAAAGGGAGCGGCATTTGCGATAACCGCAGGAAGCGAATACAACATCAATAATGCGACATCCTTAAAAGGCGCATGTTTTGATAAGACATCGCTTGCCAACAGCAAAATATTATTGACAAAAAAAATAAAGAACAAAAACCAAAAGCAGACAAAAAAATACAGCAACATCTCTTTTAAAATATACAAAAAAAGTTGCTTTTGCCTCATACCGATCATCTTATATACCGTTATATCAATTTATGCGATGCCGGTTGAACCGTATCCATTGACACCCCGTCCGGTTTCTGAAAGTGCATCAGTTTGCACAAAGCTCACCTGTACCGCCTGAGCCACGACTGCCTGCGCAATTCTATCGCCGTTTTGTACGGTAAAGGGTTCGCTGCCAAAATTTATCAACAGCACACACAGTTCTCCACGGTAGTCGGAATCCACCGTGCCGGGAGTATTGAGTACCGTGACGCCATGCTTTAACGCAAGTCCCGAACGCGGACGTACCTGCAATTCATAGCCTGCAGGCAATTCAACAAATAACCCCGTCGGGATAAGCCTACGCTCCATCGGCTTCAGCGTTACCGGTTCAGCCAAATACGCATGTAAATCTGCGCCGGCGGAACCGGATGTTTGATATTCAGGCAGTAAGGCTCCTTCCTTGAGTACGGAAAAAACTCTTACTGCCCCGTCAGCGATACTCACTCTCTTTCCTCTGCCAACGGATTAACGGCTGCCATTTAACGGCTCGCGTTTTTTTCCTGCTCTTCGCAGGCATCGATATACGAAAGGTTTAAACGGCCGAGCTTATCAATTTCCAACAGCTTGACAGGCACTCTTTGTCCTTCCTGCAGCACGTCGGTAACTTTTTCGATGCGACTGCGCGACAGTTTGGAAATATGGCAAAGCCCTTCTTTACCGGGAAGAATTTCGATAAAGGCGCCGAAATCCTTGATGCACTTAACGGTACCCTCATAAATTCTGCCGACCTCAGGGTCTTCCACAATACCGGTAACCGCAGCCTTGGCGCCGAGCGCGGACGAAGAATCCCGCCCGTAGATGGTAACCGTACCGTCGTTTTCGGTATTGATTGTTACATGGTATTGTTCAGACAGCGCCTTGATAATCTTTCCGCCCGTCCCGATGAGCGCTCCGATCTTATCAACCGGAATCTTGAGCGTTTCAATCCGCGGCGCATACTTGGACACCTGTGATGAAGGTTTAGAAATAGTCTGATTCATAATGCCAAGAATATGAAGCCGGCCTTTTTTTGCCTGTTCAAGCGCTTTTTTCATAATCTCAGCGGAAACGCCGGCGATTTTAATATCCATCTGGAAACCGGTGATACCTTCTGCGGTACCGGCGACTTTAAAGTCCATATCGCCGAGGTGATCTTCTTCGCCCAGAATATCGGAGAGTACCGCAAAGCGGCTTCCGTCGGTGATAAGTCCCATTGCGATACCGGCTACCGGCTTTTTCATCGGAACGCCGGCGTGCAGCAGCGAAAGCGTACCGCCGCATACGGTTGCCATCGAAGAAGAACCGTTGGATTCCAGAATTTCGGAAACCACACGGATGGTATACGGGAACGCTTCTCTGGACGGAATCATCGGCATCAAAGAGCGGTGTGCAAGATGCCCGTGCCCGATTTCGCGGCGTCCGGTTCCAAGCCGTCCTACCTCACCGACCGAATAGGGCGGGAAGTTATAATGCAGGATAAAATTCTCACGCCGGTCGCCTTCGATATCATCATAGACTTGTTCGTCAAACACGGTACCGAGCGTAACAACGGCAAGCGACTGTGTTTCCCCGCGGGTAAATACCGCAGAACCGTGCGGCCGCGGCAGCACACCGATCTCGCAGGTGATGGGGCGGATATCTTCCAAGCCGCGTCCGTCAACCCGCAAGCCTTTTTCCAGTATGTTTTCGCGCAAAATATGGTATTCCATGTCGTCGAATAAAGCGGCAAAGAGCTTCGCCTGTGTTTCATCGGTGAGCTGCTCCGCATATTCTTCGGCGATAGCCTTTCTGATAGCATCGCAGGCTTCGCGGCGCTCTACCTTTCCTTTTGTATACAGGGCTTTGGAAAGTTCGGGGTAAGCCTTTGCGTAAATAGCATCTTTATTGGCAAGCGTTGCGTTCACCGGGGCAAGCGGCAGTTTTTCCTTTCCGCACGCCGCACGAAGCTCATTTTGGAGTGCACACATTGCTTTGATAAATTCATGCGCCTTTTCCAAAGCCTTGAGCATGATCTCTTCCGAAACTTCGTGAGCGCCGCCTTCTACCATCGTAATACCTTCGGCGGTGCCTGCGACGACGATTTCCATATCAGCCTTTTCAATCTGGCTGAATGTCGGGTTTATCACAAACTCGCCGTCGAGGTATGCCACGCGAGCGCCCGCAACCGGCCCGTTAAAGGGAATGTCGGAAATAACAACCGCAGCCGAACTTGCAATAACCGCTAAAATATCCGGCGGATTGATCATATCCGACGAAATACAGGTCGGTACAATCTGAATTTCCCGCCCAAAGGCTTTTTTCAAACAACGGCCGCATCGGACGATCGATGAGCCGCGAAACTAAAATCTCTTTATCCTTAGGACGGCCTTCACGCTTGATAAAACCGCCCGGTATCTTTCCCGCTGCATAGTATTTTTCATTATAATCGACGGTTACCGGCACGTAGTCGAGCCCCTCAACCGCTGTAGATGACGCACACACCGTCGCCAGAACAGCTGTTCCGCCGTACTGTGCATAAATTGCGCCGTTTGCTTGTTTCGCTAAATGGCCAGTTTCTAAAATTAACTCTTCATTTCCGATCTTATACGTTACTCTCTGTCTCATAATCTTTCCTTCCATAATTTCTATTGCTTATAAAAAACGGCTACCTACCCGTTTTTCGATAGGTAACCGTTGTATGCCGCTTAAAGCGATCTAAGAGGAAGCAAGGAAGCTGTCAAAAACCGAAGTCTGCGGACACCTCCTGTTTCCTGCACATTAAGCAGCATGTATCTTACTTACGCAAGCCTAACTCTTTAATAAGGGCACGGTAGCCTTCGAGGTTCGTCCGCTTGTAGTATTTCAGCAAGCGTCGACGCTGTCCTACCAATACCAAAAGCCCCCGCTGACTGCTCTTATCCTTTTTATTGATTCTGCAGTGCTCGGTGAGCTGGCGGATCCTATCGGTCAGCAAAGCAATCTGAACTCTGGTATTACCCGTATCTTTTTCATTTGCACCGAATTTCATCACAACCGATGCAGTCTGTTCTTTTGTAAGTGCCATTTCTTACTCCTTTCGTATAAATTCCAATTTACGTATCAATGTTTCTGCGGCAAACGGAATCGGCGCTGCGGTATCTTCGAAAACTTCAAGCAAAGTATCCATAACTTTCACCTGTACGGGAATAATCGCTCCCGTCTGCAAATACGCGCGAGCTGAATACTGTCCGTTTTGAGGGAGAATCTGTGTTACGGCCGCTTTCTCGACAGCCCATACACCGTTCTCTGTCCGCTGAACTATTTTTGCGACATCTAAGAAAAAAGGATACCCGAGGAGATCTTTTGCAAGGGCGAAATCAGCTTGTTCAACGGCCTGCCGTATTGCACTTGAGCTGATACGCTCGTGCCGTGCCGAATAAAGCTGTTCGATGGAATCAAAACAAAAGCCCCTTTCACGAGCAAGGCGCTGTAAGTCCCCTACTCCCGTATCGTGGCGATACCCGCAGGTAAAATCACTGCCAACGGCAAGATATTTTATGCAGATAGTTTTTATTAGTATGTCAAAAAAAACAGTACCTTTCATTCTAGCGAAATCAGCGGAAAAGTCAATCAGCACCGTAAAGCTAAATCCTTGCTCGGCAAATTTTTGCAGCCTCATTTCCAGTGTCGACACATCGCCTGCGTACATGTTGCCCGCCTTAACCGATCGAGGGGAGCGGAAAAAAGTGATAATCCCTGCGGGAATGCCGTCTTTTCGTGCAGCCTTCAACACCGCCGATAAGATACGCTCGTGCCCACGGTGAGGCCCGTCGAAACCGCCGATCGAAATAGCGGAACCTTGCGGATATATGTTTTCTCCTTTTATTAAATCATCCCAGTAGATAATCTTCATCAGTCCAGCCTATCAGGGTAAACGTATCAGATTCTTTGTGATATACGCCGCACGAATCAATTTACACATCTGATGCGTTTACCCCGCCCCTATTAAATACTATTTGATAATGAAACCGGTTACCGTTTTTCGTGATCAAACCTGCACAGATGTTCTGATAAAATACTGCGATAGTTCCGCCGTCCGAAAGCGGCTGCACTTCCGTAAACCAATGCCCGCTGATGGTTTTCCCGTTTATAAACGCAGGATAATATTTATCTTGAAGCACCGTTGTTTGAAAACACATGGCACGGGCAAGTTCTTCGCTTAAAGACAAAGCCGCCCGCTTTATCTCTTCTTCGGTAATCGAATACGATGCACTTTCCATACCCACCGCAGTGCTTCCGAAAGGCGATAACGCCGAAAAGCCTGCCGCCTGTTCAAGGGTAAACGTCCCAACCGCTGTCCTACGGAGCGCATACACATATGCAGCGGAACCGCATCGATGGGCTATATCCCGCACCAATGAACGGATATATGTTCCTTTAGAACAGTGCACGCACAGAACGGCGCCAAGCACTTTTTGAGCTGCGCCTATTTCGGATTTTTCGGCGCCTGACAGTTTTTGAGCCATACTCAATGCGGCTGCATCCGCTTCAAGATGTTCAATGCCCGTATCAGCTTCCGGTGCATAAAAAATTTCTTCGATATCGATGTTATAGATGGTAACGATTCGGGGCGGTACGATTACTGCTTCCCCACGCCGTATTTTATCGGAAAGCCGCTCACCCGCCTGCTTTACCGCCGAATAAACAGGCGGTACTTGCTCGATGGTTCCGGTCAGCTGCCGAATTGCTGCAATAAAGTCGGCATACACTGGAAGCGGCTTTTCAGCGATGATGGCGCCTTCGGGGTCGAGCGTATCGGTTTCCTTCCCGAAATAAAACAACACACGGTAAGTTTTATCGAAATCCGTGATATACGGTACAAGTTTGGTCAGCTTTCCGGAAAGCAATACGAGTAAGCCGTCAGCAAAGCTGTCAAGCGTACCGGTGTGTCCTACTTTTTTAGTGCCGAGCGCATGCTTTACTTGCCAGAGGGAGGTAAAGCTGGTGATGCCGGACAGTTTTGCAAAGGGGATAATGAATTGAGGTTCACTCTTGGGCATTGTTCCCGGAATTAGACGACGCTTCTAAGGCTTCAAGTTTTTTTACCATATTAAAGCCATCTTCGATACTTTCATCATAGATAAAGGTAAACTGAGGACATTGATGGATGTGCAATTTTTTTGCCAAACTTGTACGGATAAATCCCGCTGCGTTTTCCAAACCCCGGACACCCTGCTTTGTCTTATGCGCATCCATAAAGCTGGAAACATACACCTTTGCATACGCAAGATCGCCGGACACCTCCACCCTGTTTATTGAAAGAAAGTTGGAAACGCGCGGATCTTTTATCTTTCCCGAAAAAATCAACTGGGAAATTTCTTCGCGGATTTGCTCCGCAAGTTTATCCAATCGGAACTCACTCATTTGGCTGCTTCTCCGTTATCGGTATGAGCTTCGGGCGCTTCATAATGCTGCGTATCAGTCAGCTTGCGCGCAACCTCGACAGTTTCGATAATTTCAAGCTGATCGCCCACTTTTATGTCGTTGAAGTTCTCAAGTGCAATACCGCATTCATAGCCGGCGGCCACTTCCTTGACATCATCCTTAAACCGGCGCAAGGATGCAAGCTTACCGGAAAACACCACAATCCCGTCGCGGATAAGGTGAACCGTACTATTTCGTTTCACTGTACCCTCAAGTACGTAAGAACCGGCAATATTACCAACCTTAGGTACTTTGATAACGCTGCGGATTTCCGCCATACCGATAACATTCTCTTTAATATCGGGGCTAAGCATTCCTTCCATCGCTTGCTGAATTTCTTCAACCGCTTTATAGATAACGTTATACTTACGGATATCGACTTTCTCCTGCTCTGCCAGCGCCTTTGCCTGCGACGTAGGACGAACATTGAAGCCGATAATGATCGCATTGGAATCCGCCGCGGCAAGCATAACGTCGGAGTCATTGATAGCACCGGCAGACGCATGGATAACATTTAAGCGTATCTCTTTGGTAGACAGCTTTTCGAGCGATTGCTTCAAGGCTTCTACCGATCCCTGCACATCACCCTTGATAATTACTTTTAACTCAAGTACTTCGCCGTCGGTAATCGTTTCATACAGGTTATCGAGCGTTACCTTTTTCACGTTACGTGAATCTTCAAACCGCTTGAGCTCTTGCCGTTTTAACGAAATCTGACGAGCCATACGCTCGGATTCGGTGACTTGGAAGGGATCTCCCGCATTGGGCATTCCTTCAAGCCCCAAAATCTCCACCGGCATACTCGGCGTCGCTTCGTCGATCTTCTCACCTTTATCGTTAAAGATAGCGCGAACACGCCCCGAATATACACCTGCGACATAGGGGTCACCGGTATGGAGCGTTCCACGCTGTACGATTATCGTTGCAACAACGCCCCGACCGTGATCGATTTTAGACTCAACGACCTTTCCTTCTGCGCGGCAATTATAGTTTGCCTTGAGCTCCAATACTTCCGCTTGTAACAGAATTGCATCAAGCAGGTCATCGATACCTTTCTTCTGCAAGGCTGAAATAGGAACATAGATCGTGTCTCCGCCCCATTCTTCGGCAACAAGGCCAAGTTCACCGAGGCGAGTCTTTATCTTATCAGGATTGGCTTCCGGTTTATCGATCTTGTTAATCGCAACAATAATCGGAACCTTTGCGTCCTTTGCATGGTTCAGCGCTTCGATAGTCTGAGGCATAACGCCGTCATCGGCTGCAACCACCAATACGACAATATCGGTAACCTCGGCGCCGCGCGCACGCATCATCGTAAAGGCTTCGTGGCCGGGCGTATCGAGGAAGGTAATATTACCTTTGGGAGTAGACACCATATAAGCGCCAATATGTTGTGTAATACCACCGAACTCATGGGCAGTAACATTGGTACTGCGGATAGCGTCCAATGTCTTTGTTTTACCGTGGTCGACATGCCCCATAATAGTAACGACCGGCGGACGTGTAAGCAATTCGGCATTTTCATCACTGACGGTTTCGATAATGGTTTCATCATAGAGACTGACGATTTTTACCTCGCATTCGTATTCCGAAGCAAGAATAGTCGCAGTATCCGCATCGATGGACTGATTCATCGTTACCATCATGCCCATTTCCATCAGCTTACCGATAAGCTCGGAGGCTTTAAGGTTCATTTTCCGAGCCAATTCCGCAACGGAAATAGATTCCATTATCTCGATACTCTTAGGAACAGCACTTACCTTTTCTTTAGCCTTTTTCCTTTGCTGAAGCAGTTTCTCTTCAAAGAACTCGCTTTCTTGATCCTTGCGTGAATAGGTCTTTTTACCTTTAAACGCTTTTTTGGTATTTTGCTTATTGGTTTCAAGCGGCATTGGACTCGCCATTGGTCGGCCACCGCCTCTATTCTGCCCACCTTGAAAACCGGGCTTATTAAAACCACCTGCCCGCGATCTATCCGACGAATAGCCTCCCAAACGTCCTCCACGGTTATTCTGATCACCGCGTCCATCCTGTTGCTGTTGCGTCCGTCCCTGTCCACCCACAAAACCGGGCTTATGCCGGTTACCTTGGCTACCAAAACGGCTCGTAGGTTTGGAACCACCGGCAAGATTTCCTGCACGCCGATCCGGCCGTTTACTGCTTAAATCCAGTGAGCGAATTTGATTCTTACTATCCGCTTGCGCCTGTTGAGTCTGGGATTGGGCTTCGGTACCTTCTCTCCGTATTGATTTTTCAGGCCGGTTCCTATCATAACGCTCTATGCGTTCACCGCTATGCTTTTGTACGCGGCGGGTTTCATCTCCCTGTGTATGGGCGGGGTTTTTTCGTTCCAGTGACTGAGTCGAACGTTCCGGTATTTTTTTTGCCTGAGTAGAAATGTCCGCAGGAGTTGAAGATACAACAGGACGTCGCCTTTGTTCACCGGAAGGGCGGCTTCCCGCAGTATTGGCTGGAGCCGCTGCCGAAGTAGGGTGCGCTACAGGTTTAAGTTTACGCTTTATCGTCCGTACCGGTTTCTGTTCCGCGGTCTGCTGTGCTTGAGGCTGGGTTGCCGCTACCGATGCAGAATCGGGCTTTGCCTTTTTGAGAATAACTTTTTGTTCTTGAGTATTTTCGATACCTTCTGCCATACGACTCCTATTCTTCGTCCTCATATTCAAAACTTAAACCGACACCACAGTTAGGACAGACTGTCATATCGATCGTAATCGGAGCCCCGCATTCGGGACATTCGTATACTTCTTCTTCCTCATCTTCAGCAGATGCAGATATTGGCTGATTTTTAGACTGCACTTCTTGTTCCGGCTCTTGATTTTCATCGACAATCTCAAATGATTCGCTGATCAACGTCTCAAGAGCATTAACTTTTTCTTCCGACATACCGGGAAGTGCACAGAGTTCTTCACGCGGAGTATCCAAGAGCTGTTCGACTGTTTCAATATGATTTTCGTGCAAGAGCGCCAAAACATCAGGATCGATGCCTTCAACCTCTGTCAGTAAAGCGACATCATCATTGAACAGCTCTTCTGCAGCCTTACGAGTTTCAGCATGGATATCCATCTCTTGGAACTGTTTTTCAGTCTTTACATCGATACTCCAATCCGCCAACCGGTTTGCCAGCCGAACATTCAAACCCTGTTTTCCAATGGCGATTGAAAGCTGACTTTCCGCAACAACGGCAAGCGCCGTACGTTTTTCCGTATCAAGGATAACAACATCCAATACTTCGGCCGGAGAGAGGGCATTGGCAATAAATACTGCCGGATCACTCGAATACTCAAGCACATCGATTTTCTCCCCCTCCAACTCGGTAATAATCGTCTGGATACGAGTACCTTTCGGACCGACACAGGCGCCGACAGGATCCACATCCTCTCTATGAGAGATAACGGCGACTTTTGTTCGGTAGCCGGGTTCACGGACAATTTTGTACAATTCAACAATATTATCGTAAATTTCAGGAACCTCAAGCTCCATCAAGCGGCGGACAAAATCGGGATCGGTACGAGAAAGGATAAGCTGCACGACATTTGATTGCCGGTGTTTTTTTACTTCTTTTATAAGAGCTTTTATTCTATCGTTCGGATGATATATCTCTTGGGGAAGCTGAAATTTCCGCGGTAAAAGACCTTCGACTTTTCCGAGATCGACATAAATATTATCGTTTTTCTTCCGCTGATAATAACCGATGATAATCTCGCCCTCTTTCGCCTTATACTCGGAGTAAATGCTGTCCTTTTGAATTTCTCGCGTCGATTGATGCACGCGCTGTACACCCGCTTGAATCGAACCACGCTTAAAATCCTTAGGATCCAGCTCGAAAAGAAGCTCATCGCCGAGTTCACAGTCAGGAGCGAGCTTTGTTGCTTCTTCTATATCCACCTCAAGCACAGGGTTCACAACATCATCAACAATTTTTTTACGAGCATATATGCTTACTGCATCATCGCCGGTGATGACAACCGCATTAACATCGGTTTTAAAAGCTGTTTTGTATGCAGCTTTCAATGTTTGTTCAACAATTTTCAATGCAAGATCTTCATCCAGTTCTTTTTCCAACGCGAATTTACGGACATCTTCAATCTTTACTCCAGCCATCACGACTCCTTAGATCTTATTCAATTTCGCTTTTTTTATATCCGTATACCGGATATCTCTTTGCCCGCCGGAAATACTTAAACAGATGCCCGTCGAATCCGCAGCCAACAATTCTCCCTCAACCCAATCGGGACAGGAAACTTCCAATACCTTTATATTCTCTCCGATAAAGGCTTGAAATTCTGCTGCATTTTTTATCACTCTGTTAAGCCCCGGAGAGCTTACTTCCATTTGAATATCCTGAGAATTGAGCAAAACTTCTGCACGTGATAATAATGCCCGATGTACCTTTGAGCAATCATCTATCCCAACTCCATCTTTACTGTAGATAACGGCTTTTACCAGCCACATTGTTTTTTGATGAACAATCTGCAAATCAACCAATTTATATCCGAGACCGGTAACAAGCTGTTCATAATCGGTAAAATACGGAACGGTTTCTTTTTGCACATATTCCATTGCATCAACTCCCGTAAACAAAAAAAGAGCCGTTTGAACGACTCCTGCCTAGACTTATAAGGATAATAAAGTTCTTTATGAATAGTACCATAAAGAAAAAGATTATGCAAGCCATGGGTAATGCCTACTCCATCGCTATTCCAGTAATCGCTGAGCACGGCGCTGCAACGCACCTTGTTTTTCGTCTCGCGCGATGGCTTCTACTAACGTGCGGGCATCCGAAGGAGCGTTCGTCTTAAACATATCGAGCCCGATACTCTTGGTTAACACATCATCGCTTTGTAAAAAAGCCTTGCAAATTTCTGCCGTTGCAGTATTTTCTATTTTTGCAATTTCCTTACCGAACTCATATCGCAGTTTTTTTTGCTTTTTATCTGCTACGGTTGCCAACACCACCGTATCAAAATCGGCTGCGAGCGCCGTAGAATTATGCTTCAACGCTGCGCTCAGGATTGTAACCCGCAGTTTTTCGCTCTTTTTAGAATCACGGAATGTTTCGGCAAGCCATGTATTGCCTTCTGCCGTATTCAATACCGCCAGCGTTTCTATCGCTGCAAACCGAACCGCATCCGTCGGGTCATACTTCGCACGGTACAACACATACGACGCAGCCTCCTGCATCTTTGTCTTTTGTACGGTCTTTAAGGCTTCGAGCCGAACTTTATAATAGCTATCTTTGAATCCCTGCAAGATGAGCTTTCGGGTTTCATCCGTATCGAAAGAGGCAGCCCCTCGTATTGCGGCTTCCCGTAGCTGCGGTTCCGGTTGCTCGAAAAATTCGGCCAGCAGAGGCACAATATCAGGTTTTCCCATTTGGGCAAGACCGGCAACAGCACTGGAACGAACATAAATATTTTCGTTTTCATCCTGCGCCCGATTCAGCAAAAATGTACGGGTATCTTCACTATGTAACTTTTCAAGCGCAGCCATAATTGTCTGTTTTAAAATAAGTTCCTGCTTTGCATCGTCAATTGTCAAGTTGTCAAAATACTCTACTAAAAAGGACGCCTCTTCATTACCACCGATTTCTCCTAATACAGAAACCGTTTCTACACCGTATTCCGCAGCATTTTGGGTAAGTATTTTTTGCAGCGCCTCGTTTAAGCCGGACGAAAGTTCCGGCTTTACCGTTGCGAGGTAAGACAGCACCGCTTTTACCAGCGTCCGTTGTTGGGCTTCATAAGCTTCCAACACTGCAACTGCAGCATCTGTCAGTTGAGTATTATTGTATTTTTGATACAAACCGAAAAGCCCCTCGCGCACGGCAGGACTCTTTGTCTCCATAAAAAGACGGTTAAAATCGCCTTGCAGTGTTTCAAAATCTCGCTTATCAACCTTATTGATTACCTCAAGTATTTCGGATTCCAATCCGTACTGTAATGCTTGGCGGGCTTTTTCAATCTCATCCAGCTCTTGTTTTTTTTCTTCCGGTTGTCCTGTTTCTCTCTTTTGAGTATCATTTTCCGGTTGCAGTTTCTCCTGCGATACGGTTTTGTCGGTCGTTGTTTTCGATGGGTATGTATCTGCAACCACATACATCGGTACCATGAGTACCGATAGCACGGTTAATATCATAAAAATAAGTTTTTTCATTATAATACTCCTGCAATCATTATCGGAACTCCAAGACTTTACTTTTAAAAACCCTCGATCAGGAATCTTTAGAAATTTCATTTTTTCGGGATTCCCGGCACTTTATATATTATGTAAAAAATAGAGTAAAGCAAGTTGCATTTATACACACTTATCAGACCCTGGCGCAAAATGCATTATCAAGTTCTATTTCAGTCAGAGACTTAACAGTCAGTCCATAATTACTCCCCTACGCTAACAGATTAGGGCTGTCATACCACAAACGTTCAAGGTCGTAAAATTTTCGGGCGGTGGGACTCATTAAATGCACAACGATGGAACCGAAATCGAGCAGTTTCCATTCGTCGCCATCCGGACTTTTTCTGATAGTCCGATATTCCTCAATCTGCATCTCTTTCGCCGCTTCCATAATCTTGCCTTCAAGGCCGCCGGCTTGTTTACCGCTCGATATAGTTGCAATCACAAAAAAATCCGTCCAAATATGCGCCTGCCGTAAATCGAGCACTACCACCGATTCCGCTTTAAGATCGCGCAAAATCGTTCCGAATGTTAAAGCCGCTTGTTCAAAATTAACTTCCATAATATTTTCTTATCCTCTTCTCTATTTTTTTTGCCGTACCGAATAGCCGTTAAAATCTTTGCCGAGTATCAACGTAAAGTCGACGTTCGTTTCGCTGCCGGAATGATCGTCACCGATTTGGGCAGATTCGATATTTTCGCAACGGACAACCTGTCCGACAATCTTTGCCACTGCCTCATTACCGATTCTATCGATTAAAACCGTATGCTCAACTCCCGTTTGTGCCGCATTTCCGACACGGATAACGTCATACCCAAAACTCTGATACAGCTCGGAGGCGGTCCGCGCAAGCCCGTTCACATCGGTTCCGTTTAAAACTTCCAGCGCATACACCCGTTCCAACGTTGTACCTTCTTTCGAAGCAAGCGCGGCAAGCGTCTGTCCGACAATCTCTTTTATTTGCTGACCGTCGCGGAACGGAAAGAGCAATTCCTTTGAATCGACAATACGCACGGCGCCGGTTAAGCGCTGAGGCACCAATCGCTCCGAATCGATTTTGCAGAGATATTCCAACAGCTGCTTTAAATTTCCGCCGGTAACATTGCCGTGCAGCAACGGGCTGAACACTTTAAACTGTTCTTTTTCGAGCATTTCGGGATGCTCATATAAACTGCGCAGAAAGGCCAATACCGCTTTTTGCTTACGGGTTACCGCTTCACCTTCGGCATCCGCCTCATCTTCATACAACAGATAGTCGCGCACCTTATCGCCATCCAACAGCACCGAACCGGAGGGAAGCAAAATCTTTCCATATTTTTCGGAATCGATATCGACGGAAGAAGGAATAAAAACCGAAATACCGCCGAGCAAATCCGTCAAATGCATAAAGTCGGTCAGCGAACAGACAATATAAAACGGAATGTCTACACCGATCAGTTTTTCAATTTCTTCGTTATAGACAGCCGCGCCCTTTTCCGTATAGAGCGAACCGATACCTCCGGTACGTCCAAGCTGAGGCAAAATCAACCCGATATTCGCAGGGATATCGAACATTGCTGCGCGCCGTGTTTGTGAATAGTGCGCAACAACATTCGTAGAAATAGGAACATTGTCGTTTTCGATGATAAACAACACCTTGAGCACATTATCCTCAGAAAGGGACGTACTGATAGGGTCAACATTGAGATTCCGTGCCACAATCACCCCCGAAGGAATGAGCATCGCTAAGATGAGCAATAAAAAGATGATGTTTTTTCCTTCTTTCAATTCCTTGCCTCCCGACGGATCGTTTTCGTCTGCATATCCGGTATCTGCTGCCTATCTTGTAAAACATTTTTCTCTTTTAGAAACCGATATGTTTTATACGTACACGCCTGCACTTTTTTTCCTTTTGACTCCACAAAGCCGATAACCTCTTTCAGCACTTCAAGAAAAAGCTCATCAAGCGTCAGCTGCTCAACCTTTTCCCGTAAGTAATCGCAATTTTTCCGGCCGGGTTCGATTTTATCTGCAATATAGATAATCCGCCCTAACGCATCAAACTTCGCAGAAGCGGATGTATGATAGCGTACCGCATTTAAAAGCGATTTTTTATGGATCCCGTAATGCTCCTGCAATAAAACCGCTGCAGCCCGTCCGTGCAGTAACTCGGAATTTGCCGCTTCATCGGGCGTAACAGGCTGCCCATCAGTCCGTACCGTGCGGAGCAAAAAGCCGATAGGTTTTTCTTTGCACATATCGTGAGAAATACCGGCGAGATAACAAAGCCGTTGCAGCCTGTGTCCGTAACCGTAGCGACGGGCAAGTTCCTCCGCATAAGAGGCAACCCTGCATGAATGTTCATAGCGGTAATCGGAAAGATTGGCTCGTGCATACCTGTCCAGCGCTGTGATGAATTTTTCAATACGGATATCATTCATAGAGTTTATGTTCTTTAATATACGAGTATACGGCTGAAGGTACAAGATAGCGCCAGCTCTTTTTTTCTTGTATAGCTGCCCGTATTCCGCTTGAAGACACCGGCAGCAGGGCATTATCTACCCTTAAATGAGGAACTTTGCCAGCAGAAGCGGCTTGTTCCGTAGAATACCGGTCTATAATGCGGTTTCCTACTATTATATCGGCATAATCGGGTATGCGCTCCGCTTCACGCCAGCCAGCAAAACCTTCCAGTAAATCATCGCCGATAATCAACCCGATTTTCCCTTCACATTGAGGAAATTTTTTCTTTAGGAATTTTAACGTATCGATGGTATACGAAACGCCTTGCCGCTGTATCTCGCAGGGTTCGCAATAGAAAGCCGGATTATCGGCGATTGCGAGTTTCACCATTGCGAGTCTGTCGTCAGCAGTGCAGCCGGAGTGTCCGTCTTTAAAGGGTGATAAGAATGCGGGGACAAAGGCTATGGTGTCGTATCCGTAACGGAGAGCAACCGCATCGGCAAGCATCAAATGGCCGATATGAATAGGATTGTAAGATCCGCCCAATACGGCGAGCCTCATTTTTTACCCTTCCGCTTGCGGCTTAAACTCACCGTTGCGCCGAAGCCTTCCTGCTGCACGTAAACAGGGTCTTCCAGCTCCGCATGCATAAAGTTATTGTCTGCCGCAGCCGGTACGATAGTCTTTTGCACACCGCCGGCGGCATTAGAATGGTTGCTTCCGGCAGCGCTATCGTTAAAACCGCTGCCAACAGCGCTATCGAAATCGAACACACCACCCGCAGCCATATCTGCCGATAAACCTTTGGTTGTCAAGTCATCACCGGATGCGGTGCCGTGTACGTATTCGCCGGCGACACTCTCTGCCGAAGCTTCAGCGCTCTTATCCGAATCCGCGGCGGCAAGCTCTTCTACCAGCGCAACAAACGCATCGCGGACTTCGTCCAATCCCCATCGGTTAAACACCGAAATACCGAGTACGGGCACATCGGAAAGTTTTTCCCGCAGAGTTTTGAGCCGCTCTTTTGTTCCCTCAAGATCGAGTTTAGTAGCGATAATAACCCGTTTTTTTGCAGCCAATTCTTCCGAATAGGCTGCAAGCTCTCCGCAGAGGGTATCATACGCGGTTAAATAATTTTCATCGGAAAGATCAATCAGAAAGGCCAGCCCCGCCGTCCGCGAAATATGCTTTAAGAACCGGATACCGAGGCCGACTCCCTCCGAAGCGCCCTCCAATATCCCCGGTATATCCGCGATGATAATATCCTGTTCCTCATCGATGCGGAGTACGCCGAGGTTCGGTATTTTGGTGGTAAACGGATAGGGCGCAATCTTAGGGCGAGCATTGGTAAAGTAGTCCAGCAGAGAGGACTTACCGGCATTGGGGAAGCCGACAAGTCCGATATCGGCGATGATATTCAGCTCAATTTTAAGCCGGCGGTTTTTGCCCTCCTGTCCCGGCAAAGCGGTGCGCGGCGCTTGATTGGTGGAGGTTTTAAAATGACAATTTCCCCAGCCGCCGTTACCGCCGGTCAAGAAAGGAATAAGCCCCTCAGTCCGGTCGCCGAAATCGTAGACAAGCTCATCGGTATCGGCGTCTTTAATAATGCAACCCGGCGGAAGCGGAATAATACAGTCAGCACCTTTCGCACCGAACCGTTTTGAACCTTGCCCATCCAAGCCGTTTTTTGCCCGGAATACCCGCTTATGGCGTAAATGCACAAGCGTGCGCATATTCCGTTTAATCTCAAACAGCACATCGCCGCCGCGCCCGCCGTCGCCGCCTGCCGGGCCGCCCTTAGGCACGTATTTTTCCCGCCGGAACGCAATACATCCGTTCCCGCCTTTTCCCGATGAAACTTCGATTAAAGCTTCATCCGCAAATTGAATCATCGCCTCATTTCCTTCTCGAAAAAAAAGCCGGCATTAGAGCCGGCTTACAACTGGGCAATTCTAAAAACTCGGTTAGATTTTTAGAATTGCCCGACGAGTTTTAATTTCAGTCTTGATATTATAATGACTGAAATTAAAACATCGCAACTTAAATCTAAGAGAAACCTCTAAAAACTGAAGTTTTTAGAGGTTTTCTATATCATTGCGGAATTAACCGCTCGTCCATCCCTACGCTTGCGTTACAGATGCTAAATGTCTGCCATTGCGGTGATGATACACAACCGTACCGTCTACAGTTGCAAATAAGGTATCATCCTTGCCGCGGCCGACATTATCGCCCGGATGGATGGGAGTTCCGCGCTGACGGACTAAAATGGAACCGGCTTTTACCGTCTGTCCGCCGTATACCTTAACGCCCAAATATTTAGGATTTGAATCTCGTCCGTTTTTTGCACCGCTTCCGCCTCGTTTCCGTGCCATAGTAGCCTCCTCGTATCAGGTAAGCATCTGCTTGCTTACCGCTGTATCTTTTTGCATTGAACCGCTTGCGGATATTCTTCCTGTAAAGAAGCTATCCCAAGCCATAAAAACTCCGCTGCATACCGTAATTTTTCGCTTTGCGTTTCGTCATAGTTAAGAACCCGAAAAGAAAGCGAACCGCGCCGCTCCGCACTGATATCAGCTTGCACGGAACCGAGCGCCTGTACAGTCGTCCTTAAAAGGATCGTTACGGCTGCACACACAATATCATGTCCTTTAATGCCGCTATTCGCATGGCCGGAAGCTTCAACGGAAAGGAGACGCTCCTTTTCATCAAGCTCCAAAAGGACTTGTATCATTCCGCGCTTACACCCCGGTAATCGAATTAACCGTTAAATAGGTGTAGTGCTGGCGATGCCCGATTGTGCGGTGATAGTCTTTCTTACTCTTGTACTTGTATACGATCACCTTCTTATCACGCATACTCTCTTCAACCGTTGCCGAAATTTTCGCGCCCGCAACGTAGGGAGCTCCAACAGACACTTTACCGTCATTGTTAACCAGTAAAACGGTATCGATATCGATAGCCGTTCCCTGCGGTTCGTTGATCTTGTCTACCAGAATCTTGGAACCTTGTTCAGCCTTATACTGCTTGCCTTTATATTCAAAAAGTGCGTACATAAAAACCTCTGTTTACATTTCTGCGGAAGTATCTATCATTAAATACGATACATAACTCCGCGTATTTTCTAGATTTTTGTATGATGATATATGAACGGGTGCATACCATCAAAACTAAACGGTTGATTTCGAAATATAGCATAAACGGCCTATAGAGGTCAAGATACAGATTCAGGACAAACGCATTTCGAGTTTTTGCCTTGCTCGAACGTAGAAAAATCGGTATCATATTCAGCATGAAAATTGCAGACGATTGTTTGGTTACCCTTGAGTATACCTTAAAAGATGATGACCAAAAGGTTTTGGATTCATCGGAACAGATGGGACCGCTGGACTATGTTCACGGTTATCGCCAGCTTATCCCCGGTTTGGAAAAAGCGCTTCAAGGACGCGAAACAGGTGAAAGTTTTTCGCTTACGGTATCGCCGCAGCAAGCTTACGGCGAAATCGATCCACGCGCCGTTTTTGAGGTAAGCCGCGCGCAGTTTCCACCCGACACACAGCTGGAAGTCGGTATGGAATTTGAAACGAGTGGCCATCATGTGGTAATCACCG
Source organism: Treponema vincentii (assembly GCF_010365865.1). NCBI lineage: Bacteria > Pseudomonadati > Spirochaetota > Spirochaetia > Treponematales > Treponemataceae > Treponema > Treponema vincentii. Next base: position 702,160 of record NZ_CP048020.1, on the reverse strand, counting down.
GCATTGACGGCGATATTATCACGCTGGATGCGAACCATCCGCTTGCCGGAAAGACATTACACTTCGACATAAAAGTTACCGGTGTGCGGGATGCCACCCCCGAAGAGCTTGAAGAAGTTCAGCAATCCTTTGTTGCAGGGTGCGGAAGCAGCTGCGGTACGGGAGAGGGCGGCTGCGGCGGGTGCTCAGGCTGTCATTAAACCGGTTACGTTATGAACAAAAAACAGGATGCGTTGGTGCCGGTTTTCGGCGCTTTATGCTTTTTTCTTTCGGCTATTGAGTTTGTTATTCCCAAGCCGCTTCCGTTTCTGCGGATAGGGCTCGCAAATGTTCCGCTGCTGTTAGCGCTCGACGTGCTGTCGTTCCCGGCGTTTTTATTACTGACGGTGATAAAAATTCTGGGACAGGCTTTTATCAGCGGAACGCTTTTTTCTTATCTCATCCTGTTTTCGGCAGCGGGAACAAGCGGCGCAGCACTTATGATGTACGCCTTGCATAAGATTCCCCGTAAAGCGCTATCGCTTGCCGGAATTAGTATGGCAGGCGCCTTTGTATCAAACTGCATACAACTTTTTATCGGACGCTTCTTTATTTTCGGAGAGGGCATCCGTTATATGGTGCCACCGTTTCTCTTTATCGGTTCAGTAACGTCCTTGCTTCTCGGTATTTTTTGCGAAAGCTTTGAAGCGGAATCCGAATGGTACGCCCACATACGGGATGCCGATTCTCCGCTTTATATACAGTTACCGGACAATACGAACCCCGTCGCTCATCCGCAGCTTCGATTGATAACCGGCTTTGCCTTGCTTACAGCGCTCCTTTTTATCCCCGGCTTACCGGCAAAAACGGTTATTTTTTGCGCCGGATTTGCACTTTGCTTGGCAGAAAAACAAAAAATATATTGGATACCGCTCTGTATTTCAACGGTCGGTATTATCGTATGTCATCTTTTTATTCCGGTAGGAAAAGAGCTTTTCTCGATAGGGAGTTTCTCGCTCACAAGCGGAGCCTTGCTGAACGGTTTGGAAAAAGCAGTTGTTCTGCAAGCGATGATCTTTATTTCGCGATGGACACTACAGGTACGGATTCAGCTTCCGGGTTCGCTCGGTACAATGCTTGATGAATCCCTCTTTATATTCAAGCAATTGCTTGAATATAAAGATAGGATACGTCCCCGTCATCTTATCACAAGCCTCGATGAATTGCTGCTCGGTCTTCCCTTTATTGTAAAACAGCCGAAAGACGTATAAAGAAATATCCGTGCAGAGATTTAGTACCTCGGTGCTTCTTGGCTTCTTTAAGCCCGTAACAAGGGATATTAAAGCCGAGTGCACTGCAACCACTCCGGAAGTTTTTACAGCCCCAGTTCGCTCAACTCGGCGGTAAAGATTCCCGCACGGCCGACTTCATAGAATATCGATTCTTCCCAAGCAGCAGTAATCGCCGTATCCGAGATGGAAAACGCGGTATACGTGAAGTTTTCCGGTAGAGACGGCAGTTGTACTTTGCGGATACCGTGCTCGCTCGTATTGAGCAGCAAAGTTCCGTCAGGTAAGAGGATTGCTGCATTCTGCTTACCGTCACTTTGGGAATACTGAACTGCGTAAACGTTTACCGGTACCCTCTCCTCCAGCGTATCGTTCGTTTGATTCCGTGCGGACTTAAAGAAAATAGTACCATCCGCCGAATCTTCGGTGAATACATTTAAGTACAAATCCCTATTATTTTCGATTGCGTCCGCCAACACTTTGAGCATATCCGGCATCCGGTTATAAGGCGGAGGTTCGCAGGCTGCTCTAAAGCCCTCGGCAGACAGTTGTTCGATATGTTTATAGGCATCATCTTGCATAAAGCTGGAAAAGTTACCGCACCTTATATAGAAGAAAGAAACATCCCTGCCGTTATCAGCTTTAAAACTTGCATACCATTGGCCGCCTACCCGCTCAAGCGATTTACATTGTGCCTCTTTCGGTAAATGCAGATATGCAACATCGGCTGCGGGTGTATAGACTTTGCATTCAGGATCGGTACGCAATAGGAAGTGTGTATTTTCGGATATATCGCGCGATGAAAAGATCGAATTTTGATAGATACGGATAAAATACTGCCCATCCTCCACATAGAGATCTCCGGCGGTGACGTGTGGAAAGAGCTCATGCCTAACGGGAAGCTGTGCATTTGATTGTAAATATCGAATAGGATACAGCCCGCACTTATTGATTAAAAAGACGGCATCCCCGTTATTTAAGCCGAAATCGGAAACTTGAACCGCCTCCGTCCACGGTTTAAACACTACAGCAGGTATTGCGGAAACGGCATCGGCATTTTTAAATTCCACGGAACCGTTGTCACCAATGGAAAAATATTTCCAATGATTTGCAGGCTGTGCTTCAACCGGTACCGTCGATGCGCTTTTGGGCGTTTGCGACGAGGCAGTTTCGGCTTTTTGTTTTGTACAAGCGGAAAAAACAAGCGCTGCCGCAAGCGACAGCGCCAACATCGACTTACGCAAGAGCGATCGCCTCAATTTCAACCAGTCCGTCTTTCGGCAGACGGGCTACCTGTACCGCGGAGCGCCCCGGATAATTTCCGGTACCGAATACCTCACTGTACACTTTGTTCATTTCCGCAAAGTTGTTCATATCGCTTAAAAATACGGTTGTTTTAAGCACCTTGTCCAAACTGCTACCACCTGCTTCGAGTACCGCTTTCAGGTTCATCAGCGATTGGCGAGTTTGTTCGGCAATGCCGCCCGGAACAAAAGCGCCCGTAACGGGATCGATCGGCAGCTGGCCGGAGGTAAAGATAAAGCCATTTGCGGCTGTTCCTTGCGAATACGGTCCGATTGCGGCCGGCGCCTTGTCTGTTGCAATAATCTTTTTCATAAATAACTTCTCCTATAAATCAATTAGTAATTGGTAATTTGTAATGGGTAATTACTCACATTCTCAATTACGAATGGATAATTAAGAATGTGAGACTAAATGTTAAAATCCGTAGCGTGCGAAGGTTGCGGCGCCTGCATAGCGGGCTTGGCAGCCGAGTTCTTCTTCAATGCGCATCAGCTGGTTGTACTTTGCAATACGGTCACTGCGGCTCATCGAACCGGTTTTGATCTGTCCCGCTTCTACTGCAACGGCGAGGTCGGCTATAAACGCATCCTCGGTTTCGCCTGAACGGTGAGAGATAACCGCAGTATAGCCTGCATTCTGCGCCATTCGTACCGCATCGATGGTTTCGGTAACGGTACCGATCTGATTGAGCTTAATCAGAATAGAGTTACAAGCCTTTTCTTTAATACCGCGCTGCAACCGTTCGGTGTTGGTAACAAAGAAGTCGTCGCCGACAATCTGAATTTTGCTGCCAAGTTCTTTAGTTAAACGTGCATAGCCTTCCCAATCATTTTGATCGAGCGGATCTTCGATAGAAACAATCGGATAGGTATTAATCCACTTTTTATAGATTTCGATCATCTCATCCGCAGTGAACAGCTTGCCAGGATTTGACTTCCAGAATTTATAGCCCTTGCGTCCGCCCTCATCGAACAATTCGGAAGAAGCGCAGTCGAGCGCGATAGCAATATCGGTGCGTGGCTTGTAGCCTGCCTTATCGATTGCCTTCATAATATATTCCAGCGCCGCTTCGTTATCGATATCCGGGGCAAAACCGCCTTCATCTCCGACGGAGGTTGCCTTACCGTCCGCCTTTAAAAGGCCTTTTAACGCATGGAAAACTTCCGCCGTCATGCGCACCGCTTCGTGAATGGACTCGGCGCCGATCGGCATCACCATATATTCCTGAAAGTCGATTTTGTTGTCGGAATGCTTGCCGCCGTTGATGATATTTGCCATCGGTACGGGCATTTGCAAGGTATGTGCACCGCCCAAGTAGCGGTACAACGGTAAACCGACATAGTCGGCGGCGGCGCGAGCCACTGCCATCGAAACGCCGAGCATCGCATTGGCGCCGAGTTTTGACTTATTCGGTGTCCCATCCAGATTAAGCATAGTCTGATCGATTTCAGCCTGTTCCAAGGCATCCATTCCCTCAAGCTCTTCCGCAATAATGGTATTTACGTTATCGACAGCCTTTAATACACCCTTGCCGCCGTAGCGTTTTGCATCGCCGTCGCGCATCTCCAACGCTTCAAACTCGCCGGTAGACGCTCCGGACGGAACACAGGCGCGTCCGAAACTGCCGTCGCTCAATGCAACATCAACTTCAACCGTAGGATTTCCGCGAGAATCGAGAATCTCACGTCCTTCAATATACACAATATCGCTCATATACGACCTCCCATCTTTCAGAGGGAACTTCTAAAAAGCTAACCGAGTTTTTAGAGATGCCCTAGAGATAATTCATTACATATTACACTTATTTTATGATATAATCAAATGGTATGACATTTATTTTATCACCTGAAATAATCGATGACATTATATTTGCGATGGAAAATCAAACGGAAATTCTTTTATTCGATGCGCTCGAAGGTATCTGTGTCGATATGGATGAGATTGATGATGATTATGGGACAGTTATCGACGATCAACGCTATTACGATCTCCCCGACTGGACTTCCGCTCAAGGCTTCCATGTAATGGAACAGTTTACGGCGCGGGTACATAACCCTCTGCTGCGGGAGGCATTGCTCAATGCGCTCGGACAGCGGAAAGGCGTCTTTCGCCGGTATAAAGAAGTACTGAAAACCGCGCCTATCGTTGAACGTGAATGGTACCGGTTCAAGGATCAGCAGATGAAAGCTGCTGTTTACGAATGGTACAATGATCTGAGAAAACTTTGGGGATTGGAAAAAATCAGTTTTGAAGATGAAACAGACAGTCAGCTTTTACAGGAAGATTTTACGTTTCTGATTGAAAAATACGATGCGTTGAATACCGAACTTTTGCGGAATTTTATCCGTAAAACGGAAGCAACTTCCGAGGACAGTGATAAGATAATATCCTTTGACGACTTTGATGAAAAGGCAGCATTTGAAGCGGGTAGACTACTTGGATACACATCATTTTTTGACGCGAATGTTTGTGCCGCAGCCGGACAGAAGTACGGCACAACTCAGCATAATGCTGTGTATATCACTGCATACAATGAAAACGGGTTGTGCGGGGTTTGCTCCATCGTTGCTTTTCCATTTAACGAAAGTTTTTGCATTCCGTTCTTGCGGGTATTGCCTGAGTATCGGGGGCTTGGACTCGGTAAAGAGCTTCTACAGCGATCCTGTATGTATGCTAAATCTTTGGCTGATGTACTGATATTTGCCGACTTTTGCACACCGGCTCATTTGATTGCGCTACTTGAACGGGAAGGTTTTGAGCAGAAAGGGCTGCTGTATATAAAAGACTTGTCCGGTGATGAGTAACGGGATTTGTAAAAAAATATGAATGAGTAAAAAACGTGCGCCCGACACGGCTCGAACGTGCGACCTACGGATTCGAAGTCCGTTGCTCTATCCAACTGAGCTACAGGCGCATTTTCCGTTATGCCCAAAACAGACTGATTTATAAACGTCTGCGCATCAAGCATAAACGTAAAAGGGTGGGTGATGGGGTTCGAACCCACGACAACCAGATCCACAATCTGGCGCTCTACCACTGAACTACACCCACCGTGAATACAGGCGATAATGCCAAATAACCCCAAAAAAGTCAAGTAGCTGATAGGTGCGGGACAGAGATTTCCGGTACGTTCACTTTGTAAACACATTGACCGCACGGCATAAATTTTGTACTATGATGCGCGATGAAGGTACTATATTTAGGTGAAGAAACGCTCCGGCAGCCCTCAAAGCCGGTAGAGCATATTGATGAAGCCTTGCATGAACTGATACGGGAAATGTTTATAACGATGGATACTGACAAAGGTATCGGTTTGGCAGCGCCTCAAATAGGAAAAAATGTAAGACTTTTTATCGTAAAAATCGATGACGGTATTGAACGGGTATTCATTAATCCGCTCATTGTCGGTACTTCGGAAAAGCAATGCAGCTACGAAGAAGGCTGTTTAAGCATCCCTAAAATGTTCGCGGATGTTATCCGCCCCGAATCCGTAACCGTCCAATATCAGGATATCAACGGGCGGCGCAAGACGATAGAAGCAACCGGTTTGCTGGCACGGGTTATTCAGCATGAGTATGATCATCTTGAAGGAATCCTCTTTATAGACCGGTTGTCCGAAAAAGAGCGGGACGAACTTGTCGCAAAGTTTGCTCAGCAGCAAGAGCGCAAAAAACAGCGCGAAGCAAAAAAACGAGCGCGCGCATAATGAATGTTTTTTTTGCAGGAACCCCCGAATGTGCGGTTCCCGCTTTACAGGCAATTGCAAAAGCATATCCTCTTGCCGGCGTGTTAACGGCTCCCCCCGCCCGTGTCGGACGCGGTAAAAAATATGCGGACGCTGCGATAGCGCAGGCGGTTGCCGAACTAAAAGAACGTGGCATCATCGCTCAAGAGGTACCGGTCTTTACACCGGAGAAATTAAACACAGACTTCCGTGAAGCCGTAGCAGCGCTCCGGCCTGATATAATGGTATGTTTTGCGTATGGAAAGATTTTCGGCCCGAAGACGTTAGCTTTATTTCCGCACGGTGCGCTCAATATTCATCCGTCCCTACTGCCCCGCTGGCGAGGGCCGAGTCCGGTACCGGCAGCAATCCTTGCAGGAGATAGCATAACCGGTGTAACCGTTCAGTATATGGCGCAGGAAATGGATGCGGGAGACATCATCATTCAAAAAGAGTTGCCGGTTGAACCGTCCGATACGACCGAAACGCTCTTAACCCGCTGTGCAGAACTCGGTGCTTCACTCATCGTGCAAGCGCTTAAAACGGTAGAAACGGGTTCCGTCACTGCAACGCCGCAAAATCATGCAGCGGCAACCTATTGTACGCTGTTGGAAAAAGGCAGCGGATTACTGTGCTGGCAAGACGATGCCGCCGCAATAGACCGGAAAATACGCGCCTATACCCCGTGGCCGGGAGCCTTTACCTATTGGATGGGTTCAAAACTTTCTATTATACAGGCTCATCCGTATACGGGAACCGCAGCGGCGGAATCTCCCGAAACGCCGGGACTGGTACTCGGCATTGACAAACGGGAAGGCGTATTGGTACAAACGGGAAAGGGTATTTTAGCGGTACAGGTACTCCAGAAGGAAACAAAAAAAGCAATGCAATGGAAGGATTTTTTAAATGGGGCAGCCGGCTTTATCGGAACAACGCTCCGGTCACTTCCGGAAACATAAATCTAAGGATTAAGTATGAGTGTAGGTGATATTGCTGATGATATCAGCGGAAACGGAAAAACAATTGTTATTACATCGTTGGTGATGCTCATCGTTTTTATTGCGGTTTCGACGCTGGTCTTTTTTATTTCGTTAAAAAGCGCTGAGCAAGTAATGGTGCCGAATGTTGTCGGTAAAGATTTACCCGAAGCGTTGCTCGATTTGCAGGCGCGTGAGCTCTATCCGCGCATTCAGCTCCGCTATTCTCAAAAAGCGGACGAAAAAGGGCTTATCCTTGAACAGGATCCCAGCCCGGGCGCTATCGTCAAAGGTGGCAAGCGGATCGAGCTGGTGGTAAGTCAGGGGACTGTTATCGATACGGTACAGAACTATATCGGAGAGAACATCGAAGATGTACAAAATCGGATACGGGAGTTGTTTACCTCCGGCAGCCGGCAATACATCCAGATTAAACAGCCGTATTTGACAAAATACAGCGCCGAACCCGCAGGAACCATCCTTGAGCAGGAACCCGCAGCGGGAACACCGATTTCGAATAATATGGAGCTGACCTTTGTGGTAAGCAAGGGAACGCAAGCGGAAACAACCCAAGTTCCCGATATGGCCGGTGCCGATCTAAAAAAAATCTATCAGGTAATGCAGAGAGCTGCGGTAACTTTTGCCTTTACAGCAGGCAGCACAACGGGAACGGATATTACCGTACAACAGCAAAGCGCCGCAGCACAGAGTGAAGTTCCGGTATTTTCTCCGGTAACACTGACCGTTTCTCTGCCGGAATCAGCAGACGGCATGATATCCGGTATCCTCAAAACAACACTGGCGGAGTTCCCCTACCCCTTTACCGTTTCGCTCTATGCAGCGTATCCCAACGGGGATAAGGATCTCCTTACCTCATTCCGGCATCCGGGCGGCGCATATTCCGTACCATACACCGTTCCGGAAGGAACAAAGCTGTCGCTGGAAGTACTCAACAAAGAAGTTTACACCGAAACGGTAGGCGCTAATACAGCGGAATAAGCGGTGTTGGGGCTTTGAGTTGAACACTAAGCATTAGACCGCTGCCGATTTTACGCCTGCGTTGCAGATATAACCGAGTTCATACTTGTGTCCGTTGAAGTAACGGTACATCTTGGAGAACATTGCTCTGTTTTCTTTCTTGAGTGCGCACCGGATAATATGCAGCGTATTCCACAAGCCTTCATCTCTGAGCAAACCGCGGGGGCTGAGCAGGGTCATCATTCCGCGTTTCTGCGTTACGGTAAATCCGTTCCGGGAAAAAAGGCTCTCCCACCCTTCGGCATCGAGCGGCTCGACATTTACGTTAATCGCCTTGCTTAAACCCATTCTGAGTTCCTTTTGCTGTGCCGCATCTTTAACGGTAAAAAAAACATCCTGCGTTACTACTCTACCGCCCGGTTTAAGCACACGGAAATACTCTTTGAGGGCTTTGTCTTTGCGGTCGCCCACCAGCATGGTCAGCATTGCTTCATTGATAATAACATCAAAACTATTATCTTCAAACGGTAATGCTGTTGCATCGCCGTGTATCAGCGTAAGTTTATCTTGTAGATTATTTTTTTCGATATTGGCTTTCGCATTTTGTAAGGCATTTTCATCAAGATCGACACCTGTAACGGCACAACCGAATTTCTTTGCCAACTGAATCATGGTGCGCCCTCTATTGCACGCAACCTCAAGCACCTTTGTCTTCTGTGTTATAGCAGCCTGATCGATTAGCCATTCGGTAGCCTCAATACCGCCCGGCCGAAGCGTCGTTTTACCGATTCTTGCTAAAAAAACATGTCCTGCTTCGTACATCATAATCTCCTACAGAAAGTTTTATAGAGAAGGACATCTCTACACCTCGATTGTTAATTGAGAGATACCCTCTTCCTTTCAAGTTCATAAGTATCCATGTAGTCAAATTCCCGGTATGTCTGCTCTGCGCCGAGGGCAGTCTTCAAATACGTTTCCTTGTCCCTAACCGAGGTACTGAACATATAGTTATACCCTTGTTCAAAAAAGTAGTCGGGACAGAGCTCACAGCTCGGTCCGTACAAGCCTACAATTTCCGCATTAGATCCCGCTTGCCGCAATGCCATGTATGAATTATTCACAATAGTGCTGCCTGACATAATAATAATATCAAGCGTACTGAGTATATCGCAAAAATCAGCAGCATTGTGTCCAAGATGCCACTGTATGCCTTCCGGAAACCGCTGCAGTCCGTTTTTATAGCGATAACTTAGAATTGCTTCCGGTTTCCGTAAATCGAAGACATGAAATTCTTTACAGCGGTTCAAAAAACGGTTGATATAAACACCGAACCCGATAAGCCCGACCTTTTTTCCTTCCGTTTGATACCGGAATTGCAGATCTTCCGTCCTCACAATGCTGCGCTGAGCTAGAAGTTCTGCCGTATTGAGCGGTTTACTCATCAAACTGCTTAAACTTACGATGAGATTCCGTAGATGAGGATCATGCTGTTTAAGCAGCAGTTCGATACATACGTCTACCGGTTTACCGTAAAGCTCCGCTGCAATTTTCGCATATTGTTCAGGGCTTATATTTTCTTCAACTCGCAGTGCAAGGCTTATATGTGAGTCGGTATCAGCCGTCATAATCCAGCGGAAGCCTGTAATAAGCTCATCAAAAATCGGCAGCGATAAGCCGAATCTTTTATACAACGCACGGTTTATATCCAAAATAGCCTTTAAATCTTCCATACATTACTTATACCGGATTTATCCGTTTACCGTCTGTTGCCGGTGCAACACAAACTTGATCTGTTTCCCCTCAATTGTAATAATACCTTCGCGCTGCATACGGCTCAACTCCCGCGATACTGCACTTCTGTCCGCGCAAATAAACTGTGCAAGTTTTTCCCGCGTAAACGGGATCGTAAAAACACGAGAGTGCTGCGAGTCATGCATTACATTCAAGTAAAACAGCAGTTTATCACGAAGTGTCGGCTGTGAAAGAAGCTGAATTTTCAGATTCAGATATACTGCATCACGTGCAACTTCCCTGAGGATATTCTCTAAAACAGTCATCTTATACGGACAGGTTCGGCACGTCTTATTTTGTGCAGACGGCACTTTGATAAACAGCACCTTTGATTTTTGAGCACTTACTATACGTAAAAACGGATTTGTCAGCTCTAGACAACTGAGTTCTGCGCCGAACAGGTCTCCCCTTTGCACTCGCTTAAGCAGTATGATCTTCCCATCAACACCGATTTGTTCTACATGAATGCAGCCGGTAATCACAATGCCTGCGTAAGGGATAGTATCAGCTATCGGATGTACTTCCTGTCCGCTTTCAAGTAACCGGTAAAATCCGTGAAGGCAGGAAACAGCTTTATCAATTTCTTGAGCAGGGATACCTTTAAATACCGCAGAATGCGCTAAAAAAGCTGTGCAAAAATTAAGCATTTTTTCCTTCTTTGTTGCAACGGCAACAGAATACATGGTTAGTTTATGCTAACTTTTTTTCAATGTCAACAATGATCAAAAAAGAGAACCGACGGCAGTATCCTGTTTTGTTTGGCTGTGCCTTATTTTTAGCACCGCTTATTGCAATGATGATCAGCCTCTCTATCGGACGGTATTCGGTGCCGGCAAGCAGTACTATTCGCGCAATTATACAGTTCATTACACACAATAATATCGCATTGGCAAAAGATAATGTTGAAGCCCACATTATTATCGGCATCAGACTGCCCCGCATCCTGTTAGGGCTGCTCTGCGGCTGTGCATTGGCAAGCGCCGGAGCAGGGTTACAAGCGCTGCTTTCCAATCCGCTTGTGTCCCCCGATACGCTTGGAGTTGCCTCAGGCGCAAGTTTCGGCGCCGCACTGGCACTGCTGGCAGATCAACGCCTGCTGATTGTACAGCTCAGTGCCCTTGTTTTCGGCATTCTTGCCCTATACCTTACCTATCAAGCGGGAAAAATAAAGCAGCAGAACTCCATTGTTATGCTGGTGTTAGCAGGTGTTGTGGTGTCTGCGCTATTCCAGGCAATGGTATCGCTTATTAAATACACGGCAGATTCTGAAGAAAAACTCCCGACAATTACCTATTGGCTGCTTGGGAGTCTGAATAATGCCACATGGAAAGGTTTAGCCGTAGGAGCGCCGATTATTGTAACAGGAACGGTAATCTTAATCCTCGCACGCTGGAAATGTAATATTCTCACCTTATCTGATGATGAAGCAAAGTCTATGGGGATCGATCTCCGAAAAATACGCTTACTGATCATTATCGCATCGGCGGCGGTTATTGCTTCCAGTGTTTCTATGTGCGGACAAATCGGCTGGGTAGGGCTCGTGGTGCCTCATGTATGCCGGATGCTCTTCGGAAGCGATAACCGGCGGGTTATTCCTGCAAGCGCCAGCATCGGTGCTGTGTTCATGCTGCTGTTAGATACAGTCGCCCGCAGTGCAACGCAGTCGGAAATTCCCCTTTCTATTCTGACAGCCCTTGTAGGAGCTCCTTTCTTTATCATACTGCTAAAACGGACGGGAGGCGGCTGGAAGTGATATTCGCGGTTCACAATGGGACATTTACATTTAAAGGCGGCGCACCGGTTTTACAGGATGTTTCTTTTTCGATAGAGAGCGGGCAGATATTATCCATCCTCGGTCCCAACGGTGTCGGAAAAACAACGTTGCTCCGCTGCATGATGGGGATGCTGCAATGGAATTCCGGCACCACTACGATTGACGGACAGAATATTGTAGAAATTCCTGCACAACAGCTGTGGAGACGTATTGCCTATGTTCCACAGGCAAAATATCTCCCCTTTGCTTTTACCGTAGAGGAGATGATTCTATTGGGACGCAGTGTACACATCGGATTGTTCGGCGTACCGGGAGAAAAGGATAGACAATACTGCGAAGAAGCGATGGAAGCAGTAGGCATTTCCCATTTACGCGGCAAGTATTGTAACCGTTTAAGCGGCGGGGAGCTGCAAATGGTGCTGATCGCCCGGGCGCTATGCAGCAAGCCGGAGATGCTGGTGCTGGATGAGCCTGAATCAAACTTGGATTTCCGCAACCAGCTTATCATTTTGGAAACGGTTCACCGGCTTGCAAAAGTTGACGGCTTATGCTGTGTGTTCAATACGCATTACCCCGCCCATGCCCTGCGTATTTCCGACAAGTCGCTCATTCTCTCCCGCAGCGGAGAAAGCATATTCGGGCAATCGGAGACGGTTATTAGCGCAGAGATAATGGAAGATGTTTTTCAGGTGCACGTTGATATTCTTCAGGCTTCGTATAAAGGGATACCGTACAGCGCTGTAACGGCGGTATCTTTAGCGAAATCAACATACCCCGACACAGAGCGTCGGGGTATGTTGTTCTCATAAGGTGGTTGCAGTCGGCTTTAATACCCTTTGTTGCGACGCAGAGCGTTCGTCAAAACTATACATCCGTGTATAGTTTTGACTGCAATGGTGTGACCCTGTCACACCATTGCTACTGCGTGGAACAACCGCCATCCGTAGCGGTAAATGGACGGCGGGTATTAAAGCCTCCGCACGAATAAAAAATTAACTTACCAGAAGGAGTGTAAGGTATGAAAAAACTACTAATAACGGTATTGTTTTTTTCTATTGTGTTGGGCGGTGTCTACGGCGCCGGTAAAAAAGATGAACCGGCAAAGACAGCCGGAACCGCGGCGATGAGTGCTGCAGAAGGAACTCATACGGTTGTGGACTTTAAGGGAAATTCGGTAGAGGTTCCCAATAAGATCGAACGAATCGTTGTATTAGGTCTGCTGCCGGCACCGACGGTTCTAACCGTGTTTCAGCAAGGTAAGACCGACAATATTGTCGGGGTCTCTCCCGATTCCGTCAACGGAGCAAAGTACAGCATATTTTCAAAATATGCCCCGGACTTCCAAAATATTTCCTCTGCGTTTTATACCGGCGGAAAGCTCAACTTGGAAGAGCTGATTAAGCTCAAGCCGGATGTTGTCTTTTATATGGATGCATCGGTTGCCGCACCGCTCCGGCAAGCCGGGATTGCTGCTGTAGCCTTAGCACATCCGAGTACCGGATGGGATGCAAGCCCGCTTGTAACCCTCAAGTCGTGGATGGATACGATGGCTCAAACGCTGCAAATGGAAAGCCCTGCTCAACAGATTATTGCCTACGGCGAACAAGTTGAAAAGGAAATTAAAGCTCGAATTGAAAAACATCCGCTCCCCTCTCCGAATAAGATTTTGTTTATCAGTAAGTATTCGGACACAACCATCGCCTCTGCCGGAAAAAAATCATTCGGGCAATACTGGGCGAACTTGCTGGGCGGAATAAACCTTGGAGGGAAGGCAACTCAGGGAGCTATCAATATGGAACAAATATATGAATGGCAACCGGATCAGGTCTTTATCTTAACCTTTTCCGATAAGACACCGGATAATTTATACAACAACACTGCAGCTCCCGGACATGATTGGAGCGGCATAAATGCGGTCAAAAACCGGCAGGTATTTAAGTTTCCCTTTGGAATGCACCGTTGGTGGCCGCCTACAACCGATACTCCGCTTGCTATGTGGTGGTTTGCAAAAACAGCCCGTCCCGACCTTTTCGGCGATATCGATATGAATCAAAAAATAAAAGAATATTATAAACGATTCTATAATATGACGCTTACCGATGCTGATGTAGAATGGATTTTGCATCCCCGTGCAGAGGCAAAACGGCAGTATTTTTAATTCAGTAGTACGGATCGTTTAATCCCCCTGCATTCCGTGTCGGGGGATATTGAAGTCTATACCGAAACGGTGGGGGTAGGAGAGTAAGCCTTCACTCCAAATACCGCAAGCCTATTATTCAGCCGCTTGAACTTAGGCAGATTACCGAATAGCCAGCCGCGGAATGTGTATTTGCTCATTTCCAGATTAAAGCTTTCTTCTTTAAGCAGCTTCAGCTTTGGGCACAGCTCTTCAAGCTCAGTACCGTTATCGATTCCCCATCGGAATACCGCACCGGTATGTTTAACGGTATCGTGGTGCTTCGAGAATCCTGCTGTGGCTCTACACATCAGCTCAGTGATAATCTGTGCTTCTGGAAAAAAGTCTGCAATAATGTCAAAGGTCTCTTTAACCTCGGCTTCCGTCAGATACATGAGAAGCCCTTCTATTATGATCAATACATAAGAGGGTTCCTTGTAGTTACCGGAACTCTTTACCGCGGTAACCCATGCAGTATCAAGTACGGATCCGGTGAGCATCTTTCTCCGATCGGTATCGGAGAAGAACTGCCGCCGTACCGCCATGCTGTCGGCAAGGTCAAGATCGAACCAGCGGATAGTTCCGTTATCGACACGGGAGAATCGGTCATCAAGTCCGCACGCAAGATTAAGTACAGTACAATCAGGATGCGCTGCAATAAAAGAGGCAGCTTCCCGGTCAAACATAATCGTGCGTGCAATAACTCCCTCATGGCTCATAAATTTGTCGTATTTTGAAGTATCGCACTGCAAGGTCTCAAGAATTTTTACAGCGGTATAATCTTTAATCCTCGCATTTTTCCGCTGAGTCTCAGTTGCTTTTATCGTAACCGGTATCAGCATCGTCTCTTGTATAGCACCTAATTGCAGAGGCGGAGTATGCTTTTGTTCATTCATCATCATATCCTTTTATAGTTTTGAGAGATGTCCTATAGATAGGCATTCGTGTATCTAAAAATAACAGTTATCCTACGCTAACTTTTTATCAATGTCAAGAATAAAAAAATGCCGATTAATTCGTTTCTGAATTAACCGGCGTTTCAAGACTTTAACAAGAATTGCTGGGACAGAGATTTCCTTACGCTTGCCCGTTCAGCTGTAAATATATTTGATCGGCAAGACCGAGCCCTGCATTTTTGGTCATCGTGCGGGAAAGCTCTTCGTACATCATATCGTCGTACATTTTACCGGCAAAGCTGTCTTTTCCGGTGAGGCTATTTTTGCCGAGCGTACTCCGCATGGAATCGAGCATGATTTTGACAAAGTAGGATTCAAGCTCAAGGGCTTGCTGATACAGTTCAGAGGTTTTATCGATAGTAGCCTTTGTACCGGAGTGCTGTGCCGCAGAAACGGCGCCCATACCCTTAGGTTGAGCCGCACGATCTGCATCAGTAGGATTAACGATTTCAAATGAGCTTAAATACTCACCCGGCAGCCGCGTCGAGAGATTTGAATGAGCGGATTCCTTCGCTGTAGAAAAACGAGCGGATTCGGTCTTTAAAGAATCGAGCAACTGAGAAAAGCTCTGCGTGTTTTTTGCAGCATGTTTGTTCGCCGGATGCTGCGGTGCGGTATGGCTGTTGTGCTGCACTGCGCTAATCATTGTTGTGCTCCTTTCAATTAGGGCAACCGCGCCAGACTGTTTTTTTAACAGCCCGCAGAATAATGGTTGCCCGTTTTCTACAACAAAATGTACGAAATTTCAGAAAAATTTCGTACAAAAGGAATACTACCGCTTTAAGCCGACTGCGGTACCGAGCATATTGTCGCTGGTTTGGATGGCTTTTGAGTTAAATTCATAGGCACGCTGTGCGACAATCATGTTGACCATTTCGCTGACGGTAGAGACGTTCGACATTTCCAAAAATTTATGCTCGGTTTTGCCGAAGCCGTTAAAGCCGGGGCGCCCTGCGATAGCCTGACCCGATGCCGGAGTTTGCCGGAACAAATTGCTTCCTTGAGCGGAAAGCCCGACCGGATTCTGGAAGCGGTACAGCTCAATCTGACCTACTTCTACCGGATCATCCTGCTCCCCTACCCGCACCGACACCCGGCCGTCTTGGCTGATTGCGATTGTGTGCGGAAGATAGTTTTCCGGGAAAATAATTTCCGGCAAACAGCGGAGTCCGTTTGAGGTTACCAACTGCCGGTCGGCATCGATTTTAAAGGAACCGTCCCGCGTATAGGCATAGGTACCGTCATATTGCAGCACACGGAAAAAGCCCTCTCCTGCAATAGCCACATCGGTAGAAACACCTGTGTTCTGCAGCGACCCTTGTTCAAAATTCCGCTGCGTTGCGGCGAGCTTTGCACCGTGCCCCATCTCAACGCCGACAGGTGTAATCGTATCTTCGGTTGCAGGGGTTCCCGCCGCCCGAATAGTCTGATACAGCAGGTCTTCAAACTCCGCCCGCTGCTTTTTAAAACCGCTGGTATTCACGTTTGCAAGGTTGTTTGCAACCGTATCGATATTTGCTTGCTGGCTGTTCATGCCGGTTGCGGCTGTCCATAAACTTCTTACCATCTTATTCTCCTACGCTATTTTACTTTCGCAACCTCGTTCCAAAGTTTACTCATCATTGTATCTTCGGATTGAATTGTCTTTTGATTTGCCTCATACGCACGGTTTACTTCGATCATGCGTACCATCTCGTTGACTACCTTAATATTTGAAGCTTCGACAAAGCCCTGTACTACAACGGGACGGTCGCCGCCCTCCGCAGCGATAGCAGTCCCCGACACGGGTGTGTCAAGATAAAAACTGGAACCGCGCTTTTTCAGATACCGGTCATTTTCAAAGGTAACGATTTTGAGCCGGTCGGTCAGCGTTGCATCCGAATCAGGTTCGGTCATCGGCCGCGCATAGACCTCTCCGTTTTGGTTTACCTTATATTCCTTGTCCTGTAAAAAAATACGTCCGTTTTCCCCAAGGACGGGATAGCCTTCTTTTGTCATCAAATAGCCTTCAACGCCGACGGTAAAGTTCCCGTTGCGGGTATACCGTTCACCGTAAGGGGTTTCCACGCAGAAAAAGCCTTTGCCTTCAAGCGCGAGATCGGAGGCCGCATTGGTCTGCTTTAAGGAACCCTGCTCAAACTCGGTAAAGATTTCATTCAGCTCCACCCCAAGGCCGAGTTTTCCGATAATGGGCGCAATGTCTGACGAACCAAAGGGATTTTTAACAACGCCGTCATCATTTAAGCGCCGTATCAGCAATTCGGGAAAATTTTTATGAGTCGCAACGTCCCGTTTATAGCTTGTCGTATCGGCATTTGCTAAATTCTGAGCGATAACGTCCAACTGTTTTTGCTGAGCGTTCATACCGCTTGCCGCAGTGTACCAACCTCTAATCATAAGAACCTCTCTGGCGAGCCTCTACAAACTACAGTTTTTAGAGGCTCATCTTTACTCAATATCGGCAAACAGGGAAAAATATGAAGTAATCTTAAAAAGGTTTTTATTCGTACGCAGAGAAGATTGTTCCACTCAGGGGATTCTCTTATCATCTTCTGCCTCCGTTAGTATACATCTCTTATACAGCACGAATGCAAAAATAGCCGGTAATAATTCATAATTATGCATTCTTAATTGTGAATTGACTTTCTCCGCTTCTTATACGGATTAAGATTTTTCTTTTTACTTCAACCCCAGTTGAGCGAGCGAATCGATATTGCCGGTCGCGAGTGCCGCTTTATTTTCGCGCTGAATTTCGTCGTAAATTTCTTCGCGGAATACCTTGACGGAGCGGGGGGCTTCAACGCCGATTTTAACCTGATCGCCCCGAACTTCAATAACGGTAATTTCAATTGAATCGCCGACGCGGATTTTTTGGTTTGTCTTTCGGGAAAGGATTAACATGACGAACCTCCGCGTTTCATTTCAGCGACGATATCATGCTTAGTCTTCCATTTTTCCCCGCCGATGACCAGCTGCATTGCCTTTTTATTCTTTTTATTGATAATGAGCGGCCCTTGCAAATTTGCCGTAATTGCCGAGCCGTCTGACGGAACGGTAACCAATGCGAACACCAGGACATCTGACGGAGACTCAATACCGAGCGGCTCAAGCAAACTGTCATCGATATCCAGTTCATAGTCAGGCCGGAAGATAAAAGGATCGATGGCGATAAACGCAAGCTCTGCATCGTCAAGCGACTGAATCCATATAAACGGCTTTTGCTTTGCATCGAGCAAGGCAAAGCGATGATATTTTTTAAATCCGTAAAAACCTTCAGACAGGGTGATGATCTGATCTTCTTCAATCTGAACCGTACCCAACGCCTTCGTTTTTATTTCCATACTAAAACTCCCTTTCTTTTGTCACCGTTAAACCTGTTCGGAAACTTCCGTTTCGGAACAGGTTACCTTGTTATCTTAAATAATTGAGCAGCGTGTTTTTATATAAATTGCCGACCGTGCTTAACGATGCTTGATGAGTATACTCATACATTTTAAGATCGGAAATCGCTTGTGTCAAATCCAAATCGGCTTCGCGGGATTCCGCTCCCGTTACGTTCGGTATCTGCATATTCAAACGGGCGAGCGCCGCTTCCGCGCGTTCATAGCGGGAACCGTTTTCCGCAAGCCGCGCTGCGAGGTTGTCGATAGCCCCGTCCACACTGCCGAGTACTTTGCCGCCGAGCGATTCATGGTCGCCTGCATACATCGCATTACGCATCGCGATTACCGCATCAAAAAGCGAACCGCCGGAAACGCGCACCGAATCGGCAAGGTTGTACGGCGGCCGCTGCTGAGGTTTCACAATGCCGAGCGAGGCAAGTACGTTTCCCTCTCCGGTATCGCGCAGCCAGAGCTGCCGTGCATCGGTGGTTTCGATATTCATACCGTTGGTAACAGGGTCGAGCGAAGCCTTAACCGCTGCGCCTGAGCTGTTGATCTTAGACATAATTGCATAGACGTTATCGCCTGCGATGAGCGGGATAGTAACGCCGTCTACCTCGATGGCACTGTCCTGCTGTACGATAAAGTTCCGTGCATCGGTTGCAGAAAAGAGCGTTTGCCGTTCCGCCCAGAAGATACGGTTCCCTGCCTGATTTGCCTCCATAAACGAAAGCTCATCGCTTTCCACCTGTTTAGTGTCGATGGAACCGTTGTACCGTACATTGGTAATAACGGCGGAACCGGCGCCATCGATATCGCCCATCACAATCTCAAAAGGTTCGGTAAAACTTTTCGTACCGGCAAAGAGACGGGTGCCGTCCGCGCTAAAACTGTTCGCTGTTTGAACAAGCTCGTATAACAGCTCATCTACTTCCGGCGCCATCTTTTTAAGATCCGAAGCAGTATAGGTACCGGTTGCACCCGCTACGGAAAGTTCGCGGAGCCGCTGCATAATATTGAGCGCACTCTGCATCGGCGCCTCCGCAACCTTATATTGGTCGTTGAGCGTCTTGGCATTTTTTTCAAAGCGGTCAAGCCGTGCCAGAAGCGATTTATAGCGTACCGAGTGTCCAGCCGCAACAGGATCATCACGAAGCTGCTGAATACGCCGCTGAGTACTGAGTTGACTGTTTACCTTGTGCAGCCTACTTTCCTGCCTCCGCACCGAATAGCTGCTATCCGAATGCTGCATATTTGAACTAATCCGTTGCATACTTACTCCTTTCGGCAAATGTATCAGGAATTTCTATGATCCCCGCAGAATAATAGAGGCTGTTCAATTGGAACTGCCATGGACGGCAGTGGTTCCATACAGCAGCGACGTTTTGTGCACCCACAAAACTCGCCTTCAACTGATGTACACGGATGTACAGCAGTTGAAGATGGCTCAAATGGTTGCCCTGCCTCTATTATTCTGCCGCTTTGATGAGCTTTTCCCTGATACATTTACCGTCACTTAGACACCCATTCTGTTGATAATGGTATCGAGCATCTCGTTGACGGTAGCGACAAAACGAGCAGTCGCATTGTAGCCGTGCTGGAATTTAATAATATCCGCCAATTCTTCGTCGATGTTGACACCGGAAATCGAGTCGCGCATATCACGGAGTTCCTTGCCGATAGCGGTTTGCGTATTCAACGCAAGCTCGGACTGTTCACCCTTTAAGCCCATATCGGTAACAGCTTCGGCGAAGAATTCATCGAAGGTGCGAGTGTTGCCGACCATAACCGGCGTATTCCGTATCTTCGCGATCGCGACGGCAGCGCGGTTGTCTCCGGGGTAGGGGATACCTTCAGGACTGGGGTAACCGGCGGCGATATTCTGTAAATCGCTTACCACAACCGGATTGATTTCCATCCAGCCGGAGGGGTGCGCAATGGGGGAAACGGCATACTGTGCGCCTTCCTGCGACAGTACGTTCACCGCATCGGGCTGCTGCCAGTCGTAGGCGTTTTCTGCACCGCTGCCGGTAAGCACACCGGCGTATCCCGCTAAAAAGCGTCCTGAATCTTCAACGTGTCTGATAACAAAGTCGGGATTTTCGGTATCCTGCGCCGCCGTCCCCTTGAGCACGAGTTTGTTGTTTTGGTCGAGATACGCGACGACTTCTGCCCCGGAACGATTGATGCGGTCTACAAGGTCGGCGACCATATCGGTGGAAGCGTAGGGTACTTGAACCGTTCCCGTTCCTGCGGAAAGGGTGATCGTCCCTTCCAATCCGATTTGTTCGCGCGGATCAAGACTATATGCGCCGGTCAAACGGAAGATATATGAAGAATCATATTCACCGTCGCCGTTCCGGTCGAAATTACCGACCGTATTGTTGATAAAATATTGTTCTTTGAAAAAATCAATACCGGTTTTTCCGTTTAAGCCCATTGCATTGCGATGAATGTCGTTAACCAGGTCGACAAAGTTCATCGCCATTGTATCGAGTTTATTGATTTCGTCGCGGACATCTCCGTCGCGCAGTTCGATAAGAGCAGCCAGCCTGCCGCCGCCGAAGTGTGCAAGATTGCCGGAGTCTTCCCATACGACATTGGCATACCCTTCGTTTGCGGTACCGCTTTTAAGCCCGAAAGTACGGAATGTTCGCCCCTGTACCAACTCCATACCATCCGAATAAATGATATAGGATTCGTCGGCATCTACCTTCTCTACAGAGATGGAGATAAGGTCGGCAAGTTTTTCGGTTAAAACATCGCGCTTATCCATCAAGTCGTTGGGATTATCGCCCATCGCTTTGACTTTTACGATTTCTTCATTGAGCGCCGCAATCTGCCGGGTAAAGGAGTTTACCTGCTTAACCCGCGCTTCAATGTCGCCGTTGATCATATCGCGGATGCCCTGCAATCCCCGATACTGGTGGTGCACGGCATCGGTCAGCGTTTTTGCGCGGGTTGCAACCGCACTGCGCGCCGCCGTCGATTCGGGATAGACTGACAGCTCCTGCCATGAATCCCAAAATTGATCGAGCCGTGTCCGTACGGAAGTATCCTCCGGCTCGTTATACAGCTGTTCCAGCATATAGATGTAGGAATCGCGTGTCTCCCAGTATCCCTGCTTATCGGTTTGGGCGACAATCCGCTGATCCAATAACTCGTCGCGCAGGCGGGTAATGGAGCTGACAGCAACACCCTGTCCGATTTGTCCGGGAGTTTCCGCCCGTGAAAGATCGGGACGGTACAGCGGCTCGTAAGAATCAAGCTGAACACGCTGACGGGTATATCCTTCCGTGGATGAGTTCGATATGTTATGACCGGCTGTTTGAATAGACTGCTGGTGTGCAAAAAAACTGCGTTTTCCCAATTCAATCGAAGCAAATGTAGACATTTTTTCTCCCATAAAAACTTTTACAGGAAATTTAAATTTCCAAAAAAGGTTTTAGCCGTGCGCATCAGCGCATTCGTAAAATAATCGAGTTTGCAACGCAAACTTGAGATAAAAAGCGATGGCGCTATTTCAGACAGCGCTTTTTATCTCGCCTTCTTGAATACTATCCGTTAAAATACCGTATCGATAACCAAACTGCTGTAATTTGATTGGCTCGGCGCACCGGTACGGGTATAAAATGCTGTTCTCGTACCGATTTCAGCGGCATCCATCATATCTTGTACCAGCGTCTGTACATGAGTAACGTAAGCGTCAAGCGTATCGTTTGCAGTTTTTGAGAGCTGCACCTGCTGTTGCAGGCGGCGATATAAATACGATAGCTTTTTTTGATTTTCTGCAGGCAGTGATGCAATATAGCCATAAAAATCACTCACCTCTTCGTTATACGGATCAAGCTGATTAAGAAGCAAAAAACACTGCTTATCAAGCCGTAAAAACTCATTGGAAGCCTGCGTACTTTTCAACACGCAGCGTTCAATGCCTTCCCATGAGCGGTTCCGCACGGAGTCGGAAAGCTCTTTTTGATATGCATATACTTCTTTCATCACGTTAATTTGCTGCTGTAAGACTTGTTCGATTTTCCCTGCAGCGGATACTTTGTCCATCTGATACCCCTTCTGCTACAGTGTCGGAATTTAGCGGAAAACCTTGAGGACAATCGGGAAACGCATCAGACGTTTTTATACCCCCATAGAATAATTGAGGTCGTTCAACCAGAGTTGAATCGCTTTGCGATTCAAATGGTCTCGCAACCTCAATTATTCTGTGGCAGTTGCTTTATTCATCTGATGCGTTTGCCTCTTTTAGAGAATAAAGTGCGTGAAATTTTGGATAAAATTTCACGCAGAAGGAAGGAAACGCATCAGACATTTTGGTGCATTGCCCGCAGAATAATTGTGGCAGTTGCTTTATTCATCTGATGCGTTTGCCTCTTTTATCGAAGAAAAAAAATGCACGAAATTTTGGAGAAAATTTCGTGCACGTGGTGTGAGGTGTGTTTTATAGGGAATCTCTAAAAAACTAGAGATGCCCTATAGATTGAGGAGGGTTGAAAGTGCGTTGAGGTTCGCGGTAATTTCGTCTTTAATGGCTTGCCACTCATTGACCTTTGTCTCAAGCACTTTAACCGTATCGTTAGGTATCACAATATCTTCAAGGATATTTTTACTGTATATAACCGATGCATCGGTTTCAAGTTGCACGGTATACTGCTCCGTATCCGGTGTCTTCAAGTCCATGCCGATGGTGTCGACTTTATAAATAATGATATCCGGTGCTTTTTCAACGGTTCCTAATGCCTGCATTGCAATATTCATAAGGACTTGTTTTGTACCTTTGTCCTTACCATCAAGACCGTTATATGCGGTTGCATCCATTCCTATTTTAAAGTTATCGTTCTGCTTCGTTGTATCGGCATAAAAATAGTAATGCATATCAATATCCGAAAGGGAGGATTTTTCGGTATCGTTTGTAACGGACATAGATGCCGAATAATCGATTTTGGCTGTCGTATCGGTAATAGTACCTTCGGTAGCAAATACAAAAGATATTATATCCGCTTTTGTATCTTTATCGATAAGTTTAGGATCGGTAATATTGAGCGTATACGTCATACCGTCAATCGGGTTTTCATAATTTTTAATACCGGTCTCAAGATGTACAATTTCTTTACCTTTGGTACTGACGGTGCATATATCCTTTATGACTAGATTGTCTTTAACAATCAATTCTTCTGTAAAAGAGCACTCCTTAATCTTGTCTTTTATTTCCGTATTGAATTTTTCTTCGATCTCTTTAAATTCTTTTTCAAAAAGGTTTTCATAAAAATTCCAGAGAGCTTTTATCCTGTTATCGTTTTTTACCGCATTTACCAGAGCCGGGATGAATTTAACGATATCATCATTATTGAATACGATGGAATATGTATCGCCATTCCGTGTGATAACCGCATGCTTATAGAGAATACCTTGAGCCTTATCATAACGCTTTTGCGACGCCTTATCCGGTTGAATGGAAGTAAATGTTCTGAGTGTATTATAGGTCAAATCGATATTGAGGTTTGCAGGAACTTCTTTAGGGGCAATAAGCGCAAGCGCTTTTCCGAGGTCTTGTGCAGGAATAGAAAAGGCTTTATTGAATATCGAAGGACTCGCCGCTTCAATATTTTTTTGTCCCATAACGATATTGATGACATCGGTTTTTTCTTCGTTTTGTAAAATATTATTGAATGCATAAGAAAACTTAAATGCTTGTGCCTTTTTATCGTTTATAAAGCGGCTCGTTACACCGATTTTATTTTCGATAACCGAATCAATGAACGGTGCTGCCGATTGCAAAAACTTTTCGACTTTCGGCCCCTGTATATCATAATCGGTAAGAAAAAAATTTAATTGTTCATAGCCGTTGTCGGCAATATCACTGCGCAGCATAAAATTGTTTTCAAATTTCGTAAATGAATTGATAAGCTTTTCAGCTGACGCGTTTTTAATGCTTATGATATTCTTTGCGTCTTTATTGCCGCACGATATTATAAAAATAAGAATCATAAGGCTAAAGACAAATAATTTACCGTGTTTCATACCGTATACTCCTTTAAAAAACACCGTTATAATAGAAATCTCTATTTCTGGGGCGCCCTACTATACCTCTTTTTCTACAAAGTGTCAGCATATCATCTCTAAAAAATTAATTAGTTTTCAAAATCGATACTCAAGACTTGCTTGGACAAAATGATTGTTTTTCCAGTTTGAAAACTCGCTCTTTTTATTTGCGGCATAAATGTAAGCGCCTGTTCCTTCTACGTACAGTTCATCTTTAATACGGTAGCGCAATTTAGGTATTATGACGAAATCGTTATGTTCTATGCCCCAGATACAGGTAAGGGAATCGGTGAGATTTTCATGCAGCCACGAATCGGAAATGTTGACGATCAACTTATTGTTGGTTGATTTTCCCGCCGTATTCCAATCCATGTCGAATTTCCCGTTCTCATTATTTTCTTTCACTTTTTTGAAGCCGAGCGTCCATGCGCCGAGGTTTTGGATATTAACATTGATGTTATTCAAGGGGATATCGACGTCAAATCCCATCACCCACTGAATGCTGTTGTTATGCACTGCAGGGTCGGTACCTTTAAAATCACCTGTCATGTAGTAGGCAAATTCAGACTTTAAATTGAACATTGCGATTGCCGTTCCCAGATCGATGCCGAAGATATGTACAGGATCGTAGTGTACGCAATCGGCAAGGCTTTTTCCGGCAAGCGCATTGGCGACCATAGCGTCTACGTCAATCGACGGCGTCTTATAGTGTCCGAAATAATACTGCCCCGCCATATCCACCGGCCCCGCCGAACCGGAAAGTCGTATACCGTACTGCCCATATTTGATGTTATGCATATCGGGTAAAAAGGCATTCATGCCGATTTTCACAAATTCATCAAATCGGAAACTCCCGATAACCGCATCGGCTGTTTTTAGACTTGCAATAAATTCCGTCTCCGCTTTTTTTGCTGTGTCGGCGATCTGTTTCGCTATAAAGGCTGTTGCCTGTGTTAAAAACGGCTCCCCTTGCAGCGCCGCTTTCAATTCCGCTTCAGTATAGGGGGTGCCGTCCGGTTTGGGAGGCAAAAACCTTTCAATGATTTCCGTAGTCGGTATGGTGATTTTCTGTTTTGCAAGATTTTCCAACAATTTTTTTATACTTTTTTTTCCAATAGTAATGCCCTCAAGTAAAGCGCTTTCATTAAGTTTCCCTACAATATCTTTCATATCAATGGTAATCGAATCGGGGATATTTTCTTTCAGTATCTTTGAAATAGGATCATGAAGCGCTTGTTGTAGTTTTGTTTCATCAAAAAAGAGTGAAAAAGCCGAAGTTGAATCGTTTATAGCCCCTAATAGATAATTGTGCGCACTCTGCTTTGCTCGGTACAGCTGAGGCGGTACCCACGGGCCGGACAACGCAATACGGTCGGGTGTCATAGACGGAGCCCATGCAAGTTCAAGCCGCAGCGGAATCGGGGCATTATAGGCAAAATGCACCATCGGTTCGCCTATTCTGCGGTCTATATAGGCGGGGATGGTAAAGTCGGTAAGGTCGTTCGCATTGAATACGTCGAGCACGTGAATCATATCGCCCTTGCCCCACACGAGCTTCAGTTTTCCGGCGGACAGCACGCAGTCGCCTAAATAAGCGCGCATCGTCAGTTCATTGAGGATATCGAGCGGATAATCCTTTACTGTCCGCACATTCAACTGCAAATCGGCGGACAACTCCGTTTTAGGGCTGCTATGACTTACCGTCAATCCGAACACGGGGATTGCATCAGCGCGCTTTACATCGGGATGTACCCAAAGCCGCGCATCCAGTTTGGCAAAGCCGTGCCATTCCAGTATTTTCTCCGATTTACTCATCGAAGCGGAATTCATTACGCCGTTCGTATCCGTTTCCGCTGAACTGAAATTTGTTTCCGCAGAATCAGGGACTATTCCGCCCCCATCATCAAAAAAAGAGGCCTGTGCAGCCAACGCTCTCAGCAGCGCAATTGAAACCAGTGCACACATCAAATACTTTTTCTTCATAACGCACCTCTCCGTATTCATCGCATCAGCGACGGACTCCTGCGGCAATTCAATGGATAATTGGTAATGCGTAATCAATTTGTAATTGGCAATTTGTAATACGTAATTACCCATCACAAATTATGAATTACCAATTATATTACAGTTTCCCCGTGTTTAAGAAATTCTGCGTAAACATTTTATCGTTGATCGGTTTGTCCAGTTCGAGCTTGAGGATGGTGATGCGGGTGGTATGTTTCGTCTGTACGTTTGTCATTTTCCCCTGCATAGGAATCCGATAGTCTCCCTGTTTTTCGATCTTCTCGATCTCCAAGACTTTCAGCAGTGCGCCTTTTTTATCGTACATTTCGATTTTAACCGGTATGGATGTTTCTTGATCGATGTATGAAATCCGTTTAAGGTACTGGCTTGACTTTACATTAACCGGTGTTGATTCAACTTTATAACAGGTATACGGGCCGACCGTTTCGGTTCCAAGCAGTTCGTGCGTATCTTCGTCGATTTTGCGCGTTTCCAGATCGTCATAACTAGCATCGGTGCCCATAAAGGACTTTGCTCCGTCAGCAGAAGCGATACGGCGGGTAGTGCGCAGCGCAGGCATATAGATCCACTTGTCGTTGGCACGGTCTTTATTCACAATTTGCAAAAAGCGCGTATCCTTTACCGAAGCAGGCTGTCGGAATATAATCAGCGCCGCGCCGGTTTTGTCTCCGGGATCCTTTGCCCATTCTTCGATCATACGTTCGTCGACGGAATTATTTGAATCGATCAATTCCATTTTTACGGCGCTATGGGTAAACCGCGGGCGCGGCACATCGAGCGACTTTTGTACGACACTTTTGCCGTCTTCGGCAGCAAGCACCCCAGCAATACCGGCAGCGAGCAACGGTATCAACACCATCTTTCTTATTAAGTGTGTCATCTTCACACCTCCTATCTATTTAGCCATAAAACGCGGTTTAAATATGTTGAGCAGCATCGGCAAAATCGTCATAGCTGCGACGGAGCCGGTCAGCATAACAACCGCGACTAGAAACCCGACAAACCGCAACACCACAAAGCGGGAAAAGCACAGCACGACAAAGCCGAACCCGACCGATGCGGCGTTGACCATAATGGCTTTTCCCGAAAGCTGTAACGTATTGACCGTTACGGCGGTTAAATCGTCCGTTCTTAGCCGCTCCTTATGATAGTTATTCATAAAGTGAACGGTATAGTCGATGCCGATCCCGATGGCAATCGCTGCCACCAGACTGGTTACCATATCGAGGTTAATACCGGTAAGTCCCATAATGCCAAAGTTCATCAGAATGGAAACGCCGAGTGGAACCGCACCGATAAGCCCTGCAAACGGAGAACGGTAATACAGGGACAAAATGCAAAACACAATCACAATGGCAAGCAGCAAACTGGATATCTGACTACCGATAATCATCGAGGTCATTGCAGTTTCAAGCTCCCCAAGGCCGGAGGCTTCCAACGTGTAGCCTTCGGGAAAATGCTGCTGCGCATACTGCGTCGCAGCATCGATAACCGCTTTTATCTTACCGGTGTCGTGAACGCGCATCATTATCTGCATACGGGTCTTTGACGGCTCCAGCTGCTCATCCACCAAATCATCAAGCGAACCTGAATACAATAGAAGATATTGCGAAATTAAGTTTTTTAATTCCTCACGATTAGCAACCGGATATTTTGAAACGTCGTAGGGAATTTCATCGTAAGCAGCTCCGTTGTAGTTCAGTTCCTTTTGCAGTGCGGCTATAAATTCGGGGAGTGTAACGTCCTTTCCTCCCGATTGCGCATACGCGGCGATAAAAAGCTCCATCACGTCATCGGCTGTCAATGCCTTTCCGCGATACCGTGCAGCAAAAGAAGGTGAAGTGTCGGCCGCGCGTGATACAGTCTGAACCGCAAGACTATCCGGTGAAGACT
The DNA here is from genome assembly GCF_010365865.1 of Treponema vincentii. Classification (NCBI taxonomy): domain Bacteria; kingdom Pseudomonadati; phylum Spirochaetota; class Spirochaetia; order Treponematales; family Treponemataceae; genus Treponema; species Treponema vincentii. The sequence continues at coordinate 673,856 of NZ_CP048020.1, read as the reverse complement.
CAGCCGGTATTCTGCTGCCTTGTTCGGTATCGGAATCGGCAAAGAAACTTCCGGCATCCGAAAAGAAGCTCTCGCCGGATTGCGAACCTTTGTCGGCGGATTCGGCGGTCGCGGAATATTCGGTTTGCATATCTTTATGCATCACCTGATTAAGCCGCTTAATAAAATCGGAAAACGATAATATCGTGCCGATATCGGCGTAGTTATCCGTGAGGAAACCTGAAAGCCCGTCCATTTGTTTTAAAATTTCCGGATCGCAAAGCGCACCTTTCTTTTTACCGTCGATCACCAGACTAAACCCCGTAGAGCCGACATAATGACTGTCGATGTAAGAAACACCTTCCCGTATTTCGGAGTTTTTAAGGAAATACTCCAAAAAAGCCGACTCAATATTTAACTGATAGATGCCCCAGATCGAAAGATTGATAATGACAAGCAGCATGATGATAAACCCCGCCCGATGTCGGTTAAAAAAGAGATAAATCCTATGCATCATCCCTTTTTCGTCTATCTTTATCCCCAATGCGGCAAGCCGCGCATTTTGCTTTGTCGAATGCATCTGCATCTTTTTTTGCTGTTTTTGCACAAGACTCATGGGTTTCAGGATCAACAATGCAGGGATAAGTAGAAATGCTATAACCAATTCGATTACAATACCGTAAGCGCTGAACGTTGCAAAGGATTTTAGCGGTTTTATCGGGCTGGTGATGGTGGATATAAACCCTGCGATTGTCGTAATACCTGCAAGCAGTACCGGCGCACGAACTCCTTTCAGCGATTCAGCGACGATGGCGCGATGGCGTTCCTGTGAGGGGATCGGCGGCTCCGTTTCAAGATGCTGATAATAATGATTGACAATGTGAATACCGTAAGCGGAGCCGACGGCGATCAGCAGTACCGGCAAGCAGCTCGAAACGATAGTCAACGGTTCTCCGATAAGAGCCATCGTGCCGATCGTCCATACCGTACTGATAAGCACCGCAAGCAGCGGCAGAATAGTTCCTTCAATATTCTTAAAAGATAAAAACAGACAGAGTAATACCACTGCAGTGATCAGCGGGATAAGATTGCGTAAATCCGCATACATAAAAAGCTTTGCATGTTCGGCAAGTACCGGATCACCGGCAATTTTATACGATACCCCGTTTACCGTTTGCAAATTCCGCTTGACTATCTCTACCGTATTATTATAGAGCGTACTGACTTCGGTAGGCGTACTCGTTGAGGCGATAGTTACGACAATCTGCACGCCTTTAAAACTATCCGAAATAATCGTACCGAGGTAGGCGTGCGGCCATTCAAAAATTTTCTGCTTTATCGCTTGAATTTCCGCCGCAGTTCCCGAAAACCGTTCGGGGAGTAATGGTTCTACAACAAGGGCGCCGTCCATAGCGGTAATAAACTCGATATCGGTTAAAGACCGTACCTTTACGACATTATCGAGTAACGCAAGCTCTTCGGAGATATTTTTAATTGCAGCGATATAATCAGGGCGAAGAATAGTATCTTCATTAGTTTCCAGCACGATATCCATCGCATATTGATCGCCAAAGTCCTTTGTTAACTGTTTGAACCTGATATTCGACGGATGCTCTTCCGGGAAGAAATGACGTAACTCATTATCCATGTTGATTTTCGGAATCATAAAGCCGAAAAATACGGTAACAACTGCAATAACCGCTATTACCGTATACGCATACCTCTCTCCATATTTCATATTTGTAACCTTCCGGCGTATTTTTTTGTTTATGTTAATTTTATTATGCCTTCTTATAGAATTTACTGAATTATCCGTAATCGTCAATATCATTTTCAAAAAAAAGTAAACGTCGTATACCATACGGGATCATTCATCTACTGATAAACTGCTAATATTAGGGATCATTCTCCACTTGACTTGCCTCTCATTTGATTTATCGATATACTGCAAGTATATGTTGAATACAGTCTTTAGATACGAGGTAGTAGGAAAATAATGACATCTGATGCAAATGTACGTGTGCAAGGCAAGATTCTTTACGAAGATGAGAATCATAAGTTTATCTGGCTGGGCGGCGAAACAAAATACCGGAAGGGCGCCGTACAGACCATGCAGTACTTGATCATCGATAACGGTCGCGGAATCCTACTGGATCCGGGTGGGGTGCATCTTTTCTCGCAGGTAGTAACCGCCGTCAGTAGGTTTATATCAGTAGATAAAATCGACATCATCTTTTTCTCTCATCAAGATCCCGATGTATCTTCCGGCATTGCCCTGTGGCTTGGTATTACACAGGCACAGATTTATATTTCTTCTCTTTGGCTCCGTTTCATGCCTCACTTCGGCATTGTTGACGTTTCGCGTATGACCGGCATTCCTGACAAGGGTATGAGCATTTCTTTGACTTCCGGCAATAAGCTGCGATGTGTACCTTCCCATTTTATGCATTCGCCGGGACAGTTTTCGCTCTTTGACGAACGTTCTCGTATCTTGTTTAGCGGTGATATTGGCGCCGCCGTATTTGAAAAAGAAGAAGACGAAACGCTCTTTATCGACGATTTCCAAAAGCATATCCCATTGATCGAACCCTTCCACGTTAGATATATGGCAGCCAATAAGATTGTCAAGCGCTGGGTTGAAGCAGTGCGACTATTGAACCCGTCTGTTATTGCGCCTCAGCACGGAGCTGTTTACACCGATGATAAGGTAGAGCTCTTCTTAGATTGGCTTTCTCATTTGCAATGCGGCATAGATTATCTTGACCGGTTATTTTAGGAAATGACTATATGGTAGAAGAACAAGAAGCGCTTCAAAATTTTACCGATTTAGTAGATAAAATTGTCGTTAAATACAACAAAGGTGTTGTCTTAGACTTTGTAACGCAGCATTCGTTTCAAATTATCAAAAGCTCGATGGAGCAGCTGGAAGAACGGTTTGAAACTATCCTTTCGGTCTTTGAAGAAATTCAAAAAGAGAGTAGTTCTTCTGCTGCGAATGCTGTTCGTGTTGATAATCTGCTGGATACGGCGCTCGGCAGCAGAAAAACGCTGCAAAAAGAAATCCATAAACGACTTGATGAAATCGATGAAGCGGCATCCACGGCACAAATAACAGCTGCCTCGTTTGAAACACTCAAGGAACACACCGGAGAAGTTAAAGCGATGGTCTCTGACATCCAAAACATTTCGGTAAAAACCGGTATTTTGGCTATTAATGCTTCAATCGAAGCCGCTCACGCAGGCAAAGCCGGTGACGGTTTTAGAATTATTGCAAATGAAGTACGAAATCTTTCTACCCAAACCGGTACCTTCGCCAAGATGATCGAAACGAAAATGGCAGAATTGCAGTCATCGGTAAAGAGCATCAGTGAAAGTATGTCTCTTTTTATTTCGCTCTTTTCGGAATTTCAAAAATCTTTTACCGGTATTCTTGCCAATTACGATAAAAATTCGGAAACCTTGGATGCAGCAGGTTTTTCGTTAGCAGAAATCTCATCTTCGATTAAAGAGCAAGATGGCAGTATACACGAAGGCTTCAACTCGCTTAAGGCTATCAACGAGTTTCTAAAAGAGACAGGGGCAATACTGGATGTCGTACAGACCAGTCATCAGCATTTAGGTACCTTATTGCAGAAAAAAGAATAGAGGAAACGTTACTCCGTTCTCGCTCAAAAATGAATATCCATGTCCATTCTTAGGCGTACTGAAACGTATTATCTTTTTATCGAGAAAAAAGGAAAATATCCCCTATTTGACCTTAAATTTTCCCACTTCGTTTGCGAGCCTTGCGATACTTTCTCGATTCTTCTGCGTCATCGTATTAACTTCTTGTACAGCGTTGTTAATTTGCACGGCGCCGGAAGCCATTTCGTTCATACTATTGGTGATAATGCGTGTTAATTCGTCGAGTGTATGCATTTCGTGTGCAGCACCTTCTCCGCCTTTCAGCATTTCTTCTGAGCCGGCTTGTACTTCGGTTGTTACGATGTTAATGTTTTTAATAGCCGATAAAATCTCTTTACTACCGTGTTCTTGCTCTTTCATTGCTGCTGTTAAAAGATTGCTCATCGATTTTACTTGTTCCGCCAATTCAAAAATCAAATTGAATTTCCCTTCGACAATTTTAGACGAAGTGGACAGTGTTTCGATTTCCGCAGTTAAGGATTTAAGCGTTGCTGTAATTGTCTTTCCCTGCATTGCAGAATCTTCCGAAAGCTTACGGATTTCATCGGCGACAACAGCAAACCCTTTTCCGGCTTCTCCCGCATGGGCAGCCTCGATTGCGGCATTCATTGCAAGCAGGTTGGTCTGCGAGGCGATATGTTGAATAACATTAGAGGCTTCCATTAACGAACCGGATTCTTCGGCAATCTTCTGTGTTACGGCATTAGAAGTTACTAAGGCTGCTTTCCCGTCTCCCGTAGCCGAAACAAAGTTTTTGATAATTTGATCGGTTTTCCCGAGTGTTTGACCGATCGAAGCAATATTTGCAACCATCTGCTCTATTGAAGACGAAGATTGTGCGACGCTGCCTACCTGCGTTTCGATACTGCTATTTAATTGCTTGATTGTTCTAATAATCTCTTCAACGGTTGCCGCCGTTTCGGTAACGCTTGCTGCTTGGTTGATCATTTTCTCTTTTACCGTTTCTGTCGTTGCCGTAATTTGCCGTATTGCGCTTGCCGTTTCAAGCATATTATCTGCAAGATTGGTGCCGGTTACTTCCATGTCAGCTGTATTCGCTTCTATCGAGCGGATTGCATCGGCAATTTTTCCGATTGTTTCATTAAAATATCGTGCTATATCGGTAAGCTCGTCTTTTCCCTTTACCGGTAGTGAAACCGTTAAGTCTCCCGTTCCCTGCGCTATCTCTTTTAGGGCAGTAGCCGTTTTCTGTAGCGCTCGGGAAAGTCCCAACGACACGACAAAAATAATGCAAACAACCAAGGTCACCAATATCGTATCGATAATGATAATAAGCCTAATAGCAACCATATATTTTTGCCGGTAATCCGTCGTAATAAGCGTCCATCCCGTCGTAGATATCTTTGCATAAGCGGCATCTTTTATCGCCCCTTTATATTTATAAGATCCGGAGCCGGAAGTTGTCGATTGAACCGCTGTATGCTCAAAACGGCCTATACTTTCAAGTTCTTTATCCGATTGAGATTTTACGTATGCGTTTTCTTGTGAATAAATAAGTGCGACATCATGGTCGGCAATAGTAACACCGTCTTTGTCCAAGATATAGACTTCACCGCTCTCTCCAATTTTTATATTCCGTATTGTCTCATATATTTTGAGCCCATCGTATACGGTTGCAATTGTACCGATGATTGCTTTATCTCTTCCGTAAATGGGCGCCGCTATAGTGCAAACAAGCGATCCGTCTTTATACGAAGGGTATGGCGTACTGAGGAAAAATTCTCCTTGTATGCTCTTTTGGAACCATTCAAAATTCTTAGCATTTGCTGTCGTACCATCAGTTCTATAAGCATTCCCTTGGGCGTCGGTTACAATCATCCGCAAGCATCCGTCTTTCTTAGCTATTTCTGCCTCACTTTTTAAAATTTCTATTTTTTCGGACAGGGGAGTGTTTGGATTTGAAACTACCGATCCCCGAGCTAATGTTTCCATTTGTATCCTAAATTTTTCAATATATGTTTGCTCAAATATCGTAGCTTGATTTTCTGCAAGCGTTATTAAATGGGAAGCTGCTTGCCGCTCGAGCGCAAGGCGGGAGCTGCGAACAGAAATAAAATTAATAGTTACCATTGAAACGGTGAATAATAAACCGAAAGTGAGTGACAAGCGTGCTTTAAGCGGAAATCTCTTGAGCATAATCATTCCTTAATATTTTAATCTCATATTTTATATATCGTTAAAATATCAGCACTTATTGAGTATTTTACGGATTTTTTTTCTCTATTAAAATGTATCCTAGATATTCCAATGCACTGTGGAGCGTACTAAACGTTGCCGTGTATCCATAGCTGACAGCATAAAAATTTACACACCAGTATGTTTCTGTTCCTCCCGATACGGAAGCCTGCTGTACATCGTCATCACCTACGGTAATATTGTCTTTATTAAAGGTGCGTTTGGCATGGGGAATTCTGTCATCCCTTTGCGGTATACCCTGTTGAATTCCGTTTACGGTAAGCTGTGCAGGATCGCTAACCGGTGAGCCGTAGTCTTGTAAACGGAAACGAACAGAGGCATCGGATGGATATGTACCAATCAACGGGCGTGTATATATACCGGTCGCCGCTAGGCGATAGTATTTCTTAGTGTTTTCCAAATACTCTGCTGCTGTGAATGGGTTATCATCATTATATTGGTCGATTCTACTACGGTCGTTTTCGCAGTCATTTTTTCGTTCATAGATGCGGTAGTAAATTTCCGTTCCCTTAATGTACCCCGCTGCATGTGCTGTATTTGCAGAATCTGCAGTTTTGAACTCACAATATCGATCATTTAGGGCGGTCAGATTACTGGGATTATGCCCTGAACGTTGCGGCTTTTCAAGATAGATAAAACTTGGAATACCGCAGGCCATTATGAACAGGCCAGTAAAACAGAAAAAAAGAAAAGTGTATCGCTGATATAAAAGCCGTAACAGCGGCATAATCCCTTATAGTACCTTCCCGCTAATTGATGGAAAGTGCAATAATCCGCGATTTTGCAAGCAGTGTCCAATCGTTATCGGGGTAGGCTTCCGTAAGTTTTGTATATGCTTCAATCGCCTTATCCGGATGAGCAAGGCTTTCTTCAAGCCGTCCGATGTTAAATAATGCTCGGGGCTTCAGCGGAAAGTCCTCTAAGGCTGCTGATAAGGTATACAGTTCCAATGCTTTATCGTGCTGCTGTAATTCATCTGCACAGACTGCTGCATTAAAATAGGCAATACCGGCGGTATAAGCTTTCGGCAGCGCCTCTCCTGCCTTTTGGTAAAAGGCGAGCGCTTTTTCCCAATCCTTGCGGAGCACATAGATTTCTCCGAGAGTCGTATACGCCCGAAATGCGGCATACGTGTGGCCGTTTGCTACGGCCTGTTTTCCCAATTTTTCGGCAAGGGCATCTTCCTTTGCCGTCATATCTTCAGCATTTTTATCCCGTAAATCAGCCCATTCGGAGATAATTGCTTCCGTTTCTACGGATGCACTTTTTGCGGCACGTGTCGTCATTGCCGACGCAATCAAAGCGACAGCGACAACGGCACAAATTACTCCCAGTATAATGACAATCGGTTTCCGATGTTGAGTTAAAAATTGTCCGCAGCGTTCCGAAAAAGAAAGCGTTTGATCGTTTTGTTCTGTCATATATGTCTCCCGTTAATTTTTTATGTTTAATTCTTTCATCAATCGTGAAAGATATGTTCTTTGAATTTTGAGTATTGAAGCCGCCGCCGTTTGATTTCCGCCGGTTGTTTCAAGTACCGTTCTGATATATGTCCGCTTAAACGCATCCGTTGCAGATTTAAGGCCGCCAACGTCTCCGGCCGACACTGCGACAGTAGAGCGGGGAAATAAATATTCAGCGGTAACAAGCGGCGGACATCCGTTTAAGCACCCGTATTCTACAGTATTTTTTAGCTCCCGTATATTTCCCTTCCATTCCGCTTGTTGTAACGCTTCGTGAGCATCCGGCGAAAAATCAATAAACGGCTTCCGCATTTCCTGCGCCGCTTGGTGCAAAAAAAACCGAGCGAGTGCATCTATATCTTCTTTGCGTTGCCGCAGCGGCGGTATATACAGCGGCAATACGTTTAATTTACCGTATAGTTCCGACAGGAAATCTCCTTCGCGGGTTAACTGCTCGATATCGCGGGATGTTGAGGCAATCAACCGTATGTTTCCGCTGCTTTGTTCAAGCTGTAAAATCCTGTCTAAAAGCCTCTTTTGGAGTGAAAGCGGAATGGCGGCTGCTTCATCAAGGAACAACGTTCCTCCTTCCGCTTGTTTAAAACAGCTTTCATCGGAAACATCTGTGCTGTCCGACTTAGCACCGAATAAGCGGTGTGCAAGTAGCTCCTCTGCCGGTTCGGCACAATTCACACGAATAAAGGGATAATCCGCTCGACGGCTGTAAATATGCAACTGCTTTGCAACAGATGTCTTTCCTACTCCGTTTTCCCCTATAATAAATACCGGTATATCGGAAAATGCCAGCTGTTTACAGAGTGCGAGTTTTTCCCGCATTACCGGACTGGCCGCTATAAAGGGAGTTTCTTTCGCTTCACGGTCTGTTCGCTGTTCCGTGTATTTTACAGTATCCACATAGAGTCGGTATGCACACGAAGTACGATAAACCGGTGCAGCGTATCCGGCTATAAGGCTCAATAACGAAAGATCGGCCTCTGAAAAATTTCCTCCATCTTTTTTATCCACTGCTTCAAGTATTCCTATACGGAAATCCTCTATACGTAGCGGTACTGCAATAAATCCCGATGCCGAATAAGGAGTTTCATCCATACCGTTTGAGGTAAAGCGGCTTTCCGTATCGGGCGTATTCATTCTTAACGGTTCGTTTTGTCGTAACACCCATGCCGCTGCTGCCGGTAATGCTCTTTTTGCGTCAATGCAATAAAAGGTGTCATCGCATATATAGGCAATCGTCCGGGCATTTTGGAGTGTTTCATCCGCTAAAAAAAGAGAAGCAGCGGTACTGCCCACTGCTTGCATAGTCGAACGGAGAATAAGTTCGAGCAAGGTATCACCCGAAGCCAAAGCACCGCGGGTGAATAAGGGTGTGTTGATGAGAGCAGCTAATCTTTCGGGTAAAATACGGCCTGAGATATACATACGCTGCCCTCACGGCAACACTATTCCGATGCTTTATTCTTCATTAAATCGCCCAACGTAAAGGAGCCTTCGCCGTCTTCCTGTTTGGTAGACATATAGCGGGAAAGCTCTTCTTGCTGAAGACGTTTCTTATAGTCGCGGATGGAAAAAGCCGTTTTCTTATCTTTAACATTTACGTCAAGGACAGCCGCTTTTACCTTGTCGCCGACGGCATATTTCTTTAATACTTCGTCGGGATTATCTTCACGATTTTCTACAAGATTTTGCTTGTGAATAAGACCTTCGATACCGCCGGGTACTTTTACGAATATGCCGAAGTCGGTTACCGAGGTAACTTCGCCTTCGACGGTTGAACCGGGTTTATATGCCTCTGCAAAGGTCTTCCAGGGATCATCACTTAGCTGCTTTACACCAAGGCGAACTCGGTGTTCGGCAGGATTGCATTCGATAACAATTACTTCGAGATCTTGACCTGCCTGAAGCTCACTGTTCGGATGGCGTACCCGTTTTGTCCACGAAAGATCGTCGACATGCAAGAAGCCGTCAATCCCTTCTTCAAGCTCGATAAACGCACCGGCATTGGTTAATTTAACCACTTTGCGGGTTAAGCGGGTTCCAACAGGATAGCGTTCATCGATATTATCCCACGGGTTTGCCGTTACCTGCTTTAAGCCGAGGGAGACGCGTCCTGCTTGGATATCGTAACCGAGGATCATACATTCAACTTCATCACCGATTTTAACCATGTCGCTCGGTTTGCTTACCTTTTTTACCCAGCTGAATTCGCTGATGTGTACAAGACCTTCGATACCTTCCGATAATTCTACAAAAGCTCCGAAATCGGTAATCTTTGTAACATGTCCCTTTACAATATCGTTTACTTGGAATTTATCTTCAAATTCAAGCCACGGATCGGGGGTGAAATGCTTTAATGAAAGATTGATACGTTTTTCGGTGGGATCAAGTCTGATAACTTTTAAATCGATTTCCTGACCCTTTTTTACAAAATCTTTCGGCCGGGTAACGTGTCCCCAGCTCATATCATTAATATGAAGCAAACCGTCAAAACCGCCGAGGTCGATAAAGGCTCCGAAACTGGTAAAGCTCTTGACTGTTCCTTTTACAACGTCTCCGATATTGGTATTTTCAAAAAACGCTTCGCGATTTTTTTCGAGAGTATCTTCAAGATATTTTCTTCTATTAACTACAATATTATCTCTGTTCCCCTTGCGGTCAAAAACCATCTTTTCGATATAGAAAGTTCCCTTTTCGCCTAATAGGGATTCAGGCTTATCTACTTTCTGGGCGGCAGCCTGACTGATCGGCAAGAATGCAATCATGTTCGCACCGAGATCTACATCGTATCCGCTCTTGTTTACGAGCTTTATGATGGTACCTGTTACAGGAGTTTTGTTTCGGTATGCATTTTGCAGCTCTTTGCGTAAAATGCTGCGGTCTGCTTTTTGCTTGGAGATAATCAGCTTACCGTCCGTCGCCTCTGTCTTTTCAATGTATACCTGTACGGTATCGCCGATTTGAGGCTCTTCGGTAAATTCTTCGCGTGCAACACGTCCCTCTGATTTACCACCAACGTCAATAAAAACCGAATCATCGGTTATCGCAATAATACGGCCTTCTTTTAATGTTCCGACTTCAGGAGATTCAAAATTTAAATACTCCTCTGGTAATTGTGTTTGGATGCTCTGATCGGAATTTGTAACTGCATCCATTGCCACTTCCTTTTGTTCCATAAATAACCCTTTATCGTGTATTTTGTCTTTTATTTTCTCACAAACCTGCATTATGGTCAAGTCCGATGTATCTAAATAGAAAGCATCTTCGGCAATTTTTAAACTGCCCTCTTTTTTATTCCGGTCGATAGCGTCCCGCTCTTCGATATTTTTCCGTATTTCGGCTTCAGAAAGGCTGCTGGTACCTTGTTCAAAACGGCGCCGTGTTCGGGCATCTACGGAGGCGTCGAGGTATACCTTGCATTCGGCATTAGGGAATACCACGGTGGTCATATCCCTGCCTTCGCAGACGATGTTGAGTTTTGCTGCAGCGGCACGGATTTTTTTGTTGATAAGGTGCCGGATAGGCACAATCGCGGAGAGAGCGGCGACTATCGATTCGACGGCATCACTGCGAAGATATGGTTCCACGCAGCGGCCATCTAAATACATTCCATCCCGCTTATATTCAAGCGAGACGGTTTTTGCAAAATCCGTCCACTTTGCTTCGTTTTCCAAATCCGGCTTCTTCGCACCGGCGCCGCTTTCGTCTCCGCCTAATGAACGGAGTACTGCGAGTGCCATTGCACGGTAAAAGCTGCCGGTGTTCATAAAGGTGAAGCCCAAATCCGCCGCAATCATCTTTGCAACGGTGCTTTTGCCCGAACCTGCAGGGCCGTCTATTGCAACAATCATTTTTTACCACCTTTTAGAGATGCCGGAACATCTTTTAATAACAGATTGGTTTCCGTACGGCTCGGCAGGTGTTTAAGACGCACCGGCATTTCGGCACAGTTCTGCAGTGCCAGAGAAACGGAGACCCCATCCGGTTCGCTGTTGCTATCGGAACCTTCCGGCAGCGGCTCGATAAAAAGGCCCCAGTCGATGCCTTTCTTTTCGGCATAGCCGTACTGCTGCTGTATCTTCTTAGGTTCGGGGAAGACCTCTACGCGGCAGCCACATTGTTCCAGATAACTCGCCGCTGCACTGTTTCGTCGAATGAAGTTGCCTTTTTCGTAAAATACGATTGCATCGATAAAACAGGCCTCTTTGGAGCCGATGCCGAGCTGCTCCAATCCTG